>NZ_SSOE01000034.1:0-141555 GCF_029871175.1 Pseudomonas sp. BN607
ATCGGCCACGTTGACCACGGTAAGACCACTCTGACCGCAGCTCTGACTCGCGTTTGCTCCGAAGTTTTCGGTTCGGCAATCGTTGAGTTCGACAAGATCGACTCGGCTCCGGAAGAAAAAGCGCGCGGTATCACCATCAACACCGCTCACGTTGAGTACAACTCGACCATTCGTCACTACGCTCACGTTGACTGCCCAGGTCACGCTGACTACGTGAAGAACATGATCACCGGTGCTGCCCAGATGGACGGCGCGATCCTGGTTTGCTCGGCCGCCGATGGTCCGATGCCGCAAACCCGTGAGCACATCCTGCTGTCCCGTCAGGTAGGCGTTCCGTACATCGTGGTCTTCCTGAACAAGGCTGACCTGGTAGACGACGCTGAGCTGCTGGAACTGGTCGAGATGGAAGTTCGCGACCTGCTGTCCACCTATGACTTCCCAGGCGACGACACCCCGATCATCATCGGTTCGGCTCGTATGGCGCTGGAAGGCAAAGACGACAACGAAATGGGCACTACCGCTGTCAAGAAGCTGGTAGAGACTCTGGACAGCTACATTCCTGAGCCAGTTCGTGCCATCGACCAGCCGTTCCTGATGCCGATCGAAGACGTGTTCTCGATTTCGGGTCGTGGTACCGTTGTTACCGGTCGTATCGAGCGTGGTATCGTCCGCGTTCAGGATCCGCTGGAAATCGTTGGTCTACGTGACACTACCACCACCACCTGCACCGGTGTTGAGATGTTCCGCAAGCTGCTGGACGAAGGTCGTGCTGGCGAGAACTGCGGCGTTCTGCTGCGTGGTACCAAGCGTGACGACGTTGAGCGTGGCCAGGTTCTGGTCAAGCCAGGTTCGGTCAAGCCGCACACCAAGTTCACCGCAGAAGTCTACGTCCTGTCGAAGGAAGAAGGCGGCCGTCACACTCCGTTCTTCAAAGGCTACCGTCCACAGTTCTACTTCCGTACCACTGACGTGACCGGTAACTGCGAACTGCCGGAAGGCGTTGAAATGGTAATGCCAGGTGACAACATTCAGATGACTGTTACCCTGATCAAGACCATCGCAATGGAAGACGGTCTGCGCTTCGCTATCCGTGAAGGCGGTCGTACCGTCGGCGCCGGCGTTGTGGCCAAAATCATCGAGTAATCACTCGACCGATTGAAAAAACCCCCGCTCAGCGGGGGTTTTTTTTATTGGGTTGACACTAAATGGGGGCGTCTATAGAATCACGCCTCCTTTTAGCGGGCGTAGTGCGTCCGTTGGG
Source organism: Pseudomonas sp. BN607 (assembly GCF_029871175.1). Taxonomy (NCBI): domain Bacteria; kingdom Pseudomonadati; phylum Pseudomonadota; class Gammaproteobacteria; order Pseudomonadales; family Pseudomonadaceae; genus Pseudomonas; species Pseudomonas sp. BN607. The sequence continues at coordinate 1,262 of NZ_SSOE01000034.1, forward strand.
AACAGCCTGGAGTCTGAAATCCAATGCAAAATCAGCAAATCCGTATCAGGTTGAAGGCTTTCGACCATCGCCTGATCGACCAATCCACCCAGGAAATCGTGGAAACCGCGAAACGTACTGGTGCACAAGTGCGTGGTCCAATTCCACTGCCTACCCGCAAAGAGCGTTTCACCGTTCTGGTTTCCCCGCACGTCAACAAAGACGCGCGTGACCAGTACGAGATTCGCACTCATAAGCGTGTTCTGGACATCGTCCAGCCAACGGATAAAACCGTTGACGCGCTGATGAAGCTTGATCTGGCGGCAGGTGTGGAAGTACAGATCAGCCTCGGCTAAGACTTCGGTCTAGTCGTGTAACGCTCTGAAATGGGCGGCCATAGCGGGTGAAAGCCCCGTACACTCATGAGGTTTACAACATGACTATTGGTGTAATCGGTCGCAAGTGCGGTATGACCCGCATTTTCACCGAAGAAGGTGTCTCCATTCCGGTCACGGTCATTGAGATCGAGCCGAATCGCGTCACCCAGTTCAAAACTGAAGAAACCGATGGCTACCGTGCAGTGCAAGTCACTGTCGGCGAGCGTCGTGCTTCGCGTGTGACTGCCGCTCAGGCAGGCCACTTCGCCAAGGCCAACGTTGCCGCTGGTCGCGGTGTTTGGGAGTTCCGTCTTGAAGAAGGCGATTTCCAGGCTGGCGATCTGATCAAAGCTGAACTCTTCACTGCAGGCCAGCTGGTTGACGTTACTGGTCAGTCCAAAGGTAAAGGCTTCGCCGGTACCATCAAGCGCTGGAACTTCCGTGGTCAGGACAACACCCACGGTAACTCCGTGTCGCACCGTGTTCCTGGTTCCATCGGCCAGTGCCAGACTCCTGGTCGTGTGTTCAAGGGCAAGAAAATGTCCGGTCACATGGGCGCCGAGCGCGTGACTGTTCAGTCCCTGGAAGTAGTTCGCGTAGACGCTGAACGCAACCTGCTGCTGATCAAGGGTGCCGTACCTGGCGCTACTGGCGGCGACGTGGTTGTACGTCCAGCTGTCAAGGCTCGCGGTTAAGGGGAAACTGACATGCAACTTAATGTAAATGACGCTCAGGCGATCGAAGTTTCCGAACTGACTTTCGGTGGCGAATTCAACGAGACGCTGGTTCACCAAGCAGTCGTGGCCTACATGGCTGGCGGCCGTCAGGGTACCAAGCAGCAGAAGACCCGTTCCGACGTGGCTGGTGGCGGTAAGCGCCCATGGCGTCAGAAGGGTACTGGCCGTGCTCGTGCTGGTACCACTCGTGGTCCGATCTGGCGTGGCGGTGGTGTAACCTTCGCAGCTCGCCCTCAAGATCACTCGCAAAAGCTCAACAAGAAGATGTATCGCGCAGCTCTGCGCTCCATCCTCGCTGAGCTGGTGCGTAGCGACCGTCTGGTCGTGGTTCAGGACTTCGCTGTTGAAGCACCGAAAACCAAAGATCTGCTGAACAAGCTGAACGGCATGGGTCTGAGCGACGTATTGATCGTTTCCGACGCTGTTGATCAGAACCTGTACCTGGCTGCTCGTAACCTGCCGCACGTCGACGTACGTGACGTACAAGGTTCCGACCCGGTCAGTCTGATCGCATACGAGAAAGTGTTGATCACTGTCTCGGCCGTGAAGAAATTCGAGGAGCTGCTGGGATGAACCAGGAACGCGTATTCAAAGTCCTCCTTGGCCCGCACGTTTCCGAGAAGGCTACCGTTCTGGCTGAGAAAAAAGGCCAGTTCGTATTCAAGGTTGCTACTGATGCAACCAAGCTGGAAATCAAGAAAGCTGTCGAAGGCCTGTTCAACGTAAAAGTTGAAAACGTGTCGACTGTTAACGTTCTGGGTAAAACCAAGCGTACCGCACGTGGTCTGGGCAAGCGTAATGACTGGAAGAAGGCGATCGTCTCCCTTCAGCCAGGCCAAGATCTCGATTTCAGCAGCAGTGCTGAGTAAGGAAGGGGTGCATCATGGCAATCGTTAAATGCAAACCGACTTCCCCTGGCCGCCGTTTCGTGGTCAAGGTGGTCAACAAGGAGCTGCACAAAGGCGCTCCTCACGCACCGCTGATCGAGAAAAAATCGAAGTCTGGTGGTCGTAACAACAATGGCCGCATTACCACTCGTCACGTTGGTGGTGGTCACAAGCAGCATTACCGTCTGGTCGACTTCCGTCGCAACGACAAAGATGGCATCCCAGCCACTGTCGAGCGTATCGAATACGATCCAAACCGTACTGCTCACATCGCCCTGCTGTGCTACGCAGACGGTGAGCGTCGCTACATCATCGCGCCTAAAGGCGTGAGCGCTGGCGACCAGCTGATCGCAGGTGCCCTGGCCCCAATCAAGGCCGGTAACTCCCTGCAGCTGCGCAACATTCCAGTAGGTAGCACCATTCACGGCATCGAACTGAAGCCGGGTAAAGGTGCTCAGATCGCTCGTTCCGCTGGTGCTTCGGCTCAGCTGATCGCTCGCGAAGGTGTCTACGTGACCCTGCGTCTGCGCTCTGGTGAAATGCGTAAAGTCCTGGCTGAGTGCCGTGCGACCCTGGGCGAAGTCTCGAACTCCGAGCACAGCCTGCGTTCGCTGGGTAAAGCTGGTGCCAAACGCTGGCGCGGCGTTCGCCCAACCGTTCGTGGTGTTGCCATGAACCCGGTTGACCACCCACACGGTGGTGGTGAAGGTCGTACCTCCGGTGGTCGTCATCCGGTATCGCCATGGGGCTTCCCAACCAAGGGTGCTAAAACCCGTGGTAATAAGCGTACCGACAACATGATCGTCCGTCGTCGCAAGTAACTAGAGGGATACGACAGTGCCACGTTCTCTGAAAAAAGGTCCTTTTATCGATCTTCACCTGTTGAAGAAGGTCGAAGTGGCGGTGGAGAAGAACGATCGCAAGCCAGTTAAAACCTGGTCGCGTCGCTCGATGATCCTGCCACAAATGGTCGGTCTGACCATCGCGGTTCACAACGGTCGCCAGCATGTCCCAGTTCTCGTGAACGAAGACATGGTCGGCCACAAACTGGGCGAGTTCGCCGGTACCCGCACCTATCGCGGGCACGTGGCTGACAAGAAAGCCAAGCGTTAAGGGGTAAGGAAATGGAAGTAGCCGCTAAGTTGTCGGGCGCTCGCATCTCCGCCCAGAAAGCCCGCTTGGTCGCCGACCAGATCCGCGGGAAGAAGGTGGGCGAAGCGCTCAACCTGTTGGCCTTCAGCAGCAAAAAAGCCGCTGAAATCATGAAGAAAGTCCTCGAGTCGGCCGTAGCCAACGCCGAACACAACGAAGGCGCAGACGTTGATGACCTGAAGGTCTCCACCGTCTTCGTCAACGAAGGGCGTTCGCTGAAGCGCATCATGCCACGTGCCAAAGGCCGTGCTGATCGCATCGTCAAGCGGTCTTGCCATATCACTGTCAAGGTTGCGGACAAGTAACGGAGTCGATCAGATGGGTCAGAAAGTACATCCCACTGGCATTCGCCTGGGAATCGTCAAGGAGCACACCTCCGTCTGGTACGCAGACGGTGCTACTTACGCAGATTACCTGTTGAAGGATCTGAAAACGCGTGAGTACCTCCAAGACAAACTAAAAAGCGCGTCCGTAAGCCGTATCGATATTCATCGTCCGGCTCAAACTGCACGCATCACCATCCACACCGCTCGTCCAGGTATCGTTATCGGGAAGAAAGGTGAAGATGTCGAGAAGCTGCGTCAGGACCTGACCAAGCAGATGGGTGTGCCTGTGCACATCAACATCGAAGAGATCCGCAAGCCGGAACTCGACGCTATGCTGGTTGCGCAGAGCGTAGCTCAGCAGCTGGAACGCCGCGTAATGTTCCGTCGCGCCATGAAGCGCGCCGTACAGAACGCCATGCGTATTGGTGCCAAGGGCATCAAGATCCAGGTGAGCGGTCGTCTCGGCGGTGCTGAGATTGCTCGTACCGAGTGGTATCGCGAAGGTCGTGTGCCTCTGCACACCCTGCGTGCCGATATCGACTACAACACCTACGAAGCTCACACCACTTACGGTGTGATCGGTGTGAAGGTTTGGATCTTCAAAGGCGAAGTTATTGGTGGTCGCCAAGAAGAACTGAAACCACAAGCACCAGCGCCTCGTAAAAAAGCTGCTAAGTAAGGGGTACGCCAAATGTTGCAACCAAAGCGTACAAAATTCCGCAAGCAGATGACTGGCCACAACCGTGGTCTGGCACTGCGCGGTAGCAAAGTCAGCTTCGGCGAATTCGCCCTGAAAGCTGTTGCTCGCGGTCGCCTCACCGCTCGCCAGATCGAGTCCGCACGTCGTGCGCTGACCCGTCACGTTAAACGTGGCGGCAAGATCTGGATCCGTGTGTTCCCGGATAAGCCGATCTCCAAGAAACCTCTCGAGGTTCGTATGGGTAAAGGTAAGGGCTCCGTGGAATACTGGGTTGCCCAGATCCAGCCAGGTAAAGTCCTGTACGAGATCGAGGGTGTTTCTGAAGAGCTGGCGCGCGAAGCTTTCGCCCTGGCTGCTGCAAAGCTGCCTCTCGCCACCTCCTTTGTTAAGCGGACGGTGATGTGATGAAAGCGAATGAACTTCGTGAAAAATCGGCACAGCAACTGAACGAGCAACTGCTCGGCTTGCTGCGCGACCAGTTCAATCTGCGTATGCAGAAAGCAACTGGCCAGTTGGGGCAGTCGCACCTGCTCTCGCAAGTTAAGCGTGACATCGCTCGCGTGAAAACTGTGCTCAACCAGCAGGCAGGTAAGTGATCATGGCTGAAGCTGAAAAAACCGTCCGTACGCTGACTGGCCGTGTCGTCAGCGACAAAATGGACAAGACCATCACCGTTCTGATCGAGCGTCGCGTAAAGCACCCGATCTACGGTAAATACGTTAAGCGTTCGACTAAGCTGCACGCGCACGACGAAGCCAACCAGTGCAAGATCGGCGACAAGGTTTCCATTCGCGAAACCCGTCCGCTGGCCAAGACCAAGTCCTGGGCACTGGTTGAAGTCCTCGAACGCGCTGTTGAAGTCTAAGGGCTAGGGGTCGGAGAAATTTTATGATTCAGACTCAATCCATGCTCGATGTGGCCGATAACAGCGGCGCTCGTCGCGTCATGTGCATCAAGGTGCTCGGCGGTTCGCACCGCCGTTACGCCGGCATCGGTGACATCATCAAAGTAACCGTCAAGGAAGCGATTCCTCGCGGTAAGGTCAAAAAAGGCCAGGTGATGACTGCTGTTGTCGTTCGTACCCGTCACGGTGTACGTCGCGCTGACGGTTCCATCATTCGTTTCGACGGCAACGCTGCTGTTCTGCTGAACAACAAGCAAGAGCCGATCGGCACTCGCATTTTCGGGCCAGTGACCCGTGAACTTCGTACTGAGAAGTTCATGAAGATCGTCTCGCTCGCCCCTGAAGTGCTGTAAGGAGATCCGACATGCAAAAGATTCGTCGTGACGACGAGATCATCGTGATCGCCGGCAAAGACAAAGGTAAGCGCGGTAAGGTGCTGAAGGTTCTGGCTGATGACCGTCTGGTTATCGGTGGCGTGAACCTGGTCAAGCGTCATACCAAGCCTAACCCGATGGCGGGCGTTCAGGGCGGTATCGTCGAGAAAGAAGCGCCTCTGCACGCTTCCAACGTTGCCATCTTCAACGGCGAAACCAACAAGGCTGACCGCGTTGGTTTCAAAGTAGAAGACGGTAAAAAAATTCGTGTCTTCAAGTCGACCCAAAAAGCGGTTGATGCTTGAACACTGCTAGGTAGAAGACCATGGCACGACTGAAAGAGATTTACCGGAACGAAATCGCTCCTAAGCTTAAGGAAGAACTTAAGCTGTCGAACGTGATGGAAGTTCCGCGCGTTACCAAGATCACCCTGAACATGGGTCTGGGCGAAGCGATCGGCGACAAGAAAGTCATCGAGCACGCTGTTGCCGACCTGGAAAAGATCACCGGTCAAAAGCCGGTCGTGACTTTCGCTCGCAAATCCATCGCTGGCTTCAAAGTCCGCGAAGGCTGGCCGATCGGCGTCAAGGTGACCCTGCGTAGCGACAAGATGTACGAATTCCTGGACCGCCTGCTGGCGATCTCCCTGCCTCGGGTTCGCGACTTCCGCGGCCTGAATGCCAAGTCCTTCGATGGTCGTGGCAACTACAGCATGGGCGTGAAAGAGCAGATCATCTTCCCGGAAATCGACTACGACAAGATCGATGCTCTGCGCGGTTTGGACATCACCCTGACCACCACTGCTCGTTCGGACGACGAAGGCCGCGCTCTGCTGCGTGCTTTCAAGTTCCCGTTCCGCAACTGATTGGAGTAGGAAAATGGCCAAGAAGAGCATGAAAAACCGCGAGCTGAAGCGTCAGCTCACGGTAGCCAAGTTCGCTAAGAAGCGTGCTGAGCTGAAAGCGACCATCGTCAACGTCAACGCCTCTCCTGAAGAGCGTTTCGCTGCCGTTGTCGCTCTGCAGAAGCAGCCACGTGACGCTAGCGCCTCGCGCCTGCGCAACCGTTGCCGCCTGACCGGTCGTCCTCACGGTGTATACCGTAAGTTCGGCCTGGGCCGTAACATGCTGCGTCAAGCTGCAATGCGCGGCGACGTACCGGGTCTGGTCAAGGCCTCCTGGTAATCGCAGTAGGCAGATTCCCGGCGGAAGGGGAGCAATCTTCCGACCGTCGGTGACCTCGCCAACAAACAAGCCCCTATATGGGGCTTGTTTCGTTTCTGCCTTGTGTCTAGAATGACCGGCTCACCTGAGCCTGGGTTTTTTACCCAATCCGTTCGGGTGGTTGTCATAGCCGCAAGGCTAATAATTCTTGTATCAGGAGCATCTAGCCCATGAGTATGCAGGACCCGTTAGCGGACATGCTAACTCGCATCCGTAATGCCCAGATGGCTGAAAAGTCCGTCGTAAGCATGCCTTCGTCTACCCTGAAGGTCGCGGTTGCCAAAGTTCTGAAGGACGAAGGTTACATCGCTGGCTACCAGGTAACTGGTGAGGCCAAGCCTTCCCTGTCGATCGAACTGAAGTACTTCGAAGGCCGTCCGGTCATCGAAGAACTGAAGCGCTCCAGCCGTCCAGGCCTGCGCCAGTACAAGTCCGTCACTGAGCTGCCGAAAGTACGTGGCGGCCTGGGCGTGTCTATCGTCTCCACCAACAAAGGTGTGATGACTGATCGCGCTGCGCGCGCTGCCGGTGTCGGCGGCGAAGTTCTGTGCACAGTGTTCTAAGGGGAGATAGACATGTCTCGCGTCGCTAAGAACCCCGTTAAGCTGCCATCCGGTGTCGAAGTCAAATTCGCCGGCCAGCAGCTTTCGGTGAAGGGTGCCAAAGGCACTCTCGAACTGAACGTTCACTCGTCTGTTGAAGTTACCGAAGAGTCTGGTGAGCTGCGTTTCGTCGCTCGCAATGGTGACCAGCAAGCTCGTGCCATGGCCGGTACTACCCGTGCTCTGGTCAACAACATGGTCCAAGGCGTAAGCCAAGGCTTCGAGCGTAAGCTCCAGCTGGTCGGTGTTGGTTACAAGGCACAGGCTAAAGGCACCGTCCTGAACCTGGCCCTGGGCTTCTCTCACCCAGTGGACTACGAACTGCCAGCCGGTATCACCGCTGAAACGCCTAGCCAGACCGACATCCTGATCAAGGGTATCGACAAGCAGCTGGTAGGTCAGGTGGCCGCTGAAATCCGCGACTTCCGTCCGCCAGAGCCTTACAAAGGCAAAGGTGTGCGTTACGCGGACGAAGTAGTCCGTCGTAAAGAAGCCAAGAAGAAGTAGGGCCTAGTAAATGACCGACAAAAAAGTTATTCGACTGCGTCGCGCTCGCAAAGCACGTCTCAAGATGCACGAACTCGAAGTCGTGCGCCTGTGCGTGTTCCGCTCCTCGCAGCACATCTATGCCCAGGTCATTTCGGCCGACGGCAGCAAGGTTCTGGCAAGCGCCTCGACCTTGGACAAAGACCTGCGTGATGGCGCCACTGGCAACATCGACGCGGCCACTAAGGTTGGCAAGCTGGTAGCTGAGCGTGCGAAAGCCGCCGGTGTATCTCAAGTTGCCTTTGACCGTTCCGGCTTCAAGTACCACGGCCGCGTCAAAGCGCTGGCTGATGCTGCTCGTGAAGGCGGGCTGGAGTTCTAAGTTATGGCAAATAACGATCAAAAGCGCGACGAAGGCTACATCGAGAAGCTGGTTCAAGTTAACCGCGTTGCCAAAACCGTAAAAGGCGGCCGTATCTTCACCTTCACCGCGCTGACCGTGGTTGGTGATGGTAAGGGTCGTGTCGGCTTCGGCCGTGGCAAATCGCGCGAAGTACCAGCCGCGATCCAGAAAGCCATGGAAGCTGCTCGCCGCAACATGATCCAGGTTGACCTGAAGGGCACCACCCTGCAGTACGCCACCAAGGCTGCCCACGGCGCCTCGAAGGTTTACATGCAGCCTGCCTCGGAAGGTACCGGTATCATCGCCGGTGGCGCAATGCGTGCTGTCCTGGAAGTTGCTGGTGTTCAGAACGTTCTGGCCAAGTGCTACGGTTCGACCAACCCAGTGAACGTGGTTTACGCCACCTTCAAGGGTCTGAAAGCCATGCAATCTCCTGAATCCATTGCTGCCAAGCGCGGCAAGAGCGTTGAGGAGATCTTCTGATCATGGCAACCGTAAAAGTAACGCTGATCAAGAGCGTCTCGGGCCGTCTGCCTAACCACAAGCTGTGTGTTAAAGGCCTGGGTCTGCGTCGCATCGGTCACACTGTAGAAGTCCAGGATACTCCCGAGAACCGCGGGATGATCAACAAGGCTTACTACATGCTGAAGGTCGAGGGTTAATCGATGAAACTCAATGATCTGAGTCCAGCGCCGGGTTCCCGTCGCGAGAAGCATCGTCCAGGTCGTGGTATCGGTAGCGGTCTGGGTAAGACTGGCGGCCGTGGCCACAAAGGTCAGACTTCCCGTTCGGGCGGTTCGATCGCTCCTGGCTTCGAAGGCGGTCAACAGCCGCTGCACCGTCGTCTGCCGAAGTTCGGCTTCGTTTCCCTGAAAGCCATGGACCGCGCCGAAGTGCGTCTGTCCGAGCTGGCCAAAGTGGAAGGCGACGTGATCTCCGTGCAATCCCTGAAGGATGCCAACGTGATCAACCAGCACATTCAGCGTGTGAAAATCATGCTGTCTGGCGAAGTTACTCGCGCAGTCACCATCAAGGGTATCGCAGCCACCAAGGGTGCGCGTGCGGCTATCGAAGCAGCTGGCGGCAAATTCGAGGAATAAATGGCTAAGCAAGGTGCTCTCTCTTCGCTCGGTAAGGGCGGGATGTCGGAACTCTGGGCTCGTCTGCGCTTTCTGTTCATGGCGATCATCGTCTATCGGATAGGTGCGCATATCCCGGTTCCCGGCATCAATCCGGACCGTCTGGCGGATCTGTTTCGGCAGAATGAGGGGACCATTCTTAGCTTGTTCAACATGTTTTCCGGTGGCGCGCTCGAGCGCATGAGCATCTTTGCACTGGGGATCATGCCGTACATTTCGGCATCGATCATCATGCAGCTGATGACGGCGGTTAGCCCGCAACTGGAGCAGTTGAAGAAGGAAGGTGAAGCTGGCCGTCGCAAGATCAGCCAGTACACCCGCTACGGCACCGTTATCCTGGCACTGGTTCAAGCCATTGGCATGTCCATTGGCCTGGCCAACCAGGGCGTGGCGTTTTCTGTAGGCCTGGGCTTCCATGTCGTTGCCGTCTCCACTTTTGTGGCAGGCGCGATGTTCATGATGTGGCTGGGCGAGCAGATCACCGAGCGCGGTGTGGGCAACGGTATCTCGATGTTGATCTTCGCAGGTATCGTTGCCGGTCTTCCGAGAGCAATCGGGCAGTCTTTCGAGTCTGCACGCACAGGCGATATCAACATTTTCGCCCTGGTCGCAATCGGTTTGCTGGCAGTAGCGATTATCGGTTTCGTGGTGTTCATTGAGCGTGGTCAGCGTCGTATCGCCGTTCACTACGCCAAGCGTCAGCAGGGCCGCAAGGTCTTCGCTGCGCAGACCAGCCACTTGCCGTTGAAGGTGAACATGGCGGGGGTTATCCCGGCCATTTTCGCGAGCAGCATTTTGCTGTTCCCGGCTTCGCTGGGTGCCTGGTTCGGTCAGTCCGAGGGTATGGGCTGGCTGCAGGACATCTCGCAGTCGATCGCTCCTGGTCAGCCGTTGAACATTCTGCTGTTTAGTGCAGGGATCATTTTCTTCTGCTTCTTCTACACAGCATTGATGTTCAACCCGAAAGACGTAGCGGAAAACCTGAAGAAGTCCGGTGCCTTTATTCCGGGTATCCGTCCTGGTGAGCAGTCGGCGCGCTACATTGATGGCGTTCTGACCCGTTTGACCATGTTCGGTGCTCTTTACATGATGGCCGTCTGCCTTCTGCCCCAGTTCCTGGTGGTGGCAGCAAATGTGCCGTTCTACCTTGGCGGGACCTCGTTGCTGATTGTGGTAGTGGTTGTGATGGACTTCATGTCCCAAGTACAATCGCACCTCGTTTCGCACCAGTACGAATCCCTGATGAAGAAAGCCAACCTGAAAGGCTACGGTGGCAGCGGTTTGCTGCGCTGATACGCCCCTAAGGTTCGAGGAGTCGGTAATGAAAGTTCGTGCATCGGTGAAAAAGCTGTGCCGTAACTGCAAGATCATCCGTCGCGAAGGCGTCGTACGAGTGATCTGCAGCGCGGAACCGCGTCACAAACAGCGCCAAGGCTGAGTGTGATCTGCGCTTCAAACCCAGCAGCTAGTGTGCTGCTGGGTTGATTATTCGTTTCTACAGCGATATTATCTCGCGCCCTATTTCTTGGCTTCCGGGGCGTAGGTAGCTGTCAATTGGAGTCCCACTGAATGGCCCGTATTGCAGGCGTCAACATTCCAGATAACAAGCATACTGTTATCTCGCTGACCTACATCTATGGTGTCGGTCGCACAACTGCACAGAAGATCTGTGCAGACGCTGGTGTAAACCCAGCCGCTAAGATCAAGGATCTGAGCGACGAGCAAATCGAAACCCTGCGTGGCGAAGTCGCGAAGTTCACCACCGAAGGTGACCTGCGTCGTGACATCAACATGAAGATCAAGCGCTTGATGGACCTGGGTTGCTACCGCGGCCTGCGTCATCGTAAAGGTCTGCCGGTTCGCGGTCAGCGCACCAAGACCAACGCACGCACCCGTAAGGGCCCGCGTAAGCCGATCCGCAAGTAATCGCCCAGGAATATAGACATGGCAAAACCTGCTGCTCGTCCTCGTAAGAAAGTCAAAAAGACAGTGGTTGATGGCATCGCCCACATCCATGCTTCTTTCAACAACACCATCGTGACCATCACCGACCGTCAGGGCAATGCTTTGTCCTGGGCGACCTCCGGTGGTTCGGGTTTCCGTGGTTCGCGCAAATCCACCCCGTTCGCAGCCCAGATCGCTGCTGAGCGTGCTGGTCAAGCTGCGCTGGAATACGGTCTGAAGAACCTCGACGTCAACGTCAAGGGTCCAGGTCCAGGTCGTGAGTCCGCCGTTCGTGCACTGAACAGCTGCGGCTACAAGATCGCCAGCATCACCGACGTGACGCCTATCCCGCACAACGGGTGCCGTCCGCCGAAGAAGCGTCGCGTGTAATCAGGAGACAGAAGAATGGCACGTTACATTGGTCCAAAATGCAAACTGTCTCGTCGTGAAGGCACCGATCTGTTCCTGAAGAGCGGCGTTCGCGCTCTGGAATCGAAGTGCAACATCGAAGCAGCCCCAGGTATCCACGGCCAGCGCCGTGGCCGTCAGTCCGACTACGGCACCCAGCTGCGTGAGAAACAAAAAGTCCGTCGTATCTACGGTGTTCTGGAGCGTCAGTTCCGCGGTTACTACCAAGCTGCTGCCTCGAAAAAAGGCGCAACCGGTGAGAACCTGCTGCAACTGCTCGAGTGCCGTCTGGATAACGTCGTTTACCGTATGGGCTTCGGCTCGACTCGTTCCGAGTCCCGTCAGCTGGTTTCGCACAAAGCGATCAGCGTCAACGGTAAGACTGTAAACATTCCATCCTACCAAGTTCGTCCGGGTGACGTGGTCGCGGTTCGCGAGAAGTCGCTGAGCCAGCTGCGCATTGTTCAAGCCCTTGAACTGTGCGCCCAGCGTGGCCGCGTTGAGTGGGTTGATGTGGATGCTGCTAAAAAGTCGGGCGTTTTCAAGAACGTTCCTGCTCGCAGCGACCTGTCTGCCGACATCAACGAGAACCTGATTGTCGAGCTCTACTCCAAGTAAGGGCTAGAAAATAGGTGCATCCATGCAGATTTCGGTAAATGAGTTCCTGACTCCCCGCCATATTGATGTGCAGGTAGTCAGTCCGACCCGCGCCAAGATCACGCTCGAGCCTCTCGAGCGTGGTTTCGGCCATACCCTGGGCAACGCGCTGCGCCGCATCCTGTTGTCCTCCATGCCTGGCTGTGCAGTAGTCGAGGCCGAGATCGATGGCGTACTCCATGAGTACTCCGCGATCGAAGGTGTTCAGGAAGACGTAATTGAAATCCTGTTGAACCTGAAAGGCCTGGCTATCAAACTGCACGGTCGTGACGAAGTTACGCTGACCTTGTCGAAAAAGGGTTCGGGGGTGGTTACCGCTGCCGATATTCAGCTGGATCACGATGTCGAGATCGTCAACCCCGATCACGTAATCGCGAACCTGGCGTCGAACGGCGCCCTGAACATGAAGCTCACTGTAGCTCGTGGTCGTGGTTACGAGCCGGCTGACTCCCGTCAAACCGACGAAGACGAAAGCCGTAGCATTGGCCGTCTGCAGTTGGACGCTTCGTTCAGCCCGGTGCGTCGTATCGCCTATGTGGTCGAAAACGCCCGTGTTGAACAGCGTACCAACCTGGACAAACTGGTCATTGATCTGGAAACCAACGGCACCCTGGATCCTGAAGAGGCTATCCGCCGCGCTGCGACCATCCTGCAACAGCAGCTGGCCGCGTTCGTCGACCTCAAAGGTGACAGCGAGCCTGTCGTAGTCGAGCAGGAAGACGAGATCGATCCGATCCTGCTGCGTCCGGTTGACGACCTGGAACTGACTGTACGTTCGGCCAACTGCCTCAAGGCGGAGAACATCTACTACATCGGCGACCTGATTCAGCGTACCGAAGTAGAGCTGTTGAAGACTCCTAACCTGGGCAAGAAGTCCCTGACTGAAATCAAGGACGTCCTGGCCTCTCGTGGTCTGTCTCTCGGCATGCGCCTCGACAACTGGCCGCCTGCAAGTCTTAAGAAAGACGACAAGGCGACCGCCTGATCGTCGTAATCACCGAACGTAGTGTTTGGTAAGGAATGAATCATGCGTCATCGTAAAAGTGGACGTCACCTGAGCCGTACCAGCTCTCACCGCAAGGCTATGTTCCAGAACATGGCAGTGTCGCTGATCGAGCACGAGCTGATCAAAACCACCCTGCCGAAAGCCAAGGAACTGCGCCGCGTTGCCGAGCCGCTGATCACCCTGGCCAAGGAAGACAGCGTTGCTAACCGTCGTCTGGCCTTCGATCGTACCCGTTCGAAGTCCGCTGTTGGCAAACTGTTCAACGACCTGGGCAAGCGTTACGCCACCCGTCAGGGCGGCTACCTGCGCATCCTGAAGTGCGGTTTCCGCGCTGGCGACAACGCGCCTATGGCGTACGTCGAGCTGGTTGATCGTCCGGTCGGCGGTGCTGTAGAAGCTGCTGAGTAAGACGTTCTGTCTGCTACAAAGAACCGGGCCTAGTGCCCGGTTTTTTGTGTCTGTAGATATTGTTTATTTCTATTGATACAAGTCATGTAATGAATTTGTCCCTGTAATCTTGCTCATCGATACTCTCTCCATAGCCGTTCAGCCGGCGTTTCAAGACCGATAAGGAGAGCCCATGAGCAAGATTCTCACCACCGCTAGCGGTGCCCCTGTAGCCGACAACCAGAATTCCCGCTCCGCCGGCCCACGAGGCCCGCTGCTGCTCGACGATTTTCACCTGATCGAGAAGCTCGCTCATTTCAACCGTGAGAACATTCCTGAGCGCCGCGTTCACGCCAAAGGTTCAGGGGCCTATGGCTCATTTACCGTTACCCGCGACATTACTGCCTACTCCAGCGCCAAGTTGTTCGAGAAGATTGGCAAGCAAACCGAGACTTTCCTGCGGTTCTCCACGGTCGGTGGTGAACGTGGTTCCGCAGATACCGAGCGTGACCCGCGTGGCTTTGCTGTTAAGTTCTATACCGAGGAAGGCAACTGGGACATCGTGGGCAACAACACGCCGGTATTCTTCATTCGCGACCCGTTGAAGTTCCCCGACTTTATCCACACCCAGAAGCGTCATCCGCAGTCCAACTTGAAGAACGCCCAGATGATGTGGGACTTCTGGTCGCATTCGCCCGAGGCGCTGCATCAGGTCACCATCCTCTTCTCTGACCGCGGCATCCCGGACGGGTATCGCCATATGCACGGCTTCGGCAGCCACACCTACAGCCTGATTAATGCCAAGGGCGAGCGGACCTGGGTGAAATGGCACTTCAAGACTCAGCAAGGCATCAAGAACCTTGCTCCGGCAGACGCCGCACGGCTGGCAGGTACCGACCCGGACTACGCCCAGCGTGACCTGTTCGAGGCGATCGAACGTGGCGAATTCCCGCGCTGGACCGTTTGCATCCAGGTCATGAGCGAAGCCGAGGCTGCCAATCGCACCGAGAACCCCTTCGATGTCACCAAGACCTGGTCGCAGAAGGACTATCCGCTGATTGAGGTGGGTGTGCTGGAGCTCAACCGTAACCCGCTCAACTACTTCGCTGAGGTCGAGCAGGCAGCGTTTGGGCCGAGCAATATGGTGCCAGGGGTGGGGCTTTCGCCGGACCGGATGCTGCAGGGGCGTGTATTCGCGTATGCCGATGCACACCGCTATCGTGTGGGCACCAATCACCAACAGCTGCCGGTGAATGCGCCGCGCTGCCCAGTCAACAGCTATCAACGCGACGGCTCCATGGCCGCCGGACATTATGGCAGCGCGCCCAACTACGAGCCTAACAGCTACGCCAATGCGCCGAAGCAGTCGCCACGGCACGCCGAACCGGCACTGGCGCTCAATGGTGCGGCAGACCGTCATGACCACCGCGAGGATACCGATTACTACAGCCACGCTGGCGCGCTGTTCCGCCTGATGAATGACGAGCAGAAGGCCCTGCTGATCAGCAACATCGCCGGTACCATGGTGGGTGTCAGCGAGGATGTCATCCAGCGCCAGTTGCAGTACTTCTTCAAGGCCGACCCGAGCTACGGCGAAGGGATTGCCAAGGCTTTGGGTATCAATCTTCGCTAAGTCGAAGTGAGAAGTAGAACCGCCCTCATTTGGGCGGTTTTTCAATGAATATCACTACTGTTTAACCGTTTTTTTGCCTCTGATTGCGCGTTTTTCAGTGACCGTAGGCAAAAGCTGGTTCACACTATGTGGCATAGATGTTTTCACATGGAGAATCAGGGCGATGCAAGGCCACCCGGACGTAATCAACTATCTCGTCACGCTGCTGAAGGGCGAACTGGCGGCACGCGACCAGTACTTCATTCATTCGCGCATGTACGAAGACTGGGGCCTTTCCAAGCTCTACGAGCGCATCAACCACGAAATGGAAGAAGAGACGCAGCACGCTGATGCCCTGATGCGTCGCATCCTCATGCTTGAGGGTACCCCAGACATGCGTGCGGACGACCTGGAGGTCGGCAGCACCGTGCCGGAAATGATCGAGGCTGACCTCAAGCTTGAGTACAAAGTGCGCGGCGCATTGTGCAAGGGCATCGAGCTGTGCGAGCTGCACAAGGATTACGTCAGCCGTGACATCCTGCGTGCGCAGCTGGCCGATACCGAAGAAGATCACACCTACTGGCTGGAGAAGCAGCAGGGCCTGATCAAGGCCATTGGCCTGGAAAACTACCTGCAATCGCAAATGTAAGTTATCCACAAGCCCATGAAAAAGCCCCTGGCACACTCGGTACCAGGGGCTTTTTTCATGGTGGCCGCAGTGCTCAGGCCCGATCCCGCTCCAGCAGCGGTTTCAGGTAATGACCGGTGTAGGACTGCTTCATCTCGCTCAGTTCTTCCGGCGTACCGCAGGCAATGATCTGCCC
This sequence comes from Pseudomonas sp. BN607, assembly GCF_029871175.1. NCBI lineage: Bacteria > Pseudomonadati > Pseudomonadota > Gammaproteobacteria > Pseudomonadales > Pseudomonadaceae > Pseudomonas > Pseudomonas sp. BN607. Next base: position 17,389 of record NZ_SSOE01000034.1, read on the forward strand.
ACCCTTGGAGCCGCCTTCCGGTCCCAGGTCCACCAGCCAGTCGGCGGTCTTGATCACATCCAGGTTGTGCTCGATCACCACCACGGTGTTGCCGTGGTCGCGCAGGCGATGCAGTACGTCCAGCAATTGCTGGATATCGGCAAAGTGCAGGCCCGTAGTCGGCTCATCAAGAATGTACAGGGTCTTGCCGGTGTCGCGCTTGGACAATTCGCGTGAAAGTTTGACGCGTTGCGCTTCACCGCCGGAGAGCGTCGTTGCCGATTGCCCCAGCTTGATGTACGAGAGACCAACATCCATCAATGTTTGCAGCTTGCGCGCCAGCGCCGGCACCGCATCGAAGAACTCGCGTGCATCCTCGATAGTCATTTCCAGCACTTCGTGGATGTTCTTGCCCTTGTATTTGATCTCAAGGGTCTCGCGGTTGTACCGCTTGCTCTTGCATACGTCACACGGCACGTAGATGTCCGGCAGGAAATGCATTTCCACCTTGATCAGGCCATCGCCCTGGCAGGCTTCGCAGCGGCCACCCTTGACGTTGAACGAGAAGCGCCCCGGGCCATAACCGCGCGAGCGCGACTCTGGTACCCCGGAGAACAGCTCACGGATCGGGGTGAAGATACCGGTGTAGGTCGCCGGGTTAGAGCGCGGCGTGCGACCGATCGGGCTCTGGTCGATGTCCACCACCTTGTCCAGGTGTTGCAGGCCGTCCATGCTGGCATGCGGCGCTGCTTCCAGGCTGCTTGCGCCATTGAGGGCAGTTGCCGCCAACGGGAACAGCGTGTTGTTGATCAGGGTCGACTTGCCTGAGCCGGACACGCCGGTTACGCAGGTCAACAAGCCGATCGGCACTTCCAGGTCGACGTTCTGCAAGTTGTTGCCACGTGCGCCTTTGAGCTTGAGCTGCAGCTTCTTGTTGCGCGGCGTGCGCTTGGCCGGCACGACGATCTTCTTGCGCCCGGACAAGTACTTGCCAGTCAGCGAGTCCGGGTGGTCCATAACCTCCTGGGGCGAGCCCTCGGCAACGATCTGCCCGCCATGCACACCGGCGCCAGGGCCGATATCCACCACGTAGTCAGCCAGCCGGATGGCATCTTCGTCGTGCTCCACCACGATCACCGTGTTACCCAGATCGCGCAGGTGATTGAGGGTGGCCAGCAGGCGGTCGTTGTCGCGCTGATGAAGACCGATGGACGGTTCATCGAGGATGTACATCACGCCCACCAGGCCCGCGCCTATCTGGCTGGCCAGGCGGATACGCTGGGCTTCACCACCCGACAAGGTATCGGCACTGCGATCCAGGGTCAGGTAGTCGAGGCCGACGTTGACCAGGAATTGCAGGCGCTCGCAGATTTCCTTCAGGATCTTCGCCGCGATCTCGCCACGGCGCCCGGTCAGGGTCAGTTCACCGAAATAGTTGCTGGCTTCACCGATCGGCAGGTTGGTCACGGCAGGAAGGGTCTTTTCTCCTACCCAGACGTGACGTGCTTCACGGCGCAGACGGGTACCACGGCAATCCGGGCAGGGTTGCGTGCCAAGGAACTTGGCCAGCTCCTCACGCACGGTAGCCGATTCGGTCTCGCGGTAGCGGCGCTCCAGGTTTGGCACGATGCCTTCGAACGGGTGCGATCGCTTGACGATATCGCCACGGTCGTTGAGGTATTTGAAATCGACACTCTGCTTGCCACTGCCCTGCAGGATCACCTTCTGGTGCTCGGCCGACAGCTCGCCGAACGGCTCATCCAGGCTGAAGCCATAATGCGCAGCCAGCGAGCCGAGCATCTGGAAGTAATACACGTTGCGGCGGTCCCAGCCGCGGATCGCACCTTCGGCCAGGGTGAGTTCGGTGTTGACCAGGCGCTTGGTGTCGAAGAACTGCTTCACTCCCAGGCCATCGCAGGTCGGGCATGCGCCAGCCGGGTTGTTGAAGGAAAACAGCTTTGGCTCAAGCTCGCTGATTGCATGGCCGCACACCGGGCAGGCGAAGCGCGCGGAGAAGATCGTTTCTTCGCCTTCTTCATCGTCCATCGGCGCCACCAAGGCGATACCGTCCGCCAGCTTCAGCGCGGTCTCGAACGATTCGGCCAGGCGCTGCTGCAGGTCAGCGCGGACCTTGAAGCGGTCCACCACCACATCGATGCTGTGCTTTTTCTGCTTGTCCAGCTTGGGCAGTTCATCAAGCTCGTAGAGCTTGCCGTTGACCCGAGCGCGCACGAAGCCCTGGGCGCGCAGCTCGTCGAACACCGCCAGGTGCTCACCCTTGCGCTCACGCACCACCGGTGCCAACAGCATCAGTTTGCTGCCTTCCGGGCGCTCCAGCACCAGGTCGACCATCTGGCTGATCGTTTGCGCTTCGAGTGGGATATCGTGGTCCGGGCAGCGTGGGGTGCCTACCCGGGCGTACAGCAGGCGCAGGTAGTCGTAGATTTCGGTGATGGTGCCGACCGTGGAGCGCGGGTTGTGCGAGGTCGACTTCTGTTCGATGGAGATGGCCGGCGACAGGCCTTCGATAGTGTCGACGTCGGGCTTTTCCATCATCGACAGGAACTGCCGGGCATAGGCCGACAGCGATTCTACGTAGCGGCGCTGGCCTTCGGCGTACAGGGTGTCGAACGCCAGGGACGATTTGCCGGAACCGGACAGGCCGGTGATCACGATCAGCTTGTCCCGGGGCAGGGTCAGGTCGATGTTCTTCAGGTTGTGGGTGCGTGCCCCACGAATCAGGATCTTGTCCACTACGGCCTCGCTTGGCGGGCATAAACAAGGAAGTATACGGCGCCCTGCCAGTACGCGGCAAAGCGTCGCGTAGATGCCGTCAAGCTGTCGGACTGATAGAATCGCCGCCGGTTCACACGAGGTTACTCCATGCACGACACCCACAACGAGCGCATGAGCAGCGGCGAAACCCGCGCTGCTGGCGGCCTGGCCCTGGTCTTTGCCTTTCGTATGCTGGGCATGTTCATGGTCTTGCCGGTACTGGCCACCTACGGCATGGACCTGGCCGGTGCCACGCCTGCGCTGATTGGCCTGGCGATTGGTGCCTATGGCCTGACCCAGGCGGTATTGCAGATACCGTTCGGGATGATTTCCGACCGCATCGGCCGCCGCCCGGTCATTTACCTGGGGCTTGTGATCTTTGCCTTGGGCAGTGTGCTGGCGGCCCAGGCCGACTCCATCTGGGGCGTGATCGCCGGGCGTATCCTGCAGGGCGCCGGGGCGATTTCTGCTGCGGTCATGGCCCTGCTGTCCGACCTCACCCGTGAGCAGCACCGGACCAAGGCCATGGCCATGATCGGCATGAGCATCGGTTTGTCGTTCGCCGTGGCCATGGTCGTTGGGCCATTGCTGACAAGTGCCTTTGGTTTGTCAGGATTGTTCCTGGCCACTGCCGGGCTTGCTCTGGTCGGCATCCTGCTGGTCGCTTTTGTCGTGCCCAACACGCACAGCATTTTGCAGCACCGCGAGTCGGGTGTGGCACGCCAGGCCATAGGCCCGACCCTGCGCCATCCGGACCTTCTGCGCCTGGACGTGGGCATCTTCATCCTGCATGCCATCCTCATGGCCAGCTTTGTCGCGCTGCCGCTGGCCTTCGTCGAGCGCGGCGGGCTGCCCAAGGAGGAGCACTGGTGGGTATACCTGGCCGCGCTGTTCATCTCATTTTTTGCAATGGTCCCGTTCATCATCTACGGCGAAAAAAAGCGCAAGATGAAACGTGTGTTGGCGGGTGCGGTCAGTGTCCTGCTGCTGACAGAGGTATACTTCTGGGAGTGGGCTGACGGTTTGCGCGGACTGGTGATTGGCACCGTGGTATTCTTCACCGCATTCAACCTGCTGGAGGCGTCGCTGCCTTCGCTGGTCAGCAAGGTGTCGCCTGCCGGTGGCAAGGGCACTGCAATGGGGGTGTATTCCACCAGCCAGTTCCTTGGCGCGGCGCTGGGCGGGATCCTTGGTGGCTGGTTGTTCCAGCACGGTGGGCTGGACACGGTGTTCCTCGGTTGCGCGGTGCTGTGTGCCATCTGGCTGATCGTTGCCTTGCGCATGAACGAGCCACCGTATGTGACCAGCCTGCGCATGCCGCTGACGCCAGAGGCAGTCCGGGAAGCTGGCCTGACCGAGCGCCTGATGGCCGTGCCGGGTGTAACCGACGCCGTGGTGGTAGCAGAAGAAGCCGCCATCTATATCAAACTGGATACGAAAATTTTGGACCGCGCGACCCTCGAGCGACTGGTGAATCCAGCCTCTTCGGCGTGCGAAGCCTAGGAGAACGTTATGGCCCGTGGGGTTAACAAAGTCATTCTGGTCGGCACCTGTGGCCAGGATCCCGAAGTCCGCTACCTGCCCAACGGTAACGCCGTGACCAACCTGAGCCTGGCCACCAGCGAGCAGTGGACTGACAAGCAGTCGGGCCAGAAGGTCGAGCGTACCGAGTGGCACCGTGTGTCGCTGTTCGGCAAGGTTGCCGAAATCGCCGGCGAGTACCTGCGCAAAGGTTCGCAGTGCTACATCGAAGGCAAGCTGCAGACCCGCGAGTGGGAAAAAGACGGCATCAAGCGCTACACCACCGAGATCATCGTCGACATCAACGGCACCATGCAGCTGCTCGGCGGTCGTCCGCAGGGGCAGCAGCAGGGCGGCGACCCGTACAACCAGGGTGGCGGCAACTATGGTGGCGGCCAGCAGCAACAGTACAACCAGGCACCGCCACGCCAGCAGGCCCAGCGCCCGCAACAGTCGCAGCAGCAGCGCCCGGCGCCGCAGCAGCCAGCACCTCAGCCGGCGGCTGACTTCGACAGCTTCGATGACGATATTCCGTTCTGATCAGAGCGGTAAGGCGTCTAGCTGAATCAGAAACCCAAGGCACTAGTCTTGGGTTTTTTTATGGCCGGTGGAACCCTAAAGATTGTGAGGGCCACCAGGTGCTAGCCATAACTGATCCAGCGCCTATGAAATCGAGGGCCGCCCGCGTGGTGCTCGATCTCACAAGCGCCATAGAACCTGAGGTAGGCACCCGGCAGCGCCAACGCCTCCAGACACAATCAATCCCTCGCACCCCTGACCCATGTCATCGCACCTTCTCGATTCTTGACTAGTCTTACCTACTGGCAGCCTTCAATTGGCGGCCACCGTGACTACCAAGAGGCGCCGGCCATGTTCCGTGCGTCCACTACCTGATCAGGAGTGCACGATGGACCTGAACCGTCGGCAGTTCTTCAAGGTCGCCGCCGTCGGCCTTGGAGGCTCGAGCCTTGCGGCGTTGGGCATGGCCCCAACGCCGGCATTCGCCGAGCAGGTGCGCCACTTCAAGCTGGCGCATACCAAAGAGACCCGTAACACCTGCCCTTACTGCTCGGTCGGCTGCGGCCTGATCCTGTACAGCCAAGGCGATGCGGGCAAAAACGTCAAACAGAACATCATTCATATCGAAGGGGACGCCGACCACCCGGTCAACCGCGGTACCCTTTGCCCGAAAGGCGCCGGCCTGCTGGACTTTATCCACAGCCCGAGCCGCCTGCAGTACCCGGAAGTACGCAAGCCGGGCAGCAAGGAGTGGGTGCGGGTCGGCTGGGACGAAGCGCTCGACCGTGTCGCCGACCTGATGAAGAAGGACCGCGACGCCAACTTCATCGAGAAGAATGCCCAGGGGCAAACGGTGAACCGCTGGCTCACCACCGGTTTCCTCGCTGCTTCCGCCGCCTCTAGCGAGGCTGGCTACCTGACCCACAAGGTCGTCCGCGCAACAGGCATGCTGGGGTTCGATAACCAGGCTCGTGTCTGACATGGCCCGACGGTGGCAAGTCTTGCCCCGACGTACGGCCGTGGCGCCATGACCAACCACTGGTCCGATATCGCCAACGCGAATCTGGTCCTGGTGATGGGTGGCAACGCAGCAGAAGCGCATCCGTGCGGCTTCAAGTGGGTGACCGAGGCCAAAGCGCATAACAAGGCGCGGCTGATCGTGGTCGATCCGCGGTTTACCCGTACCGCTTCGGTGGCGGACTACTACGCGCCGATCCGTACTGGCACCGATATCGCCTTCATGGGCGGGCTGATCAACTACCTGATCAGCAACGACAAGATCCAGCACGAATACGTGCGCAATTACACAGATGTGTCGTTCATCGTCAAAGAAAACTATGGCTTCGAGGATGGGCTGTTCAGCGGCTACGACGAGGCCAAGCGCGTGTATGCCGACAAGTCGGGCTGGGGTTACGAGCTGGGTGAGGACGGCTTTGCCAAGGTCGACCCGACCCTGCAGCACCCACGCTGCGTGTTCCAGCTGATGAAGCAGCACTACAGCCGCTACACCCCGGAACTGGCCAGCATGACCTGTGGCATGCCGCAGGACGCCATGATGAAGGTCTGGGAAGAGATCGCCACCTGCTCGGTACCGGGCAAGACCATGACGATTCTCTACGCGCTGGGTTGGACACAGCACTCGATCGGTGCGCAGATCATCCGCAGTGCGGCCATGGTCCAGTTGCTGCTGGGCAACGTCGGTATGCCGGGCGGCGGAGTGAACGCCTTGCGTGGGCATTCCAACATCCAAGGCCTGACCGACCTCGGCCTGCTGTCCAACTCGCTGCCGGGCTATCTGACGCTGGCTGGCGATGCCGAGCAGGACTACGCCGCCTATATCGACAAGCGTGCTTCCAAGCCACTGCGCCCGGGGCAGCTTTCTTACTGGCAGAACTACGGCAAGTTCCACGTCAGCCTGATGAAAGCCTGGTACGGCGCCAACGCCACGGCAGAAAACAACTGGGGCTACGACTGGCTGCCCAAGCTTGATGTGCCGGCATACGACGTGCTGCGCATGTTCGAGATGATGAGTCAGGGCAAGGTCAACGGCTACATGTGCCAAGGCTTCAATCCGATCGCTGCGCTGCCGGACAAGAACCGCGTCACGGCGGCGCTTGCCAAGCTCAAGTGGCTGGTGGTGATGGACCCGCTGGCCACCGAAACCTCGGAGTTCTGGCGCAATGCCGGGCCGTTCAACGATGTCGACACGGCCAACATCCAGACCGAAGTAATTCGCCTGCCCACCACCTGCTTTGCCGAGGAAGACGGTTCGCTCGTCAACAGCAGCCGCTGGCTGCAGTGGCACTGGAAGGGGGCCGACGGCCCGGGCGAGACCCGTACCGATGTGCAGATCATGAGCGAGTTGTTCCTGCGCCTGCGTCAACGCTACCAGGCCGAGGGCGGTGCGTACCCTGACGCAATCATGAACATCAGCTGGCCGTACAAGATTCCAGACGAGCCATCCCCGGAGGAACTGGCCAAGGAAATGAACGGTTGGGCGGTCACCGACCTGACCGACGCCACGGGCGCCATGCTCAAGGCCGGCCAGCAGCTATCCGGCTTCGGCCAACTGAAGGACGACGGCAGTACCGCGTCTGGCTGCTGGATCTTCGCCGGCTGCTGGACCGAGCAGGGCAACCAGATGGCCCGCCGCGACAACAGCGACCCGTACGGCATGCATCAGGTGCAGAACTGGGCCTGGGCATGGCCGGCCAACCGCCGCATCCTCTACAACCGCGCTTCCAGCGACCCGCAGGGCAAGCCATGGGACCCGGAGAAGAAGCGCCTGGTGTGGTGGAACGGCAAAGCCTGGACCGGTACCGACGTGCCCGACTTCAAGGTCGACTCGCCACCCGAGGCGGGGATGAACCCGTTCATCATGAACCCTGAAGGGGTGGCGCGCTTCTTCGCCATCGACAAGATGGCCGAAGGCCCGTTCCCCGAGCACTACGAGCCGTTCGAAACGCCGATTGGCATCAACCCGCTGCACCCGCAGAACAAGAAGGTGATCAGCAATCCGGCGGGGCGTATCTTCGACTCGGTGTGGGAAACCCTTGGCAAGCACGACGAGTTCCCGTACGCGGCGACCACGTACCGGCTGACCGAGCACTTCCACTTCTGGAGCAAGCATTGTCGGCTCAACGCCATCGCTCAGCCTGAGCAGTTCGTCGAGATTGGCGAGGTGCTGGCCAACGAAAAAGGCATCAAGGCTGGCGACCGGGTGCGGGTGTCGAGCAAGCGTGGGCATATCGATGCCGTGGCAGTGGTGACCAAACGTATACGGCCGCTGCAGGTCAACAACCAAACCGTGCACCAGATCGGCATCCCGCTGCACTGGGGCTTCACCGGTGCCACCCGGCATGGCTACCTGACCAACACCCTGGTGCCATTCCTCGGTGACGGCAATACGCAGACGCCAGAGTCCAAGTCCTTCCTCGTCAAAGTGGAGAAACTCTGATGGCCAGCCAAGACATCATCGCCCGCTCGGCCACCACCACCGTACCGCCCTCGGTACGCCAGCAGGAGGAAGTCGCCAAGCTGATCGACACCACCAAGTGCATTGGCTGCAAGGCCTGCCAGGTGGCGTGTTCGGAGTGGAACGAACTGCGTGACGAGGTCGGCCACAACCACGGCACCTACGACAACCCCCAGGACCTCACCGCCGAGACCTGGACCTTGATGCGTTTTACCGAGCACGAGCGCGACGACGGCAACCTGGAATGGTTGATTCGCAAGGACGGCTGCATGCACTGCGCCGAGCCCGGGTGCCTGAAAGCCTGCCCAAGCCCGGGGGCGATCATCAAGCACGCCAATGGCATCGTCGACTTCAATCAGGACCACTGCATCGGTTGTGGTTACTGCATCACTGGCTGCCCGTTCAATATCCCGCGCATCTCGCAGAAGGACCACAAAGCGTACAAGTGCACTCTGTGTTCCGACCGCGTGACCGTGGGCCTGGAGCCCGCCTGCGTGAAGACCTGCCCGACGGGGGCAATCGTGTTCGGCAGCAAGGACGAGATGAAAGTGCATGCGGCCGAGCGCATCGTCGACCTCAAGTCGCGCGGCTACGACAATGCCGGGCTGTATGACCCGGACGGCGTCGGGGGCACCCATGTGATGTACGTGTTGCACCATGCCGACACGCCGAAGCTGTACGCCGGCCTGCCGGACCAGCCGGTGATCAGCCCGCTGGTGGGGTTGTGGAAAGGTATTACCAAGCCGCTGGCGCTGTTGGCGATGGGCGCAGCAGTACTGGCGGGGTTCTTCCACTATGTGCGAATCGGGCCACAGCGTGTGGAGGAGGATGAGCACCCGGCCACGCCAGACCCAAGCGTGCATCAGGTAGACCCAGCGGTGCATGTCTATGATCCGACCAAGCCCGGTGGGCAAGGGGAGCAGCGGCCATGAACGACAACAAACCGATCCTGCGCTACAACGCCAATGAGCGCAGTAACCACTGGGTGGTGGCGATCCTGTTCATTCTCGCCGGGCTGTCGGGGCTGGCGCTGTTCCACCCGGCGCTGTTCTGGCTCAGCAACCTGTTCGGCGGCGGGCCGTGGACACGCATCCTGCACCCTTTCATCGGGGTGGCGATGTTCGTGTTCTTCTTCGGCCTGGTGCTGCGCTTCTGGCGGGCCAACTTCATCACCGCCAATGACCGCCTGTGGCTGCGCCGGGTGGACCGGGTGATGCGCAATGAGGAGGAGGGTGTACCTCCAGTCGGCAAATACAATGCTGGGCAGAAGCTGCTGTTCTGGACGCTGCTGGTGTGCATGCTGGTGCTGCTGGTGAGTGGCGTGGTGATCTGGCGCGCGTATTTCAGCCATTGGTTCGGTATCGAAGTCATTCGCCTGTCGGCGTTGTTGCACGCACTGGCGGCGTTCGTGCTGATCCTCAGCATCATCGTGCACATCTACGCCGGTATCTGGATCAAAGGCTCGATCGGCGCCATGCTGCACGGCTGGGTCAGCCGTGCCTGGGCCCGCAAGCACCATGAGTTGTGGTACCGCGAAGTGACCGGCGACAAGACGCCGGGCAATCACGGACGAAAAGAAGGATGAGCGCTTGAGCACGATACTCGAACCCGGGCAAATTGAAGCGTCGGCGGTGATGCCGCCGTTTCTCCACCTGCCTCCTGCCAACCTGTTCGATCTGCGCGCTGCGCGCCTGGAGCAACTGGCACACGGCAATGCCCTTGGCGACTACCTGCAATTGATCGCGCGGCTTTGCCGGATTCAGCAGCAGCTTGTGGATAACCCTCCTGGCGACCTACCTGTAGCCGAGGAGCGCCAGCGCCTGTGCATAAGTCATGGTTTGCCGCCGCTGGCGGCTGACAGCCTGGTTCGTGAGGGGCCGTGGCTGGTCTGGTTGCAGGCCCTTCTCGAGCAGTTGCGTGGTGAAACTACTGGCCCGCTGGGCGAGGCTTTGCACGTGCTGCGCAGCAGTGATGAAAATCAGCGCAAGGGGTGGGGCGTTGCCTTGCTCGCAGGCCAGTACGATGCGGTGCCGGCGGCGCTGGTGCCGTTCCTTGGCGCCGCGCTGCAGGCTGCATGGTCCAGCTGGCTGCTGGCGCTGCCCACACCCGAGCTCAAGCCAGCAAGTAGCCTGGCTCAGTGCCCGGCTTGTGGTTCGCCGGCGATGGCCGGCGTGGTGCGCAACCGCGGCAAGCACAATGGCCTGCGTTACCTGGCCTGTTCGTTATGTGCCTGTGAGTGGCATGTGGTGCGGGTCAAGTGCGTGTACTGCGATTCAAGCAAGGATTTGCGTTACACCAGTCTTGAAGATGACCGCCATGCGCCGGGCAAGGCGCCGCTGCGCGCCGAGTGCTGCCCAGGGTGCGAGAGCTACCTGAAGCAGAATTACCTGGAGAACGATGCGCTGGCCGAACCGCTGGCCGACGACCTGGCCAGCCTGGCGCTGGACATGCGCCTGGACGAGGAGGGCTTCCACCGCCTGGCACCCAACCTGATGCTTGCGCCTGGGTAGTGGGTGAGTGTCTACACTGAAGTACCGAGTCGCCTTTTCGCGGGTAAACCCGCTCCCACAAAGACCGGCAGGCCTCAAGACTTGCAGACGATCCTGTGGGGTGGCATGCCCGCGAAAGGGCCGGAACAGACAACGGATCAGTCCAAGGTAGTACCGCATGTCCAACAGCCTCGCCAGCGACACCCCACGCTTGCCCTCCATCGACACCCTCCTGCGCCACCCGGCCTGCCTTCCCCTGATAGACCGCCATGGCCGCGAAGCAGTCCTGGCCACCCTGCGCAAGCTACTCGACGACCTGCGTGAACCGGTGCGTAATGGCGAACTCGACTGTGCCGAGCTGGCCCCGGAAGTTCTCCTTGGCCGTTGCGGTGAACGTCTCGTCGTCCAGCAACGCAGCCATGTCCGCCGCGTCTTCAACCTCACCGGCACCGTGCTGCATACCAACCTCGGCCGTGCCTTGCTGCCGGAGGAGGCCATCGAGGCCATGCAGACTGCCGCTCGCTACCCGCTCAACCTGGAGTTCGACCTGGCCAGCGGCAAGCGCGGCGACCGCGACGACCTGATCGAAGGGCTGATCCGTGAGCTGACCGGCGCCGAAGCCGTCACCGTGGTCAACAACAATGCCGCTGCGGTGCTGTTGGCGCTAAACAGTCTTGGCGCGCGCAAGGAGGGCATCATCTCCCGCGGCGAGCTGATCGAGATTGGCGGCGCCTTTCGCATCCCTGACATCATGGCCCGCGCCGGTGTGAAGCTGCACGAAATCGGCACCACCAACCGCACCCATGCCCGTGACTACGAAGCCGCCATCGGCCCGCGCACCGGCCTGCTGATGCGTGTGCATTGCAGCAACTACAGCATTCAGGGCTTCACCACCCAGGTGCCCACCGCCGAGCTGGCGCGCATCGCCCACCAGCACGACCTGCCGCTGCTCGAAGACCTCGGCAGCGGTAGCCTGCTCGACCTCACCCGCTGGGGCCTGCCCGCCGAGCCGACGGTGCGCCAAGCCCTGGCTGATGGCGCCGATATTGTCACCTTCAGTGGCGACAAGCTGCTGGGTGGGCCACAAGCCGGGATCATCGTCGGCCGCAAGGCGCTGATCGCCAAGATCAAGAAGAACCCGCTCAAGCGTGCACTGCGCGTCGACAAGATCACCCTTGCGGCACTGGAGGCGGTGTTGGCGCTGTACCGCAACCCGGATCGCTTGGCCGAGCGCCTGCCCAGCTTGCGCCTGCTGACCCGAAGCCAGGCCGAGATCCAGGCCCAGGCCGAGCGCCTGATGCCCGAGATGCAGGCATGTCTAGGTGAGCAGTGGGCCGTCAGCGTAGAGCCTGCGTTGGGCATGATCGGCAGTGGCAGCCAGCCGGTGGCGCGCCTGCCCAGTGCGGCCTTGTGCCTGCGCCCGCAGGTGTCGAAGAAGTTGCGCGGGCGCAGCCTGCATGTGCTGGAGCGGGCCCTGCGTGGCCTGCCGGTACCGGTGCTGGGCCGCATCGACGACGATGCCCTGTGGCTGGACCTGCGCCAGCTGGATGACGAAGCCCAGTGGCTGGCGCAGTTGCCCGCCCTGCAGTTGGGGCCGGTGCAGTGATCGTAGGTACCGCTGGCCACATCGACCATGGCAAGACCGCACTGCTGAAGGCGCTGACCGGGCAGGCCGGTGACCAGCGCCAGGAGGAGCGCGACCGCGGCATGACCATCGATCTTGGCTACCGCTATGCCGCGCTGAGTGAAGGCGCACCGCTTACCGGCTTTATCGATGTGCCAGGGCACGAGCGGTTTATCCACAACATGCTGGCCGGAGCCCATGGCATCGACCTGGTATTGCTGGTGGTGGCTGCCGACGACGGGGTCATGCCGCAGACCCGCGAGCACCTTGCGATCATCGAGCTGTTGGGCATTCCTCAAGCACTGGTGGCAATCAGCAAATGCGACCGGGTCGAGCCGGCGCGTCTGGCGGAGGTGCAGTTGCAAGTCAGTGAACTGCTGGCGCCGGGCCCGTATGCCGGAGCGCGGCAGTTTCCCTTGTCGAGCCTCAGCGGGGAAGGCGTCGACGCGTTGCGCCAAGCCTTGCTGGAGGCTGAGAGCACTGTGCGGCAACGCAGCGTGCGCGGCAGTTTTCGCCTGGCTGTCGACCGCGCCTTCGCCGTTACTGGTGCCGGCGTGGTAGTTACCGGCACTGCGCTGGCCGGGCGGGTGAGTGCCGGCGATACCTTGTTGTTGGGCAAGGCCGGCAAAGCGGTGAGGGTGCGCGGCCTGCATGCGCAGAACCAGGCAGCATTGGTGGCTGAAGCCGGCCAACGGGTGGCGCTGAATATCGCCGCCGAACGCTTGGCTGCAGAGCAGGTGCACCGTGGCGACTGGCTGGTATCCGAATGGCTGCATGCACCCAGTGTGCGGGTGGATATCGAGCTGAACCTGTTGCCGGACGAGCCCCGAACCTTCGAACACTTCAGTGCCGTGCATGTGCACCTGGGCACCCAGGATGTGACAGCCCGGGTTGCGTTGCTGGAAGGCGAAACCCTGACGGCCGGGCAACGTATGTTTGCCCAGTTACTGCTCAACGCCCCGCTGCAGGCAGTGCATGGTGACCGCCTGGTGCTGCGCGACCAGCGTGCCCAGCGCACCTTGGGCGGCGGCAGGGTACTCGACCCATTCGCACCAAGCCGCCAACGCCGTAGCGAAGAGCGTTTGCGCCAGCTACGGGCGCTGCGCGATGCCGAAGACCTTGAGCAGGCGCTGCCGGCACTGCTCGCCAGCGCTCCTGGTGGCCTCGACCCGCAGCGCCTCGAGCGGCAGTTCAATCGCTTGCGCGAAACCTGGCAATTGCCTGAGGACGTGTTGGTTGTGGCCACGCGACAGGGCCAACTGCTGTTCGCCAACGCCCAGTGGCAAGCGCTGAAGCAGCAGGTGCTGGAGCAGCTGGCGCGTTTTCATGAGCAGGAGCCCGATCAACTAGGACCGGATCGTGACCGCCTGCGTCGCTTTGCTGCCTTGCCTCTGGAAAGGCCAGCATTCGTCAGCCTGCTGGATGAGCTGCTTGATGAAAGTCTCATTGCCAGCAGCGGGCCTTGGCTGCATTTGCCCGATCACAAGGTACAGTTGAGCGAGGCTGACAGCGCCATGTGGGCGCGTTTGCAGCCGAAGTTGCTGGCGGGGCAATACGATCCGCCTTGGGTCAGAACATTGGCCAGTGAGGAAAACTGTGCTGAAGCCGATGTGCGCCTGTTGCTGCGCAAGCTTGCCCGGCTGGGCATGGTGCATCAGGTGGTACGCGACTTGTTCTACCCCGAGGCGACGCTACAGCGCATGGCAGAGCTGCTGCTGGGGCAGGCCAGGGATACGCCGATAGTGCAGGTTGCCGCGTTTCGCGATATGTTGGGCATCGGTCGCAAGCGCAGTGTGCAGATTCTGGAATACTTCGACCGCATCGGCCTGACCCGCAGGGTGGCCGACCAGCGTCACATCCGCGCCGACAGCGCCCTGGCCCAGCAGCAGGCCAGGCACTGAGTTCAAGGAAGGCAATCGCGCCCGGTGGCGCGGCCGGGCTTCAAACCCGGTTGGGGACGGCAGCCGTTCCCGGGCAGGTTCGACTCCCGCTGCCTTCCGCCATTTTTACCTGCAAGGAAGGCCGAAGGGTGACCCCTAAGCCCGCTCCCCGCACAGATCCAGCGCGAACCAGTGTTCTGCTGCATCCACATCCAGCCCAGCCCCCAGCAACGCGAGCATCTTGCCCAGCGCTGCCTCGCGGGTCATGCCACCACCGCTGACCAGCCCAGCGCTGCGCAGTCGGTTACCCGCCGCGTAGGTATCGAACACCACCGAGCCCTCAGGGCATTGGCTGATCGCCGCCAGGAGCACACCGCGCTGACGCGCCGCACGCAACACCTCCAGCAACGGCAAGTCATCCGACGGCCCGGTACCGCTGCCATAGCACTCCAGCAGCAAGCCTTGAACGCCACTGTCCAGCACACCTTGCAGGTGCCCGGCCTGCAAACCTGGGAACACCGGCAATACAGCCAGGTTGACCGGCTGGCGCGGCTGCTTGTAGCCAAGCTCGGCGGGGATTGCCCTGGCCGGCTCACTGTCGCGATGGCGTGGCAGTGCAACGAACGCATCGAACGCCTCGCTTCGCAGTTTCGAAGCCCGGCAGCCATGCAGCAACTGCCCATGGAAGTACAGCTGCACGCCATCTTCCACGCCTTGTTCGAACTGGCGCAGTGCACCACACAGGTTGGGCCAGGCATCGCTGCCAGGGGCGCCGGCCGGCAACATCGAGCCGGTAATCAGCACCGGTACTGGCAGGCCCAGCAGCAGGAACGACAATGCCGCTGCACTGTAGGCCATGCTGTCGGTGCCATGCAGCACCAGCACACCATCATGGCCAGCCACATCCACTGCCGTGACGATGGCATCGCGCATCGCCAGCCAGTTGTGCTGTTGCATGTTGGCGCTGTCGAGCAGCGGGTTCAGCTCTTGCAGGGTCCATTGCACCTGGGGCGCATCGGCCATCTGGGCGAAGTGTTCACGCATCCGCGCTTCGAAGCCACCGGCCGGCGCCAGGCCTTCGGGGGTTTCGAGCATGCCGATGGTGCCACCGGTATAGAGAACGAGAAGATTCTTGACTGCACGCATGGAAAGCATCCGTAGCGGTGAGCGGAGAAAAGCCGCCCACGGACGGGGCGGCTTGGGCAGGGGAGGATATCAGCGCTGCGGCTGAGCTTGGCCAACGGCTTTGTCAGCGGCTGTTTCCACTTGCGGGTTGGCAGGCCAGGCATTGCGGTCCAGGTCCAGGTCGGCGAACTTGGTCGAGTCGAACACTGGCTGCTGGACGCCGGCCTTGCGCTGGTCGTCGTAGTCGCGCATTACCCGCAGACCCACCTTGAACAGCAGGGCCAGGGCCACCAGGTTTACAAACGCCAGGCAGGTCATGGTGATGTCGGCGAAGGCGAACACGGTCGACAGGTCCTGCATCGATCCCCATACCACCAGTGCCAGTACCAGGCCACGGAACACCATCAGCACCACGCGGTTGCGGCTGAGGAACTGCAGGCTGTTTTCGCCCAGGTAGTAGTTGTAGAGGATGCAGGTGAACACGAACAGCGACAGCGCCACGCTGACGAACACACGGCCCCAGTCACCGACCACGGCGGCCAGCGAGTTCTGGGTCAGGACAATGCCGTCACCTTCAAAGCCTGGGGTGTAGAAGCCCGACAGCAAGATCAGCAGTGCGGTGCAGGTGCAGATCACGAAGGTGTCGAGGAACACGCTGAACGCCTGGACCACGCCCTGCGCGCCAGGGTGCTTCACGGCCGCCACGGCGGCGACGTTCGGTGCACTGCCCAGGCCTGCTTCGTTGGCGAACACACCACGCTTCACACCCATGACGATGGCGCTGCCGAGCAGGCCGCCGAAGGCTGGGTCGAGGCCGAAGGCGCTCTTGAAGATGGTTTCCAGCATGGCCGGCACGTGTTCGATCTGGGTGCCGATCACATACAGGGTCACGCCAATGTAGGCCAGGGTCTTGACCGGTACCAGCAGGTCCGACACTGCAGCGATGCGCTTGATGCCACCGATGAAGGTGACAGCCAGCAGCACGGCCAGAACGAGACCGGTGTGGCTTGGGGCAAAGTCAAAGGCGTTCTGCAGCGAGTGGGTCACGGTGTACGACTGCAGGCCGATGAAGGCGAAGCCGTAGGTGACCAGCAGCAAGATCGAGAACACGATGGCCATGCTTTTCAGCTTCAGGCCGTGCTGGATGTAGTAGGCCGGGCCGCCACGGTACAGGCCGTCGCCATCAGCGCGTTTGTACACCTGGGCCAGGGTACATTCGAAGAAGCTGCTGGACATGCCTACCAGTGCGGTGACCCACATCCAGAACACCGCACCTGGGCCACCCAGGGTGACTGCGATACCGACACCGGCGATGTTGCCGGCGCCCACGCGGCCGGCCAGGCTCAGCATAAGGGCCTGGAAGGAGCTCAGCTGGCCTGCCTGGCCACGCAGCGATTCCTTGAATACAGCGAACATGTGGCCGAAATGGCGGAACTGGACGAAGCGGGAGCGGATGGTGAAATAGCTACCCAGCCCTACGATCAGCACGATGAGGAGTTTCCCGGAAAGGAAATCGTTGAGTACTTCGAGCATTGGAAAATGACCTCGATTCTTATTCTTCGTGTGGAAAGACCAGCGGACGGCAGGCGCACCGCTATTCGTTGGGCGCATGGTTGGCCATGACAAGAGAGGTTACAATTTCGCGGATTGCTCTGACTTGATGCGACCTGATGCTACAATGGCGTCATTCGCGTCACCTGGATTCCTGACATGAGCGATCATTTCGCTACCAATCTGAAACTGGCCTGCAGCCACTACCGCTCTATTTCCGAAGTTTGCCGCCAGCTTTCAATCAACCGGGCACAGTTCAACAAGTACCTGAGCGGGCAGAGCCGTCCGACGGCTTTCAACCTCAAGCGCATCGGCGATTTCTTCGGCGTCGAAGATTACGAGCTGAACCTGCCGGCCGAGCAGTTCGCCCGCCTGATCGGTGCCCGCGTGTCGACGCTGGCCGAGCAGCCCAGTGATCCGATCAGCGAGCTGTTCCGCCCGCTGCATGAGCACGCCGGTAACCTGTCTCGCTATTGCGGTTACTACTTCGAGTATTCCAACTGCATGTCGGTACCGGGCACGATCCTGGTGTCGCTGGTGCACCTGTGGGAAGAGCGCGGCCGCTTCCTGTTCGAACGCCAGGAGCGTCAGGAGCGTTCCAGCGCTACCGACCAGCATGCCGAAGTACGTTGCCGCTACCTGGGCGCGGCATTCCAGCTGCAGGACCGGGTGTTCCTCATCGACTATGAGTCGCTGACCTTCAACGAGATGAGCCAGACCATCCTCATTCCCAGTTTCAAAAGCCGTATTACCCGCCTGAACGGGCTGAAGGCCGGTGTCTCCAGCGGCGACCGGCGCAACCCGGCCTGTACCCGGGTGGTCTGGGAGTACCTGGGCGAGGAGATCAATCGCATCAATGCCTACCGGCAGGTGAAACTGTACCGGCCGGATGATCCTCGTATAGATGACGATGTGCGCGAGCGGTTGAGCGTGGGGCCGTTGCGCAATGGTCTGTTCGAGATCGAGTAATGCTAAACGCCTTAAGCATTGTCGAGGATGAAGCATTGAACGGTCCTTGTCTTTTTTATGTGAAACTCCCTGGCTGGCAAGTGGGGAGTCGACTATTCAATGGCGCTATGCCGTGACGTGGTAGTCAGCTCATTCCTCGTATGTCGTAGGAAATTTCTGTCTGCGGCGGTATTGAGCGGTGAAACTGCGGAATCGCGCCCTGTGGCATCGAACGGGTCCGGTGTTGGACTTCCCGGGCAGGAAACCGCAAAATGACTCTTTTTTCTCATCAACCTCTCCGGATCTGCTGACTCTATGCGTATGCGCCTAATGCTGTTGGGTGGTGGCAATGCCCTCGGGCAAGCGCTGATTCGTCTTGGGGCCGAGGAGGACATCGCATTTCTGGCACCGCGCCCGCCCGAGAACGGCTGGGCGCCCTCAAGCCTCACTCAGCTGCTCGATGACCATCGCCCCGACGCGCTGGTGAACCTGGCCTATTACTTCGACTGGTTCCAGGCCGAGTCGGTCAGCGAGCAGCGCCTGGCCCAACAGGAGCGGGCGGTGGAGCGGCTGGCAGAGCTGTGCCAGCACCATCAGATCACCTTGGTGCAGCCATCCAGCTACCGTGTGTTCGATGGTTCGCGGGCCACGGCCTATAGCGAAAAGGACGAGCCCGTGCCGTTGGGTTTGCGTGGTCAGGCCCTATGGCGCATCGAGCAGAGCGTGCGTGCGGCCTGCCCGCAGCATGTGTTGGTGCGCTTTGGCTGGTTGCTGGACGAGAGCATTGATGGCGCATTGGGCCGCTTCCTGACCCGTGCCGAGCAACCACAGGAGCTGCTGCTGGCCGATGATCGACGTGGCAACCCGACGCCGGTCGATGATGCTGCCCGAGTGATCCTGTCGGTGCTCAAGCAACTTGATTGCAATGCGCCGCTGTGGGGCACCTACCATTACGCCGGCAATGAGGCGACCACGCCGCTGGCGCTGGGCCAGGCGATCCTCGCCGAGGCCGGTCAATACCGCCAGCTGGCCGTTCAGGCCCCCACGCCGCAGGCCCATGCCGCGCGCCCGGATGCCAGCGAAGAGCCACAGCACGCGGTACTGGCTTGCAAGAAAATCCTTCATACCTTCGGCATCAAGCCGCGTGCCTGGCGCGCGGGCTTGCCACCTCTACTGGACCGGTTCTACCGCCATGGCTGACGCCCCCATCCTGATCACCGGCGGTGCCGGCTTCATTGGCTCCCACCTGTGCGATGCGTTGTTGGACAAAGGCTACGCCGTACGCATTCTCGACGACTTCTCCACCGGCCGGCGAAGCAATCTGCAGGTCGACCACCCACGGCTGGAACTGATCGAAGGTGATGTTGCCGATGCAGGGCTGGTCACTCAGGCGGCGGCTGGCTGCCGTGCTGTGGTGCATCTGGCAGCGGTAGCGTCGGTTCAGGCCTCGGTCGAAGACCCGGTGCGTACCCACCAGAGTAATTTCATCGGTACCCTTAACGTTTGCGAAGCCATGCGCGTGCATGGCCTGCGTCGGGTGCTGTTTGCCTCCAGCGCAGCGGTGTACGGCAACAATGGTGAAGGGGAGTCGATTTCCGAAGACACGCCCAAGGCGCCGTTGACCCCTTATGCCGTGGACAAGCTGGCCAGTGAGCAGTACCTGGACTTCTACCGTCGCCAGCATGGTCTGGAGCCGGTGGTGTTTCGCTTCTTCAATATCTTCGGGCCACGGCAGGACCCTTCCTCACCGTATTCCGGGGTGATCAGCATCTTCTGCGAGCGTACTGTGCAGGGCTTGCCGATTACAGTGTTCGGTGACGGCGAGCAGACCCGTGACTTCCTTTACGTGGGCGACCTGGTGCAGGTGATGGTGCAGGCACTGGAGCAGCCGCAGGTTGAGGAGGGGGCGGTGAACATCGGGCTGAACCAGGCGACCTCACTGAACCAGTTGCTGGCTGCGCTGGAGAAGGTTGTGGGGAGCTTGCCAGCGATCAGCTATGCGGCGGCGCGATCGGGTGATATCCGCCATTCGCGGGCGGATAACCAGCGGCTGTTGGCGCGGTTCGATTTTCCGCAGGCGACGCCGATGGTCGAGGGTTTGGCGCGGCTGCTGGGCAAAAGCTGATACCCATTGGGGCGCTCTGCGCCCTTGGCATGGCGATCAGCGCGGCGGCTTTTGGCTGCTGGCTATGGCCGCAGAAAACAAGGGCGGCCGAAGCCGCCCTGCAGTGTGCCGGTCAGAACTTGTAGCCAAGGCCGACCATGTACACCCATGGGTCGACGTCGACGTCGACCTTGGTCTTGCTATAGCCCAGCGCAGTCGGGCCGTTGACGCTGGCCTTGGTGTCGATGTCGACGTACCAGACCGAAGCGTTGACCAGCAGGTTTTCGGTGAGCATGTAGTCCATACCCAGCTGGCCGGCGATGCCGACAGAGTCCTGCAGCTTCAGGTTGCTGAAGCCTTGCTGCTTGCGGGCGCTGCTCAAGTCTTCATCGAAGAACAAGGTGTAGTTGATGCCGACACCGGCATATGGCTGGAACCTGGAGTTCGGCTCCATCGGGTAGTACTGCAGCGACAGTGTCGGCGGCAGTTGCTTGATGTCGGCCAGCTTGCCGTCCAGGCCGCCGCCCAGGCCCTTGACGCCCACGGTGTGCTTGAACGGGGTGGCTGCCAGCAGTTCCAGGCCGATGTGGTCGGTGAGCATGTAGGCGAAGGTCAAGCCCAGCTGGGTGTCGCTGTCCAGAGTCGCCTTGGTGCCCGAAACCTTGTTACCGTCGAATTTCAGGTCGCCACTGCTTTCGTTCGGTGCGGTGGTGATGGCGCCGGCACGCAGGATCATGTCTCCGGCCTGGTAGGCATGGGCGGCAGGGGCGGCGAGCGCAAGGGCCACAAGTGAGGCGCCGAGCAAGGACTTGTTCATGGAAGCTCCCAAAGGACGTGAGTAATCGAGTAGTCCAATGGTACGGAGCCGTCTAAACGGATTGTTTGACCCAGCTCAAAGAAGCGTCGTTACAAATTCGAAGCGGTTCTCATTTCAGCTCATAAACGTATATTTTCTCCGCTTCCATCTGGTAGCCGGCATCGGCCAGCTCGCTGCTGGAGGCTCTAACCTGCATCTTTCCTTCAATCCAGTAAGGCTGGTAGAGGTCTTCAACGCGCACACCCATTTCGCTGAAAATGTGCACGATCTGGTTCGACGGGGGCGGTGGCACGTGGATGCACGCGCCGTAGTAGGGGACCAGCAAGAACTCTGTGGTGCGGCCTTCTTCGCTGACTTCCAGCGGCACGATGTAACCGGGCAGCTTGATTTGCTGGCCGTCGAGGCTTTGCACCACAGGCGCATCAGGCGCCTGTTGGCGTGCGGCCGGCGCGGACTCGGCAGACAAGGCGTTGCTGAGCTGCGACATGTCGTGCAGCGGGGTGAGTTGCGGCGGGATGACCGGTGCACCTTCAGGGATCAGCGCGGGCCAGTCCAGCTCCTTGGGTTCGGCGGCCCATAGAGGCATCGCTACCAGCAACAGCAGGGCCAGCAGCATGTGCATTGCCGGCCTCTTCGCAGCCATGCTCGCTCGCACAGGTACTGCACAAGGTCCGAAGCCTGCGGGGCTCCCTGTGGGAGCGGGCGTGCCCGCGAAGCAGGCGGTGAGGTGTCTGATCATTACGCGCACTCAGAGGTGGATGGACAGGCCATCGGCCAGCGACTGCCGATAGGCCCGCCACGCCGGCACGCTGCCCATCAGCAACGCCGTCCCGAGGATGATAGCCAGTAAGGTCCACTCATGAGCACTCGGCAGCGCCAGGGGCAGATACAAACCATAGTTGGTCTGCACATACCCCTGCGCCAGGGCGATCCCTGCATAGAGCAAACCCAGCCCGGCGAAAATGCCGACAGCCGCCAGCGACAGCGCCTCCAGTACCAGCAGCCCGGCGATATGCCACGGCCGGGCCCCGACCGAACGCAGTATCGCCATCTCCCGGCGGCGCTCGTTGAGGCTGGTGAGAATCGCCGTGAGCATCCCGATCAAGCCCGTCAGCACCACGAACAGCGACACCACGAACAGCGCCTGCTCCGCGGTGCCCATCAAGCTCCACAACTCCTGCAAGGCCACGCCAGGCAGGATCGCCAGCAATGGCTCACTGCGATACTCGTTGATCTCCCGCTGCAGGCTGAAGGTGGCGATCTTGTTATTCAGGCCCAGCATGAACGCGGTAATGGCGGCAGGTTGCAGGTCCATCGTACGGGCCTGATCGGCGCTGATGCGCCCGGCGCCACGGGCGGGTACACCGTTGTGCCAGTCGATATGGATCGCTTCCATGCCGCCCAGGCTGATATGCAGGGTGCGGTCGACGGGGGTGCCGGTGCGCTCGAGTACGCCGACGACGGTAAACGGCTTGTCGTCGTGCTTGACCAGACTGATTGCGGCCACACCGTGGGCCAGCACCAGCTTGTCACCCAGCTTGTAGTGCAATGCCTCGGCCACTTCGGCGCCGAGCACTACCTCGAACGGGTCGTTGGCAAACTCACGCCCTTGGCTCAGTTCCAGATGCTGGCGGCGGCCGTACTGGTAGTGGCTGAAGTAATCTGTGGTGGTGCCCATCACTCTGTAGCCGCGGTGCGAGTCGCCCAGCGAGATCGGAATTGCCCACTTCACCCGTGGGTCGTGTGCATAGTGCTGGAAGCTGTCCCAGCGGATGTTGTTGGTGGCGTTGCCGATGCGGAACACCGAATACAGCAACAGGTTCACCGAGCCAGAGCGCGCACCGACGATCAGGTCGGTACCGCTGATGGTGCTGGCGAAGCTGGCACGGGCCTCGGTACGAACCCGCTCCACAGCCAGCAGCAGGCACACCGACAGGGCGATGGCGAAGGCGGTGAGGCAGGCGGTAAAGCGGCGATTGGCCAGGCTGGCCAAGGCAAGGCGGAGCAGGTACATCAGGCCTCCCGGGGCTTGGCAGCACGGTTGAGTTCAGCCAGGGACAGGTGGCGGTCGAACAGCGGCGCCAGGCTCTGGTCGTGGCTGACGAACAGCAGGCTGGAACCGGCGGCGCGGCATTCGGCGAACAGCAGGTGGATGAACGCTTCGCGGGTATCGGCATCCAGCGCCGAGGTCGGCTCGTCGGCAATCACAAGTTCGGGCTGGCCGATCAGTGCGCGGGCAGCGGCAACCCGCTGCTGCTGGCCGATCGACAGGCTGTCGGCGCGGCGCGCGAGCAGCGCCGGATCGCCCAGCCCCAAGTGCGCCAACAACGTGCTGGCGGCCTGGTCGACACTGCCATGGCGCTGCTCGGCACGGGCCTTGCGGCTGCTCGAGAAACGGCAGGGTAGCTCGACGTTCTCACGCACTGACAGGAACGGCAGCAGGTTGAACTGCTGGAAGATGTAGCCGGTGTGGTCGACCCGGAAGCGGTCACGGGCGCCTTGGCCAAGGCTGCCAAGATCGTGGCCGAGCAAATGGATGCTGCCCTGATCGGGTACGGTTACCCCGCCCAGCAAACCTAGCAGCGTGGTCTTGCCACTGCCGCTGGGGCCTTTCAGGAACAACGCTTCGCCGGCATCCAGGCGGAATGCCGGAATATCCAGCAGCGGCGCCTGGTGGGGCCAGGCGAACACCAGGTCCTGCAGTTCAATCAACGCCTGGCTCATTTCAGAAGGCGACCACAGCCTTGGCGGGCGAGGTCTCGACGCCTTTCTGGCCATTCGGGCCGATCAGTTGCACGTTGATTTTCTGCGTGGCC
Source organism: Pseudomonas sp. BN607 (assembly GCF_029871175.1). NCBI lineage: Bacteria > Pseudomonadati > Pseudomonadota > Gammaproteobacteria > Pseudomonadales > Pseudomonadaceae > Pseudomonas > Pseudomonas sp. BN607. Next base: position 41,012 of record NZ_SSOE01000034.1, read on the forward strand.
GGGAAGGTCTTGTACAGCGGGGTGAGGTCGATCTGGGCCAGTTTTTCCGGGGTGGCGCAGGTCAGCTGGTAGTGGGCATTGATGTCGCTGTGCACGTGGCCTTTCTCATGCTCGTCACCGTCGTCGTCCGCTTTGGCGGCGTCACCGAACAGCGGGCTTTCCAGTTCCTGCTGGTCTTCCTTGCAGCCTGCGGCCGCCGCGAGGCCGAACAGCTTCAGGGGTTGTTCCAGTTGCTGGCGCACGGCGGCGACCTTGGTCTTGTCGGCATCGCTGCTGGCGGCATGCTCGAAGCCGACCAGGTTCATGGCCGGGCTGTCCAGTTCCAGCTCCAGGGTATTGCCATCGAGCACGGCGTTCAGCTTGGCCACGCCATGCTCATGGGCGCCAAGGGTGCCATGGGCGTGATCGTGATCGTGGTCGTGATCATCGTGGGCATGGGCAATGCCCAGTGGCAGCAGGGCGAACGGCAGGGCGAGCAGCAGGCGACGCATGGGTGGCTCCGGGGCGGGCTGGATGATTGAGTTATGTTATAACAACTTTTCTAAGCGCCGCCAGCCTGCATGGCGCAGGTTTCATCTTGCGGTAGCATGGGCCATTGACCTTGCTCAAGGAACGTATTGTGAGAATCCGTGGACAGATTGGTAATTGGCCGGTGGACCTGACCATCGAGCTGGAACCTGAAGAATGGGCGCAACTGGGGCGCCAGATCGAGGTGCCGGCGTTAGCGCAAGGGGTTGCGGCGGCGCCAGTGGCGGCGCCACGGCAGGATGATGGGCAATGGGCGGCGGCGCGTGAGGTGTTGCGCCTGGCGGGGCAGATGAGCGGGCCGCAATTGCTCGATCGGCTGGAAGGGCTGGCCGGGAGTACGGCGGCGGGCAAACGGCTGCTGGTGCGTTTGCGGCACAGCAGTGAGGTGAAGGTAGAAAGCGGCGTAGATGCGCCGGTCTATCACTGGGTGGGGTGAGGTATTCTGGGCGGCCCTATCGCCCGCAAGCCAGCTTATCAAGGCCTGTAGAGTCCCTGTAGACGCTGGCTTGCCGGCGAGAGGGCCGGCGCAGGTCAGAACATCGCCGCCGACAGCTTGCGACGGTAAACCCCAACCAGCGGATGATCCCCACCCAGCAATTCAAACACCTGCAGCAACGCCTTCTGTGGCAGCCCGTTTTCATAGCCACGGTTACGCTGGAACAGCTTCAGCAACCCTTCCAGCGCCGCCTCATATTGCTGGCGTGCCAACTGCTGGATGCTCAGCTGATAAGCCGCCTCGTCATCCTGCGGGTTCTGCGCCAGACGGCTTTTCAGGTCGGCCACTTCTGGCAGGCTGGCAGCCTGGCGCAGGAAGGTCAGCTGGGCCTTGGCGCCTGCCAGTGCAGCTTTGTGTTCGTCAGTCTTGACCGCATCCAGCACCACTTGGGCTTCGCCCAGCTCACCACGCTCGGCCAGGCAGCGGGCGTACAGAATCAGTGCCTCGGCATTGCTGTTGTCTTCACCCAGCAGTGCCTGCAGCAGGGCTTCGGCCTCGGCAAAGCGGCTCTCGGCAAACAGCGACTTGGCTTGCTCCAGTGGCGAAGCAGTGGGGGCGGCGGGCAGTTGCACGTGCGGTTCCAGCATGGCGCGGATCGCTGATTCCGGCTGTGCTCCGGCAAAACCGTCGACCGGCTGGCCATCCTTGAACAGCACCACGGTCGGCAGGCTGCGTATGCCGAACTGGGCTACCACTTGCTGCTCGATGTCGCAGTTGATCTTGGCCAGCAGCAGCTCGCCCTGGTAACCCTCGGCGATCTTCGCCAGCAACGGCATCAGTGCCTTGCACGGCGCGCACCACTCGGCCCAGAAGTCCACCAGCACCGGCTTGTGGAAGGAGTTTTCGATCACCAGCTGTTGGAAGGTGGCATCGGTGGCATCGAAGATGTACGGCGTTTCCTGACTCATCGCGACTCTCGCAAATCCGTGAATAGCACCACTATAAAGGCTCGCGACTGGCGTGGTACAGGCTGACCCGGCGGAATTCGTGCGGCTCGGCCAGGTCTGGCAGGGTCAGCGCCTCGAGCACGCCCAGTTGCTGGTACAGCGGGTGACGGAAGTCGCGTACCCGTGAGTCGGCCACCAGCGCCTGGCGCCCACGGCCAAGAAAGGCATCCAGCAGCGGCAGGTTAGCGCGGTCGTACAGCACATCGGCAACCAGGATCAGGTCGAAACGGTCATCTTCGGCGAAGAAATCCTCGCTGTAGCTCAGTTCCACACCGTTCAGTTCAGCGTTCGCACGGCAGGCATCGAGTGCCAGTGGGTCAAGGTCGCAGGCCACTACCTCCAACGCACCCGCGCGCGCTGCAGCAATGCCGGCGATACCCGAGCCGGCGCCGAAGTCCAGCACCCGCTTGCCGGCTACCCATTCCGGGCGCTCGGCCAGGTAGCGTGCCATGGCCAGGCCACTGGCCCAGCAGAAGCTCCAGTAAGGCGGGTCTTCAAGAATGCGCCGGGTTTCTTCGCTGCTGAAGGCGCGGTCCATGTTCTGGTCGTCGATCAGCCACAACTTCAGGTCGCAGTCGGGCAGTTCGCTGACGACCAGGCGCGCTTCGCCGATCAGGCCGCTGAGCGCCTGTTGCAGGGCCAGCGGTACCATTTAAGGCGCCTTCTCGAAACGCAGCGGGCCGGTTGCCTGGCTCTGCGCCTGGATAATGCGCACCGGTTGCAGGTGCATGATCAGCTGGCCGGACCTGCTGGCGCGGCCACGCAGTTCGACCCGGGCACCAGCCGGGAAGGCTTCGGGGTTGAAGCGCAGCTGGTAAGGCAGGGCCTGGCCAGTACCGATGAGGTTGCTGCTGGCCAGAAGGCGTTGCGGGCGATCGCGTTCGTCGATGACCAACAAGGCCAGCTCCACGTCGGCCCCGGCGGGGATTTCCAGCAAGGTGCCGCTGAGCTCGCGCTGATAAGCCGGCAGTGGGCCCAGTACGTCGGCCTGCTTGGGCGAGCGGGCAGGGGTGGGTGCCGGCAGGTTTTCGGTCTTCGGCCTGTCGCTGCCACAGGCGGTGAGCAGGGCGGCGCAGCACAGCACGACGAGCGCTCGGTAGTGCATTGGGTAGTCCTTCACGGGCAGATTTCCCATGGATGTTAACCCCTTTGGCTTGTCTTGCCAGTGCAATGCGCTACCATGGCCCTCCCTTTTTTTGTTGCCTGCCACCATGCACTGTCCCTTTTGCGGTGCCAACGACACCAAGGTCATCGACTCTCGCCTCGTCGCCGAGGGCGAGCAGGTGCGCCGCCGCCGCGAATGCGTGGCATGTGGCGAGCGCTTCACCACCTTCGAAACCGCCGAATTGGTGCTGCCAAGGCTGATCAAGCAGGACGGCACGCGCCAGCCCTTCGACGAAGAAAAGCTGCGTGCCGGCATGCAGCGGGCGCTGGAAAAGCGCCCGGTCAGCGTCGAGCGCCTGGAAGCGGCGCTGGCGCACATCAAGAGCCGGCTGCGCGCTACGGGTGAGCGCGAAGTGAAATCGCTGGTGGTGGGTGAGATGGTCATGGCCGAGCTGCGCAAGCTTGACGAAGTGGCCTATATCCGCTTTGCCTCGGTGTACCGGCGCTTCCAGGACCTCGACGAGTTCCGCGAAGAAATCGACCGCCTGGCCCGTGAGCCAGCTAAAGAGTGAACATGCCCAGCCAAGCCGCCATCCTTGACGCCCACTACATGGCCCGTGCGCTGGAGCTGGCGCGCAAAGGCCTGTACACCACCCACCCGAACCCGCGCGTGGGCTGTGTGATCGTGCGTGATGGCGAAGTGGTTGGCGAAGGCTGGCACGTACGCGCCGGCGAGCCGCATGCCGAAGTGCATGCCCTGCGCCAGGCCGGCGAGCGTGCCCGCGGCGCCTGTGCCTACGTCACCCTGGAGCCGTGCAGCCATCATGGCCGCACGCCGCCGTGTGCCGAAGCGCTGGTGAAGGCCGGCGTGGCGCGTGTAGTCGCTGCCATGCAGGACCCTAACCCGCAAGTGGCGGGGCGGGGCCTGCGGCGCCTGGCCGAAGCCGGAATCGAGGTCGCCAGCGGGGTGCTCGAGGCCGAGGCCCGCGCCCTCAACCCGGGCTTCCTCAAGCGCATGGAGCACGGCCTGCCGTTCGTCCGCGCCAAGCTGGCCATGAGCCTGGACGGCCGCACCGCCATGGCCAGTGGTGAAAGCCAGTGGATCACCGGCCCGGCCGCCCGCTCGGCGGTACAGCGCCTGCGCGCCCGTTCCAGCGTGGTGTTGACCAGCGCCACCAGCGTGCTGGCCGACAACGCGCGTATGACCGTGCGGGGCGCCGAGCTGGGCCTGGATGCCGACACCACCGCCTTGGCCCTCAGCCGCGCCCCGCTGCGGGTGCTGGTCGACAGCCGCCTGCGCCTGCCGCTGGCTGCGCCGTTCTTCCAGGCCGGCCCGGCACTGGTGGTGACCGCTGTCGCAGATGACCCGCGCTATGCCGCTGCCGGCCACGAACTGCTCAGCTTGCCGGGCGACAATGGCCAGGTCGACCTTGCGGCGCTGCTGCAGGCCCTGGCCGCCCGCGGCGTAAACGAAATCCTGCTGGAGGCTGGTGCCGGCCTGGTCGGTGCCTTTGCCCGCCTGGGCCTGGTCGATGAGTTCCAGCTGTTCGTCGCCGGCACCTTCCTTGGCTCCCATGCCCGCCCATTGCTGGACTGGCCACTGGAAAAAATGAGCGAGGCCCCGCGGCTGAAAATTACCGAAATGCGCGCAGTGGGCGATGACTGGCGGGTCACGGCCATCCCCCTGCCGGCACCCGGCGTATAATGCCGGGCTTGCCCCGCGCAATCCGTTTTTGAGGAAGACCCCATGTTCACCGGCATCATCGAATCCATCGGCACCATCCGCAGCCTGACCCCCAAGGGTGGCGACGTGCGCGTCTACGTCGAAACCGGCAAGCTCGACCTGGGGGACGTCAAGCTCGGCGACAGCATCGCTGTCAACGGCGTGTGCCTGACTGCCGTGGAGCTGCCTGGCGACGGTTTCTGGGCCGACGTCAGCGTCGAAACCCTCAAGCGCACTGCCTTCATCGACCTCAAGGGCGGCAGCAAGGTCAACCTGGAAAAGGCCCTGACCCCCACCACCCGCCTGGGCGGGCACCTGGTCAGCGGCCACGTCGATGGCGTCGGCGAAATCATCTCGCGCAGCGATAACGCCCGCGCCATCCAGTTCCGTGTGCGTGCACCGAAGGAACTGGCCAAGTACATCGCCCACAAGGGTTCGATCACCGTCGACGGCACCAGCCTGACGGTCAATGAGGTCAATGGCGCCGAGTTCGAGCTGACCATTGTCCCGCACACCCTGTCCGAAACCATCATGGCCGACTACCGCGCAGGGCGTCGGGTAAACCTTGAGGTCGACCTGCTGGCCCGTTACCTGGAGCGCTTGCTGCTGGGTGACAAGGCCGCCGAGCCGAGCAAGGGCAGTGGCATTACCGAAAGCTTCCTGGCCGCCAACGGCTTCTTGAAATCCTGATTGAGAAGGGGGTGCCGCGTGGCGCTCAACAGCATCGAAGAACTGGTCGAAGACATCCGCCAGGGTAAAATGGTCATTCTCATGGATGACGAAGACCGCGAGAACGAAGGCGACATCATCATGGCAGCCGAATGCTGCCTGCCCGAGCATATCAACTTCATGGCCAAGCACGCCCGTGGTCTCATCTGCATGCCGATGACCCGCGAGCGTTGCGAAACCCTGAAGCTGCCGCTGATGGCACCGCGCAACGGCTCGGGCTTCGGCACCAAGTTCACCGTGTCGATCGAAGCCGCCGAAGGCGTTACCACCGGCATCTCCGCCGCCGACCGCGCCCGCACCGTGCAGGCCGCCGCCGCCAAGGATGCCAAGGCCGAAGACATCGTCAGCCCAGGCCACATCTTCCCGCTGATGGCCCAACCCGGCGGTACCCTGGCCCGCGCCGGCCACACCGAAGCCGCCTGCGACCTGGCGCGCATGGCCGGTTTCGAGCCAAGCGGCGTGATCTGCGAAGTGATGAACGACGACGGCACCATGTCGCGTCGTGCCGAGCTGGAAGTGTTCGCCGCCGAACACGGCCTGAAGATCGGCACCATTGCCGACCTGATCCACTACCGCATGATCCACGAGCGCACCGTGCAGCGTGTGTCCGAGCAGCCGGTAGAAAGCGAACTGGGTGAATTCAACCTGGTGACCTACCGCGACGCGGTCGAAGGCGACGTGCACATGGCCCTGACCCTGGGCAAAATCTGCGCCGAAGAGCCGACCCTGGTGCGCGTGCACAACATGGACCCGCTGCGCGACCTGCTGCTGGTCAAGCAACCGGGCCGCTGGAGCCTGCGCGCGGCGATGGCCGCAGTGGCCGAGGCCGGCAGTGGCGTGGTGCTACTGCTGGGTCACCCGCTGGACGGCGACGTGCTGCTGGCCCACATCCGCGAAAGCGCGGGCGATGCACCGGCCAAGGCACCGACTACCTACAGCACCGTTGGTGCCGGTTCGCAGATCCTGCGTGACCTCGGCGTGCGCAAGATGCGCCTGATGAGTTCGCCGATGAAGTTCAACGCGATATCCGGATTCGATCTGGAAGTTGTAGAATACGTGCCCTCCGAGTGACTTGAGGCGGCAATGACGCCCTCTGCTCGAGTCCAGACCCCTGTCGAGGCCGCTTGTATGCGGCCTCGCTCTTGAAGATGAGAATATCGGAATGACCCTGAAGACCATCGAAGGTACCTTCATCGCCCCCAAAGGTCGCTATGCTTTGGTGGTTGGCCGCTTCAACAGCTTCGTTGTCGAAAGCCTGGTAAGCGGTGCCGTCGACGCCCTGGTTCGCCACGGTGTCAGCGAAAGCGACATCACCATCATTCGTGCCCCGGGTGCATTCGAAATCCCGCTGGTAGCACAGAAGGTCGCCCAGCAAGGCGCCTACGACGCGATCATCGCCCTGGGCGCCGTGATCCGTGGTGGTACCCCGCACTTTGAATACGTGGCAGGCGAGTGCACCAAGGGCCTGGCCCAGGTGTCCATGGAGTTCGGTGTTCCGGTGGCCTTCGGCGTACTGACCGTCGACTCCATCGAGCAAGCCATCGAGCGTTCCGGCACCAAGGCCGGCAACAAAGGTGCTGAAGCTGCCCTGTCCGCTCTGGAAATGGTCAGCCTGCTGGCGCAGTTGGAGGCCAAGTGATTAGCGACGAAAGCGATCGTTTCAACCCGCGCGATCCAAAACCTGCGGATGCCGGCAAGCCGTCGAAGAGTGCAAAGCGCCGCGAAGCCCGCAAGCTCGCGACCCAGGCCCTTTATCAGTGGCACATGGCCCAGCATTCGCTGAACGAGATCGAAGCGCAGTTCCGGGTCGATAACGATTTCACCGATGTCGACGGTGCCTATTTCCGCGAGATCCTGCATGGGGTCCCGGCAATCAAGGGCGAAATCGACAAGGCGCTGGTGCCGTGCATGGCCATCGCCCTGGACGAGCTCGACCCAGTCGAGCTGGCCGTATTGCGCCTCTCCACCTGGGAGCTGATCAAGCGCGTCGACGTACCGTATCGCGTGGTGATCAACGAGGGCGTGGAACTGGCCAAAGTCTTCGGTGCCACCGACGGTCACAAGTTCGTCAATGGCGTGCTGGACAAGCTCGCCCCGGCCCTGCGTGAAGCAGAAGTCAAGGCGAACAAGCGCTGATCCCGGCGCAGCCAGGCCATGGGTGAGTTCGAGCTGATCAACCATTACTTCGCCGCCGCGCCTTGTGCGCAAGGGGGCGAGGGCGTGGCCCTGGGGATCGGTGACGATTGCGCCTTGCTGGATCTTCCCCCCGGTGAACAACTGGCAGTGTCGACCGACACGCTGGTCGCCGGGGTGCACTTTCCTGCTGTTTGCGACCCGCTGCTGCTGGGCCAGCGTTCGTTGGCCGTGGCGGCCAGTGACCTGGCAGCCATGGGCGCGACTGCCATCGGTTTTACCCTCGCGCTAACCCTGCCTGACGTGGGTGCGGACTGGCTGGCGGCTTACGCCGATGGCCTCAGCCGCATGGCCCACCGTTGCCGTATGAGCCTGATTGGTGGGGATACCACCCGTGGCCCGCTGAGCATCACCGTGACCGTGTTCGGTCGCGTGCCGGCTGGCCAGGCGTTGCGCCGCTGCGGTGCACGGCCTGGCGACCTGCTGTGTGTTGGTGGTTCGCTAGGGAAGGCTGCCGGTGCCTTGCCGCTGGTGCTGGGCGAACGCCAGGCGCCACCCGAGCAGGCCGAGCCGCTGCTGGCCCATTACTGGTCACCGATGCCGCAGCTCACCCTCGGTGAACTGCTGCGTGGCAAGGCCACTGCGGCGCTGGACATCTCCGACGGCCTGCTCGCTGATTGCGGGCACATTGCCAAGGCCTCCGGCGTGGCGCTGGAGGTGAACCTGGCGCAGGTGCCAGTGTCTCCTGCCTTAGAGGCATTCCTCGGCCGCGAAGCGGCGTTGCAGGCAGCACTCACCGGTGGCGACGACTACGTACTGGCATTCACCTTGCCGCCCGAAGCGCTGGCGCCCCTGGCTGGCCTCGGATTCATCGAGGTCCATATCATTGGTCGTGTGCTCGAAGGGCGGGGTGTGACCTTGCGCGACTCACAGGGCCAGGACATAACCCCCGTCCAGCGGGGCTATCAACACTTTAGGGAGACACCGTGACCGATCACCCCAACCAGGTGCCTGCGGAGTTCGTTCCGCCTTCGGTCTGGCGCAACCCTTGGCACTTCATCGCCTTTGGCTTCGGTTCCGGTACCTTGCCCAAGGCGCCAGGTACCTGGGGCTCGCTGGTAGCCATACCGTTCATCCCTTTATGGCAGCTGCTGCCCGACTGGGGGTACTGGCTGTTGCTCGGCGTGAGCATGCTGTTCGGCTTCTGGCTATGCGGCAAAGTCGCCAATGACTTGCGCGTGCACGACCATGAAGGCATTGTCTGGGATGAGATCGTCGGCATGTGGATCACCCTCTGGCTGGTGCCGGAAGGCTGGCAGTGGCTGCTGGCGGGGTTCCTGATGTTCCGCTTCTTCGACATCCTCAAGCCGTGGCCGATCCGCTGGATCGACCGGCATGTGCACGGGGGCGTCGGCATCATGCTCGACGATATCCTGGCCGGCGTGTTCGCCTGGCTGGGCATGCAGGTTCTGGTGTGGGCGGTTGCCTGAAACAGGGAGCGCGTGAATGGCCATAAGGATTGTGCTGCTGGCAATACTGGTGATCATTGCCCCGTGGGTGACGGCTGCTGAAGGTGTGCCCAGGCAGATCCACCTGGTCAGCGAGGAGTGGCTCGACTACACCAACGCCGACGGTACCGGGGTGGCCTGGGACGTGCTGCGCAAGGTGTTCGAACCGGCCGGAGTCAAGGTGGTAACGCAGAGTGCGCCGTACAGCCGGGCGGTTGGGCTGGTGAAGCGCGGCGAGGCTGATGCCTGGGTGGGCTCGTACAAAAACGAGAACGAAGACAACCTGTACCCGCGCTGGCACTTCGATATGGACCATATCTATGCCTTGGGGCTGGCCAGCAAACCTGTGCCTACCGCGCAGGACGTGGGCAAGTATCGCTTGGCCTGGGTCCGCGGCTACGACTACGGCAGCTATCTGCCGAATGTGCACGAGTTCCGAGAGATTCAGCGTCGTGAAGGCATCCTGCCGATGCTCGAGCATGACCGGGTCGATTTCTACATTGATGCACAGACTGAAGTCGACTACGTGCTCGGCCAGTCATCGCATCCCGAGCGGTTTCGACGTACTCATGTGGCCGAGCTGCCGCTGTACTTGGCTTTTGCCCGTAACGACCAGGCCAAGGCCCTGCGCGACCTGTTCGACAAGCGCATGGCCGAGTTGGTGCGCAGTGGCGAGCTGAAGCCGATTTTCCAGCATTGGAAGCAGCCATATCCGTTCAGTTCGGATAGCAAGCCAAACTGAAGCCGGGGCGCCTGGCGCCTCTGTCGCCGGCAAGCCAACCCCCGCAATTGATGCGCAAGTCTCAACACGGGAGGCTACTGATTTGCTGGCAATAGGGCCGGGATGCTGAGCCTAAGCATCGAACTTTTCGATCTTAACCCACCGTATTCAGCCAGCCCACATTCCCCAACCTGCTGATACAATCGGACAACGAGAAATTTCCTACTTATTCCAGGAGCACAACGTGCCCGTCGTCTTTGTTGCCGCCTCTAAACTCCCGACTCCCTTCGCGACCTTCACCATGCATGGCTTTCTCGACGAAGCCACTGGCCGTGAGCATGTGGTGCTCAGCCTGGGTGATATCGCGGACGGCCAGCCGGTATTGGGGCGCCTGCATTCCGAGTGTCTGACCGGCGATGCACTGTTCAGCCAGCGCTGCGACTGCGGCTCGCAGCTGGAAGCCGCGCTGCAGGCCATCGCCCGCGAAGGCCGTGGGGTGCTGTTGTACCTGCGTCAGGAAGGCCGCGGGATTGGTCTGTTGAACAAGATCCGCGCCTACGAGTTGCAAGATGGCGGCGCCGACACCGTCGAAGCCAACGAGCGCCTGGGCTTTGCTGCCGACCAGCGCGACTACGCCATGTGCCTGCCGATGCTCGAGCACCTCGGCGTGAAATCTCTGCGCCTCATGACTAACAACCCGCGCAAGGTCAAAGCCCTGACCGACATGAACATTGTCGTCGCAGAGCGTGTGCCGCTGCACACCGGGCACAACCCGCACAACCGTTATTACCTGGCGACCAAGGCCGGCAAGCTGGGCCATATGCTGGGCAACGAACACCAGGGCGAGGTGCCTCAGGCGTGACACGCGCCGAGGTCAAGCGGCGCTTGGCGCTGGCCTGGTGGCAGTACCTGGCAGTGGGCTTGGTGCCGTTGCCCGTCATGGCCTGGGCGTTTGGTGGCGGTGATGCGCTGATCCCGGTGCTGGCCATGCCGTTGTTCATTGCCGGGGCGGCCACCATGTTCCTCAGCCTGCCGCGTTTTGGTGCCTACAAGCGCGCACTCATTGCCACCTCGAAGGTGCTTGGCACTGGCGAAGAGCCCGCCGCCTGGATCGAGTTGGCGCGGGTACGGCGCCTGGCCATGCTGTATGCCTGCTTCCCAGCCTGGGTCGCCGCACTATCAGTACTGGTCGGCCTTGAGGCGGTGCCACAGATCCTGCTGGCGTTGTCCACCGTAGTGGTGCTGTACCTCTATCGCATACCACGCCAGCTCGGCTGATGCGCCTGCTCCCTGGCCTGCTGGCGCTGTTTGCCTGCTCCGTACTGGCTGGTGAACCGCTGCGCGTAGTCAGCCTGGCCCCTTCGATGACGGAAATCATGCTCGAGCTGCAGGCCGATGACCTGTTGGTGGGCGTGCTTGACGGTGGTGAGCGGCCGGCGGGGTTGCGCGACCTGCCTTCGCTGGGGCGCCAGGGGCAGCTGGACATGGAACGCCTGCTCAGCTTACGCCCCGACTTGTTGCTGCTGTGGCCGGGCAGTGTGCCCTTGGCCCAGCGCCACCAGCTCGAGCGCCTTGGCATTGCCACCTTCAGCGCCGAACCCCATGACATCGACCAGCTCATCGAGCAGATCGAAGCCATTGCCGGGCGCATCGGGCGCGCCGAGCAGGGGCAGCGGTACGCGCAATCCCTGCGTGAGCGGTTGCAGCAGCTGCGCCAGCAGTATCGACGGGATGAGCCTTTGCAGGTGTTCTACCAAGTCTGGGATCGGCCGCTGTACACCCTGGGAGGCGGTCAGGTAGTCAGTGACGCGCTGGCTGTGTGCGGGGCGCGCAATGTGTTCGCCGACCTCGGCCAACCGGCGCCACAGGTGAGTGTGGAGTCTGTGTTGCTGCGCAATCCACAGGTCATCCTTGCCGGCGATCAGGCACAACTGGCGAGCTGGAAAGCCTGGCCGCAGCTGCGTGCGGTCGCCGATGAACGCTTGCTGGTGGTGCCTGACAAAGGCCTGGAGCGACCCAGCGGGCAGATGATCGAAGCCACCGCCCGCCTGTGCGCGTTACTAGCGGCTAAAGCGCCGGCGTTCAGGTGATGCTGAGCAGGAACGTGCGGCCTTGGTACCACGGAAGACCGTATCGGCGGCGCTGGTAGCGGTGCGAGATTAGACCTGGCGGCTGGCGCTGATCAGCACGTCTGGGAGCTTGAGGGCGTCGTCGCGCTCAGCGGCCAGAAGGAATGTCGGGGCACAGAGAATCGCGCCACAGGCAGACTTTTCATGGGCAGTTACGAAGCATCCTCGGGTCAACCCGCTCCCACAGGGGCGCTACAGCGCTTGAGCACTGTGCAGCCCCGGTAGGCGCGGAAGAAGCCCTTACAGGCCGAGCTTGGCCATGCGGGCTTTCACTGCGGCCTCGATCCCGGCTGCATCCAGCCCGCACTCAGCCAGCATCTGTGCCGGCTTGGCATGCTCGACATAGATATCCGGCAGGCCCAGGTGCAGAAGCGGCTTGAGCACTGCCTGGCTGGCAAGGAACTCACCCACCGCAGCCCCCGCGCCACCCATGATGGCGTTCTCTTCGATAGTTACCAGCAACTCATGGCTTCCAGCCAGTTCCAGCACCAGGGCTTCGTCCAGCGGCTTGACGAAGCGCATGTCGACCACGGTGGCGTTGATCTGCTCGGCAACCTGCATGGCCTCGGCCAATTGCACGCCGAACACCAGCAAGGCGACTTTCTCGCCTTTGCGGCGGACCACACCCTTGCCGATTTCCAGCGGCTCAAGGTCTCCACTGATCGGTGCATTCGGGCCGGTGCCGCGCGGGTAGCGCACTGCCGCCGGGCCGTTGTACAGGTGGCCGGTGCTGAGCATCTTGCGCAGCTCGTTCTCGTCGCTCGGGGTCATTACCAGCATGCCCGGGATGCAGCGCAGGTACGACAGGTCGTAGCTGCCCGCATGGGTCGGGCCGTCTTCGCCCACCAGGCCGGCGCGGTCAATGGCGAACAGCACGTCGAGGTTCTGCACCGCCACGTCGTGGATCAGCTGGTCGTAGGCACGCTGCAGGAAGGTGGAGTAGATCGCTACTACCGGCTTGCTACCCTCGCAAGCCATGCCGGCCGCCAAGGTGACGGCGTGCTGCTCGGCGATCGCGACGTCGAAGTAGCGTTCCGGGTAGCGCTCGCTGAAGTCGACCAGGTCCGAGCCTTCCTTCATCGCCGGGGTAATGCCCACCAGGCGGTTGTCGGTAGCGGCCATGTCGCACAGCCACTGGCCGAACACGGCGGAGTATTTCGGCCCGCTGGCTTTCTTTGGCGCGGCGGGCTTGTCGGCCGGCTCCAGCTTGGTGATGGCATGGTAGCCGATCGGGTCGATCTCGGCTGGGGCGAAGCCCTTACCCTTCTTGGTCACCACGTGCAGGAACTGCGGGCCCTTGAGGTCACGCATGTTGCGCAGGGTGGCGATCATGGTCGGCAGGTCGTGGCCATCGATTGGGCCGATGTAGTTCCAGCCCAGTTCTTCGAACAATGTGCCCGGCACCAGCATGCCCTTGGCGTACTCTTCGGTGCGGCGGGCAATTTCCCAGGCGCCTGGCAGCCGCGACAGCACTTTTTTGCTGCCTTCGCGCATGCTCGCGTAGGTGCGGCTGGAGAGGATCTTGGCCAGGTAATTGGACAGGCCGCCGACATTGCGCGAAATCGACATGTCGTTGTCGTTGAGGATGACCAGCATGTCGGCGTTGACCTCCTGGGCGTGGTTCAACGCCTCGAAGGCCATGCCGGCAGTGAGTGCGCCGTCACCGATCACCGCGATCGACTTGCGCGCGCTGTTTTGCAGGCGGGCGGCAATGGCCATGCCCAGCGCGGCGCTGATCGAGGTGCTGGAGTGACCGACTCCAAAGGTGTCGTACTCGCTTTCGCTGCGGCGAGGGAAGGCGGCGATGCCGTCCTTCTGGCGCAGGCTGAGCATGCGGTTACGGCGCCCGGTGAGGATTTTGTGTGGGTAGGCCTGGTGGCCCACATCCCACACCAACCGGTCGTCCGGGGTGTCGAACACGTAGTGCAGGGCGATGGTCAGCTCGATCACGCCCAGGCCGGCACCAAAGTGCCCACCGGTCTGCCCCACGGTGTAGAGTAATTCCTGGCGCAACTCGTCGGCCAGGGTCTCCAGGTCGGCTTCGGCCAGCCGGCGCAGGCCGGCAGGCGTGTCAGCGCGGTCGAGCAACGGCGTGACCGGGCGTTCGCGGGGGATCTCTTGAAACGTCGTGGGCATCAGGCGAGTCGTTATAGGTGTGTGAAGACGCGGCAGTTTAACCCATTGTGGGAAAAGTGCCCATTCGACCACAGGTTACGCGGCCCCTGCGGGAGCGGGTTTACCCGCGAATGCGATATTGAATTTACTGGCGCATTCGCGGGTGAACCCGCTCCCACAGGGAATGGTGTAGCTGCTCAGTTGCGGCGTTCGACGATGTAGCGCGCCAAGGCCCGCAACGGCTCGGCGGTTTCGCTGAACCCTTCCAGTGCGACCAGCGCCTGGTCGCGCAGTTCGATCGCATAGGCTTTGGCCGCTTCCAGGCCCAGCAGGGCCGGGTAGGTCGGTTTGTCACGGGCGATGTCTGCCCCTTGGCGCTTGCCCAGGGTGGCGGTGTCGCTTTCCACGTCGAGGATATCGTCCTGTACCTGGAACGCCAGGCCGATCGCCTGTGCATAAGTCTGCAGGGCGTCCAGTTGTGCCTGGTCGGCGCGGGCACTGGCCAGGGCGCCGAGGCGTACGCTGGCTTCGATCAGCGCGCCGGTCTTGTGCCGGTGCATGAATTCCAGTGCCTGCTGGTCAAGCTTCAGGCCCACCGAACCAAGGTCGATAGCCTGGCCGCCGACCATGCCGGCCGGGCCAGCAGCCTTGGCCAGGGCCTGGACCATGGCCAGGCGGATACTGTCAGCCTGCGGGCTCAGCCGCGGATCGAGCAGGGCGCTGAAAGCCAGGCTCTGCAAGCCGTCGCCTGCCAGGATGGCGCAGGCTTCGTCAAAGGCTTTATGGGTGGTCGGCTGGCCGCGACGCAGGTCGTCGTCGTCCATGGCCGGCAGGTCGTCATGCACCAGGGAATAGGCATGGATCAGCTCTACTGCGCAGGCAGCGCCGTTGGCCTGTTCGGCAGCGGCACCCAGGGCTTCGCAGGCCGCGTAGGCCAGCAATGGGCGCACGCGCTTGCCGCCGTTCATCACGCTGTAGCGCATGGCGGCGTAAAGGCGTTCGAGCTCTTTGGTCGGGGCAACGAACAGCGGCTCAAGGGCAGCGTCGACCCGTGCCTGACAACTGGCCTGGTAGGTGCCGATCATGCTTCCGGCTCCGCGTCGAACGGCTGGGCAGCCAACTCGCCGTCGCGTTCCAGCAGGATTTGCACCTTCTGCTCCGCCTGGGCCAGGGCGCCCTGGCAATCACGGGTCAGGGCGATGCCTTGCTCGAAGGCGGCCAGCGACTCTTCCAGCGACAACTCGCCGTTCTCCAGGCGCTCGACCAGTGCTTGCAGGTCTGCGAGGGATTGCTCGAAATCGAGGGAGGCTTTTTTGCGGGCCATGGCGACTGTCTCGGTGGCATTCAGAACGGCGCGACACTAGCAGAGCGGGGCGGGGGGAGCAAACTTGTGTGGAGCAGGCCGCTGGAGCGACCGCTTGTATGTACGAGGCGATATCGCGCGATGCGCCAAGGCGTCCGCGCGCGAATCCCACAGGAATAATTGGCCCGAAACAAATGTAGGAGCGAGCGCAGCTCGCGATGCGCCGCGTGGGCGGCGCTCGATTTCAGCGCCGCCATCTGCCTCAAGTCAGGCGCAGGAAACTATCAAGCCGTGGCAGCTTCCCGTTCCACCATGGCTTCACGGTACCGGGCCAACTCTTCGATGGTCAGCACTGGCAAGTTGTACTGGCGCGCATACACCGCCACTTGCTCGCCACGGGCCATGGTTCCGTCGGGGTTCATCAATTCGCACAGCACCGCCGCCGGCCGCAGGCCAGCCAGGCGCGCCAGGTCCACCGAGCCTTCGGTGTGCCCGCGGCGCGCCAGTACGCCGCCATTGCGGGCGCGTAGCGGGAACACATGCCCAGGGCTGACGATATGGCGCTGCTCGGCGCTGGAGCGCAGTGCCGCGGCAATGGTGGTAACACGATCCTGGGCTGAAACCCCGGTTGTGATCCCTTCCGCCGCCTCGATGGTGACGGTGAAACCGGTGCCATGGCGGGCTTGGTTGTTCTGCACCATGGGCGCCAGCTGCAGTTCGTCGACTGTGGCCTCGTCCAGGCACAGGCAGACGATGCCGCTGCAATCGCGAATCATCATGGCCATGGTCTGCAGCGAAATGTTTTCGGCGGCGGCAATGATGTCCGCTTCGTCCTCGCGGTCGTCATCGTCGAGCAACAGCACAGGGCGACCGGCCTTGAAGGCGGCGATGGCAGCGGAAACATTGGGGTATTGCGAGTGGTGCTGGGTGGACATGAAACGCTCCTCGTGAATGATCGATGAACGTCTCGGGGCGAACAAAATGCGCGCGCAGGGGCGCCCGAATGGCCCCTGCCTGACGCCTTCTTTCATCCGGACTATGACCGTCGGCTCTGGAGTCGCACCAGATCTGCTGACCCCCGGCATGGCCGGGGCGCTCGCGGGCTCATCTTTCGATTTACCGCCGGTGGGGACTTTCACCCCGCCCTGAAGACCAAGCAAGCATACAGCACTGTGCCACCCTACTGGCAACCCGCTGCTCTACCGTCTTCGACAAGACGGGCAGCAGTAAGCATTTACCCCTTTTTCACCTGCCGCAGCGCCTACCTTGGTGACGGTCACATTGGCAAACCAAGGAAACGAACCGTCATGTCCTCTCTCCATCCTTTTACCGATACCGATCTTCATGTCGCATTCAGAACGATTGTCGACTCGTTGTTCGACAAGAAGCGTGACTACGTCGACGGCGTACTCAAGCCCAAAATGCTCATCATTGCCGGTGCACAGGGCTCGGGTAAGACCTACTTGCTGGAAAACACGCTGTTGAAGAGCGGGCGGTACGACAATTATGTTCGCCTTTACGAAACCCATTTTCGTGAGCTGCACCCTCATTACCGGGCAATGGAAGACAAAGGCGTGCTCTATGTCTATGAGCATACCGAGCCGTTCATCTGGCGCCTGGGCGCGATGATTTGCACGTATGCGATGGATAATGGATACAACATCATCATGGAGACCGCGCTCGACAGCCCTCATTTCGCTGACTTTCCACCTGAAGCCGCCCGCAAAGGCTATCAGAGTGAGGTCCACCTGATTGCGTGTCAGAAAGAATTCAGCCACTGGTCGACCCTGGATCGTGTGGTCAACAGTGTTGGCAATCATGAGCTCGAGCGTGTGGTCAGCCTGACGCAGATCGAGGAGGCGCAGATCAATGGCAGGGCCATCATCGATGCTTTCGAAAACGCCTGTATCGAGGTGCCAGGTTCCGAAATCGTGCTTTATCGACGTGGCCTTGAGACGGACAGGAATAGCCAGCCGGTCTGTCACAGCACCTGTCCTGAAAAAGGGCTCCTCGTGCCCCAACAGACCTACCAGGGCAGAGCATTCTTCCGTGGGGCAGACCTGAAGATCGATTTCAAGGTCCAGCGCAGTCCCCAGGCCGATTTCCCCTGTTCCTATATTCAGTATGCACAGGTGGTGCATGCCGGCCTGCTGGGTTCGAAACACCGTCGGACGATGGCCGAACTCAATTGCAAAACCCTCGGCCAGGCTCAGAAGCTGATGTCGCAGCTGCCTGTGGATGTCTACCGCGAGCTGTGCCTGTACGTGCTCAAGTACGCGCAACCTTGAGTCGGACGTGCGCAGGGCGGGTCACTGGCCAGACATGCCTTCGATTACCTTGCGCAGGGAGGCGCCTAGCATGGGCCCATGCCCCAGACCCTCGAAGCGCTCAAAGCGCACGTCGAGGCCTTTGATCGCAGCCAGATCTTCCGCCAGTTGGCGCGCAGGCAATTCGTCGTTCTCGTGCGGCGAACCATGCGGGCTGGCGGGCTCCTGCCCGCCGCGCATCAGCAACAGGTGCGGGCGCGCCTCGCCCAGGCGTGAGGGCAGTCCTTGCGCCTCCTGGGCAATCACGCCATCGCCCCACCACAGTGACGGGCTGGCAGCGGCGTAAACGCTGAATTCGCCAGGGCGGGTAAACAGTGCGTGAAGCACGGCCAGGCCACCATAGGAGTGCCCCCACAGTGTCTGTCGTTGCGGATCGATCGGCGCCACAGCCGACACCATCGTACGCATGCGCCCGGTCAGAAGCTCAAGGAACGCATCGACCCCGCCGCTGGGTTGGCCGGTCAGCGGATCACGCTGTTGCGCCTGCCCCGGTAGCGCCGGGGTGTAGTCCAGGGTGCGGCCGATCCTGTCGATACGCAGCTCGGTCCGGTAACCCACTGCCACCAGCATGGGCGCCTGGCCCGTGGCGAGCCTGTTCAGCAACTGCTGATCCAGCGCTCCCAGCGCAGCATTCCCATCGAGCATCCACAGCACCGGGTATCCCGATGCCGGCGCGGGGCGGTCCGGCTTGCCAACCCACAACCGGTAGTGACGCAGGCCATCGGCCGAGGCCAGATCAAGCTGGCTGAAGTGATAGCCCAGGTCTTGGCGCTGTAGCACCGCCGTGTCCATCTTCTGGTCATGCTCGGGCTGTGCCATGACCAGAGGGGCCGCAAGGGCAAGTGCCAAGGCCAGCGTCAGGGTCTTCTTGCTCATCGGGCGTCTCGTCATGGCTTTGCAAGGAGGGCAAGGCTTGAGCGGCCAGATGATAAACAGTCCCGATGGAGCGTAAAGCGCATTAACTTTCTAAACAGTCTCAGGCCGCAGGCAAGGTCATGTGCAGGCACAGGCCCGGGTGCCCATTGCTGGCCCACAACCGCCCGCCTTGCAGTTCGATGGCGCGGCGGGCGATAGCCAGGCCCAGGCCGAATCCTGCGCCGCTGTCGGCCAGGCGCTGGTAAGGCTTGAAAATACGCTCGAGGTCGGGGTCAGGGACGCCGGGTCCTTGGTCGCTCAGGCGCAGGTGCCAGTAGGTGCCCTCACGCCAGCCATCAAGGCTGACCCGGCCTTCGGTGGGCGAGTGGCGAATGGCATTGCGCAGCAGGTTTTCCAAGGCCTGGGCCAGGCTGTCCAGATGCGCCTGCACCAGGCAATCGGTGCCCAGTGAACACGGCAGGCGCACTCCGTCCCAGCCGCTTTCGAAGCACACGTCCTCACACAGGGCTTCCCAAACGGAAAGCACCAACACCGGCTCGGTCGACAGGCAGGGCTGTTCGGTGTCCATCCAGGCCAGGTCGAGGGTGTTTTCCAGCAACTTCTGCATGTCGGCCACCTCACGGTCCAGACGCTCGCGCAGCTGCGGCGGTGGCAAGTCGCTGTCATGGGCGATACGCAGCCGCGCCAAGGGCGTGCGCAGTTCGTGGGACAGCGTTCGCAACAGCAGGCGCTGTTGCTCAAGGCTCTGACGCAGGCGCGCGGCCATGTGCTCGAACGCCTGAGCCAGCTCTCCCAGTTCATCACGGCGTTCCTGCAGGGGCAGGGCGGGGCTGTCCAGGTCATCGGCCCGCAGGGCGTCGGCGCGGTCGCGCAGGCGGTTCAGCGGCACGATAAGATGCCGGTATAGCGCAAGGCCCAGCAGCAAGGCCAGCAGCGCGGGGGCAACGCCGTGAGTGACCACATGGGTCCAGGGTGTTAGGCCTGTGGGTAGCAGCCGTTCGGGCAGTTGCAGCACCAGGCGGCCATGCTCGGGGTGTTGCGGAAATTCGATGCTGACATACGGCAGCTCATCCTGCAGGCGCCGGCTCATCGGCCAGTCGAGCTTGCGCATGAATGTAAGGTGGCTGGCTTCCTCGGCGCTCAGCGGCGTGGTGCCAAGGCTCTGCAGGTGTGGGCCGATCACGGCCACCCAGGTGTCCTCAGCCCGTTCCAGCTGCTTGCGCCAGGCCTCGGCGCCGACCGCGCCGTTCTGCTCCCACGCCTGTTCGGCCTGTTGTGCATAACGCGCAAGGTAGTCCTGATCGGCCTGGGACAGGAAGTAGGTGCTGCGTTCCACTGAAAGGCCCCAGGTCCAGATCAGCCAGGTCAGCAGCAGGCAGAAGCCGACCTGCAGCACGGCCAGTTTCCACAGCAATGGATGGCGACGCATCAGGGCTGTTCCGTGTCGACCAGGATGTACCCTTGGCCCCGTACCGCCTGGATCTGTAGATGCTGGGCGGTGATGTCGGCCAGCTTGCGGCGCAAGTTGCACACATGCACATCCAGGCCACGGTCCAGGCGGGTGTAAGCGCGGTGCAGCACAGTCTGGTAGAGGAATGGCTTGCTCAAGGCTTCGCCAGGATGGGCACGAAGGGTAGCCAGCAAGCGGAATTCGGATGCGGTAAGGCCGGCAGCCTTGCCGTTGTGGATAACGTCTTGGCGGTCATGATCCAGCATCACTTCACCGACATCGGCACGCACCGCCGTACCTCGATCAAATGCCACGCGCCGCAGCAATGCGTCGACCCTGGCATTCAGCTCGGCCAGGCTGAACGGTTTGGGCAGGTAATCGTCCGCACCACGGGTAAAGCCGCTGATGCGATCTTGCTCGGCGCCCAGCGCCGACATCAGCATGACCGGCACTGCTTGATGGCGGCGCAGTTCATCGAGCAGGCTGAGGCCGTCGATGCCCGGCAGCATGATGTCCAGCAGCACCAACTCAAAGCGCGAGTGCTGTATGGCGTTCAGGGCCTGGGTGCCGCTGGCGCAGGCATGCACCTGAAAACCGCGATTGAGGAAATGACGTTCCAGGTCCTGGCGCAGGCGTGGGTCGTCTTCGGCGAGGAGCAGTGAGATGGGCACGGTGAGCCTTGAATGAGAACCTCTATCAGTTACGGATCATCCCATTGCCGGTGGCCCGAGGGCAACGCTCCATTGTGTTAAGAAGGTTAATGATGCTGCACCCCTGTTTTCGCTCCGGTATCGTTCGCAAAAAGCAACTTGTTTCGTTTGCGAATTGTTATCACTTGGGGATAGGTGTGTCATGAACGGTTTCATCGGTGTGGGGTGCCCGCGACGGGCGCGTGGCTGGCTGGTGCTGGGGTTGCTGGCGCCTTTTTCACTGTCGGCACTGGCTGAAACGGTAGCGACCCAGGCGACAGCCGAAGACCGCTCGCTGGACCTGCCGGCACTGACTATCGAAGGCAACCGCCTCTACGACATGCTGCCTTCGGAAGACACCGGAGGCTACAGCGTCGATGCCGCTACCGTGGGCACCAAGACGCCGGCGGCGCTCAAGGACATCCCGCAGTCGATCACCGTGTACACCCAGGACTACGTCAAGGACCGCCAGTTCGTGCACCTGGATGACCTGGCCAAGTACACCGCTGGCCTGCGTACCCTGACCAATGACAGCGGCCGCTCGTCGATCTACGCCCGTGGCTACGAGTACAGCGAGTTCAATATCGACGGCCTGCCGGCGCCCATGGCCAGCATCTTCGGCACTGTCCCGTCGTTGGCGGCGTTCGACCGCGTCGAGATCATGCGCGGGCCGGCCGGGCTGTTCAGCAGTACCAGCGAGCTGGGAGGCATCGTCAACATGGTGCGCAAGCGCCCGACCGCCGAGTTTCAGGGGCATATCGAAGGCAGCTACGGCACCTGGGACACCAATCATGAGGAAATCGACCTGAGCGGACCGCTGGACGAGGCCGGTCGCGTACGCGGGCGCTTCATCGCATCCCGTGACGACACCAATGGCGAAGTGGACTACAACGCCAACACCAGCAACACCTACTACGGAGCGCTGGACATCGACCTGGACGACGCCACCACCCTGTCGTTCGGCCTGATGCACGAGGTGAAGAACATCACCCCGCACAACGGCTACCCGGCCACGTTGTCCGGCGAGGTGCCCGACTTCAGCCATTCGCGTTTCCTGGGCGCCGACTGGAACTACTTCGACGGCAAGACCACCGACCTGGTCGCCGAGCTGACCCACCGCTTCGACAATGGCGGTTACGGCCGTGTCGCGGCCCGTGGCTCGCACCGCGACACCAATTATCTGTACGCCTTCACTGCAACCAATGCCACCACAGGCGCCAACTCGGAGCGCGCCAGCGCCCGTGATTTCACTCAAGACACCTATTCGCTGGACGCCAGCTACAGCCAGCCGTTCGAAACCTTCGGGCAGGTAAGCGAGTTTGTGGTCGGGAGTGACTACAAGAACTACGACACCGAGTACCTCAACGGCACCACCAATCTCGGCGCGATCAACGTGAATACTTACTCGCCGACGCAGTTCGCCAAGCCGTCGCCCAACTACAGCACCGAGACCGGCATGCAGGAAGAGGAATACGGCCTGTACTCCAAAGTGACCTTCCGCCCGGTGGAGCGCCTGGCGCTGATTGCCGGTGGCCGCTTCAGCTGGTATCGCGGTGACTTCTACACCACCACCCTTAGCAGCGGCGCCACCACCAATGACAGCAAACGCGTCGACGGCCACTTCACCCCTTATGGCGGCCTGGTCTATGACCTGACCGACAACCACGCGCTGTACGCCAGCTATTCGCAGGTGTTCAAGCCGCAGTCCGACACCGACAGCAACGGCCGGGTGCTGAAGCCGCGTGAAGGTGAGCAGTACGAGTTCGGCCTCAAGAGCAGCTACTTTGGCGGCGACTTGAATACGCGCTTCTCGGTATTCCGCCTGACCGACAAGAACCGCGCTACCACCGTGTACGATGCTGATGGAGTGGCCACTACCGACTCCGTGGCATCCGGCAAGACCCGCGTGAAGGGCGCGGAAGTGGAAGTAAGCGGCAAGCTGACGCCGAATTGGGAACTGCTGGCCGGTTACACCTGGATGGAGACCGAAACCGTCAAGGGTGACGCCGAAACCACGTTCTTCATCATGCCGCGCAACCAGGCTTCGCTGTGGAGCAAGTACACCATCAACCAAGGCCCGCTGACCGGCCTGGCGATTGGTGGCGGAATTTCCGCGATGAGCAACTTCTACTCCGAAAGCGGCGGCGTGCGTATCGACGCGCCGGGCTACGCGACGGTGGATGCGATGCTGTCGTACCCGGTGACTTCGAAGCTGACCGCCACCTTCAACGTCAACAACCTGTTCGACCGGGACTACCTGTCGCGGGTGGGCTCGACCTCCACGTTCAACTTCTATGGGCCGTCGCGTAGCATGATGGTTGGGGCGCGGTATGACTTCTGATTGGCGTTGTGGCGTGTAGGTTTACGCCCACGGTTTTGCAGCGTGTATGAGACCGAGTGCCGCCCGCGCGGCGCTTCGCGAGTGAATGCAACGCTGATAACCAACAGCACAATCAGCCACCATGGCGATGCTCCTTGCCATCACGGTGAAGATGCGTCTTCGACGCCGGCTTAGAGTGGTGATCACTGCCGGCGTCGTCTTGCCCATGTTGGCCTTCATGGTTGTGCATGTCACTTTCACCGCCCCCATGCTGGTGGCCGCCGCTGCTTGTGACCATCGCCCGGTACTGCTGAGCATTCATCTGCGGTAGCTGATCCAGAAAAGCCACCATGCCCCAGATGTACGAATCATCCATGCTCTTGCCCCAAGCCGGCATACCCGAAGCCTTGATGCCGTGCTTGATGGTCCAGAACGCAACCGCGGGGTCACCACTGGCGCCGAGCTTGCTCAGGTCGGGGGGCGACGGGTACAGCGCTTGGCTCAGCTCTGTCTTCTCGATGCCAGGGGCAAGGTGGCAACCGACGCACATGGCGTTGTAGTTGCCCGCGCCCATGCGAATCAGGTTCTCATTCTTGAGGTTCGGTACCTCGATGTCCTTGGCCCGTACCTTGATAGAGCGATCCCGGGCCATGGCGAGAAAGGCATGCACTGCCGGGAAATGGGGATCATCAGCCCCGACGTTCACCAGGCCAATGTAAGCTACGCCCAATACGCCCGCACTCGCCACGGCGCCTGCTGCAACCAGCGTTGTAATTGTTTTTTTCATGTCGGGCTCTCAAAACCATAGGCGGATGCCGGCAACGAAACGCGCTTCATCCACTTCGCCACCCTCGTTACGGGCGAAATCAGCCGTTTTGCCGTAGGAGCGGTTCCAGGTGATGCCTATGTAAGGTGCGAACTGACGAACGATTTCATACCGTAGCCGCAGCCCGATTTCGGTATTCGCCAAGCCGGAGCCCACGCCTCGCTCGGGGTCGTTCTTGCCATAGAAATTGGCTTCAGCGGTTGGCTGCAGGATCAGGCGGTTGGTCAGGAGAATATCGTAGTCACCTTCCAGGCGCGCGGCCGTTTGACCGTTCTCACCCATGAACGCGGTGGCTTCGGCTTCAAAGCCGTAAAGCGCCATGCCCTGTATGCCGAACGCTGCCCAGGTCTGCGGGGATTTCGGTTTGAAATCCTGACGCACCCCGGCAACCACATCCCACCAGGGGCTGATCGAGCGGCCATAGAGCAATTGCAACTCGGCATCTTCGGTCACGCCGTTGGTGCGTTCGCCTTCGGAACGAACCCACAGGCGGTTGATATCGCCGCCGATCCACCCGGTAGCATCCCAGGCCAGGCTGCTACCTTCGTCTGCATCCTGGTACTCAAGCTGGTCCAGCAAGAAGAAGCTATTGAGTGCGCTGTCGTGTACCTGATGCCCGCCCAATGGGGGAAATGCCGCCTGCCGGTCTGCATCCGTCAATTCGGGAATCGGCGTTCGGCTGGTCGTAGCAGGGCTGGCAGCACCATGGTTCATTTTCGAGTGATCCATGCTCCCATGACCCATGCCCTGCATGCTGCCATGATTCATCTGGCTATGGTCCATGCCCGGCATGGAGCCGTGTCCCATCGCTGCATGGTCCATATCGCCAGCGGCGAAGCTGGGTGCAGCACCCAGCATGCCGAGTGAAACGCCCAGGGCCAGCAGCGAGGGGCGCGCTGGGCTATTGGCCATCTTTCCCTGCCTTAGCGTTGGCGCTGCCATGCGATTCCATCATCTTGCTGTGATCCATACCTTCCATCGAACCATGGTCCATGCCTTTCATGGCACTGTGATCCATGCCCTGCATGGCGCTGTGGTCCATGCCCTTCATGGAACCGTGATCCATGCCTTGAGCGCCCTTGGCTTTAGCTGCATCGGCGGCCTTGTGAGTGTGTTGCTCATGGTTGTCGGCGGCCCACGACGACGGAGCATAAACAGCCAAGAGGCCAGCCATCGCAGCAGAGAGGAAAAACGCACTTCGTTTCGTAAGGTTGTTCATCTCGTATCTCCAGTTCATTCGTCCACGCGGACTTCTCGGAACATGCCCATTTCCATGTGGAACAGCAGGTGGCAGTGATAGGCCCAGCGTCCCAGAGCATCCGCAGTCACGCGGTAGCTTCGTTTTGAGCCAGGCGGCATGTCGATGGTGTGCTTGCGCACCATGAAGTTGCCGTCCTCATCCTCCAGGTCGCTCCACATGCCATGCAGGTGGATGGGGTGAGTCATCATGGTGTCGTTGACCAAGGTGATACGCAGGCGCTCCCCGTATTTGAGGCGTAGCGGCTCGGCATCGGAGAACTTGACCCCGTCGAACGACCAGGCGAACTTTTCCATGTGGCCTGTGAGGTGCAACTCGATTGTGCGGCCAGGCTCTCGGCCGTCGGGATCAATGAACGTGCTGCGCAGGTCCGCATACGTCAGCACACGCCGGCCGTTGTTCCGCAGCCCGATGCCCGGGTCGCTCAGCTTCGGCGTTGGGCTCATCGTCTGCATGTCGACCAGAGGGTTGTTGGTCTCTGAGTCAGGATGGCGCTGCATGGCCCCACTCATGCCGGCCATGCTGCCGTGATCCATGCCGGCCATCTGGCTGTGGTCCATGCCGGTCATGCCGCTGTGATCCATACCCATGTCACTCATGGTAATCAGCGGGCGCGGATCAACAGCTGGAACAGCCGCTTGCAAGCCCTCGCGGATGGCCAAGGTGCCCCTGGCGTAACCGGTACGGTCCATGGATTGAGCAAAGAGGGTGTATGCCTGCTCATTTTCGGGCTCGACAATTACATCGTAGGTTTCAGCAACAGCGATACGTAACTCGTCGACCGAAACCGGCTTCACATACTGCCCATCTGCCGCAACCACCGTCATCTTCAGGCCGGGAATCCGCACGTCGAAATACGTCATGGCCGAGCCGTTGATAAAGCGAAGGCGGATTTTCTCGCCAGGCTTGAAAACCCCCGTCCAGTTGCCGTCCGGCGTCTGGCCGTTCATGAGGTAGGTGTAGGTGTAGCCGCTCACGTCTGCCAGATCGGTGGGGCTCATGTTCATTTCGGCCCACATCGTGCGATCAGCCACCGCAGCGGACCAGCCCTTTTCGCTCACGTCGTTGACGAAATCACCCACCGTTCGTTTGTGGAAGTTGTAGTAATCAGACTGCTTTTTGAGCTTGGACAGAACCCGAGCAGGGTCTTCATCTGTCCAGTCGCTGAGCATCACCACGTAATCCCGGTCATAGGTGAACGGCTCGGGTTCTTTCGCATCGATGACCAGCGCGCCGTACACCCCAACTTGTTCCTGGAAACCTGAGTGACTGTGGTACCAGTAGGTGCCGTTCTGATGGACTGTGAATCTGTACTCATACAGGCCATCCGGGGCGATGCCGTGGAAGCTCAGGCCAGGCACACCATCCATGTTGGCCGGCAGGATGATGCCGTGCCAATGGATGGAGGTGTCCTGCTGCAAACGGTTGCGCACGCGAAGCGTAACGGTATCGCCTTCGCGCCAGCGAAGCGTAGGGCCCGGCAATGATCCATTGATTGCCATGG
The DNA here is from genome assembly GCF_029871175.1 of Pseudomonas sp. BN607. Taxonomy (NCBI): domain Bacteria; kingdom Pseudomonadati; phylum Pseudomonadota; class Gammaproteobacteria; order Pseudomonadales; family Pseudomonadaceae; genus Pseudomonas; species Pseudomonas sp. BN607. The sequence continues at coordinate 67,698 of NZ_SSOE01000034.1, forward strand.
CTGTGCGCGTTGCGCCGGTGAAATTGACCGGCAGTTCACCGATGTACAGGTCGAAGTCAGTGCCTGTCAGCACGTTTGCCTGGCCAGGGCTGGTCAAGGCCCACACCGGCGTGCGCCACATGCCCAACCCGCCAAGCAGTCCAGTGGCGGCCAGGCCTTTGACGAAGGTGCGTCGTGTGGTTTTGCTTTGCATGCCGTTGCGTCCAGTCGTATGGGTTGCGGATATCCCGGCTGCTGGATTTCGCAGCTCACGACCAAACTAGCGCGTTGCCGCTGTCAGAAAACTGAGCTCGACATTACTTTTTCGTCAGCTTCTTGAAGGGGGGAGGCAGGCCGCAGAGGGCTTGGGATGGCTTTGGGCGAGGCATTAAAAAGCCGGCTTGTGGCCGGCTTCTCGGGGACGCTTCCGACTAATTTATGGTAAGCCGCAATCGCCTTAACTGTGTGGCCAACAAGGGCCTGAAAGAGATGGCAGATACCCGTGTGGGATATCGCCGAGCCCTCTAGACCAGGGCTTGCGCCGGCCGGGGCTGAATGTGCCGCGTAGCATACAAGGGCTGGCGCAGGATGCCCAGCAAAAATTGGCACAGGGTGGTTCAGCCGGGCCGCTGCTGGCGAAAATGCGACCAGTGGAACACCCAACCAAGCACTTCCAGGTTTTGCGCCTGAAGCTGTGCAGGGGTGTAACGCTCCACCGCGTAGTTACGCCGGTCATGACTGTGCAGGTACAGCGTACCGTGCTGGCCAAGGCTGAGGTTGTTCACCCTGAGCATGCCGTTGTGCAGCAGGGCATAGGTTTCCCCCTCAATCACCTGGGTCATGCCCCGGTCGATGACCAGCATGGCCTCCAGCGGAATCAGCGGCAGCATGTTACTGGCCGGCATCGTCATGCAGATCGCGTTGCAGGCCCGCACTCCCAGCACTTTCAGGGCTTTTGCCGGCAAGCGCAGGTGCTTGCCGGCCACTGTCGAGAGCAGGCCATTGTCCAGTTCGTAATAAGGCACTTTCACGAGCCGACCGTGATGCACCGACAGCGGGGTAGGCGGGTTGGCGGGTGTGTGCCGGGGCCGACAGGTACGCAGGATCGGGTTGGGGTGTTTGGGCCCTTCGCCAGAGCGCAGCCAGCGGCGGTGCACGCAGAACAGGTCGGCCAGTTCGTCCAGGCGGGCCAGGGGCACGCCGCGTTTGAACCAGTTGTTGACGTGCTGCGGTGTGACGCTGCGCTGGGCGGCGAAGTCGGAAGGAGTCAGGCCACATTCATGGAGAAGGGCCTTGAGGCGGTCACCGGAAGTGTTCATGCCGGCGAGTGTAGCGGCGTGATGCCAGCAAGGGTATGAACCGGGTGTTGACGAAATTTGTAGGAAAACAGGCTGTTTGTAGGGTGTTGGTGTAAGGCGACGTAGGATTTATTACCCATATCTGAGCGTTACTGCCATCCCTGCAGAAGCGCGACGACAGGCCACGCCTGATAGCGCTCACGAGCGCATGCCGGCCAAAAAAAAACCCCGCCAAGGCGGGGTTCATTCTGCAATCGGTATCAGCCCTTGTAGGCAGCAACCGATTTGGTGATCGCGGCACGGGCGGCGTCGGCGCCTTCCCAGCCTTCGATCTTGACCCACTTGCCCTTCTCGAGATCTTTGTAGTTGGCAAAGAAGTGCTCGATCTGCTGGATCAGCAGGGCTGGCAGGTCGGTGTATTCCTTCACGTCAACGTACAGCTGCGACAGCTTGTCGTGAGGAACAGCGATGACCTTGGCGTCGCCGCCGCCGTCGTCAGTCATGTTCAGCACGCCAACCGGACGGGCGCGGATAACCGAGCCTGGGGCCACCGGGTAAGGGGTAACCACCAGCACGTCCAGCGGGTCACCGTCGTCAGCCAGGGTGTTCGGGATGAAGCCGTAGTTGGCAGGGTAGAACATCGGGGTAGCCATGAAACGGTCGACGAACAGGGTGTCGCTGTCCTTGTCGATCTCGTATTTGATCGGCGCGTGGTTGGCCGGGATTTCGATGGCGACGTAGATGTCGTTCGGCAGGTCTTTGCCCGCCGGAATCTTGCTGTAGCTCATTGGGCAGTGCCCCCGTGTTTGACCAAAAAAGTGGCGGCGATTATAGGCACATTCTGCCGGGGCATGCCACGCCTGGCCTGATGTGCGGCCCCGTCAGGCGTGGCTTTCGCGGTATTCGGGGTGCTCGGCCTGCAGTTGGCACAGGCGCCCCAGCGGGTCTTGCCGGTAGAACAGCGACAACTGACTGTAGACCAATGGATAAGCCTGGTGCAGAAGGTCGGGGGCACTGAAGAAGTATTCGCTGGTGACTGCAAAGAACTCTGCCGGGTTCTCCGCCGCGTAAGGGTCGATGGCGGTTTCGGCGTCGGGGTCGGCGTCCAGCTGGCGGTTGAGGTCGTCGTACGCCTGCTGCATGGCGCTTGCCCACTCATCCACCGGCATGCCGCTGTGTAGCGGTGGTAGGCCGTTGGCATCGCCGTTGAGCATATCGAGCTTGTGCGCCAGCTCATGGATGACCAGGTTGTAAGCCTCCCAGCCGCCGCTGGCCAGCACACCGTTCCAGGCCAGGATGATCGGCCCCTGTTGCCAGGCCTCGCCGCTGTGCTCGCCGTCCCACACATGCTCCACGCCGCTGGCATCGCGATGGCGTTGCGGGCTCTTGAAGTCGTCGGGGTAGAGGATGATTTCGTGGAAACCCTGGTACCAGTTCAGCTCACCCAGGTGCATCAGTGGCAGCTGGGCCTGGGCGGCCAGCAACAGGCGCTGCTCGTCGTCCGGTTCAACGCCGGGCAGGCAGGTAAGGTGCTTGTCGAGCAGGAACAGGATGCAGGCTTCGCGCAGCCAGTGGTCTTCTGCATCGGTGATGCCATCCAGCATCGGCAGGCGCTCGCGTACGGCCTGCCATTGCTGTGGGGTGATCGGGTAGCGCGCCAGGGTGCGCTTGCGCCGCCAGGCGCTGAACGACCACATGAGGGGCGGTCAGTGGGCTTTGGCCGTGCGGCCCAGGCGGGTGCGCAGCAGGCCCAGGATCATGGGTACCAGCGACAGGACGATGATGCCCACCACCATCAGCGACAGGTGCTGCTTGATGAACGGCACGTTGCCGAAGAAGTAGCCGAGGGTGACCAGGCCACCGACCCACAGCAGCGAACCGGCGACGCTGAAACCGAGGAAGCGCGGGTATTGCATGTGCGCGATGCCGGCGACGAACGGTGCGAAGGTCCGCAGGATGGGCAGGAAGCGCGCCAGGGTCACGGTTTTGCCGCCGTGGCGTTCATAGAATTCGTGGGTGCGCTGCAGGTAATCGCGGCGGAAGATCTTCGAATTGGGGTTGTTGAACAGGCGCTCGCCGGCCGTTCGCCCGATTACGTAGTTGGTGCTGTCGCCCATGATGGCCGCAGCCATCAGCAGGCCGGCCAGCAATACCGGGTCCATGCCACCGCCAGCGGCCACGGCACCGGCAATGAACAACAGCGAATCGCCTGGCAGGAACGGCATGACCACCAGCCCAGTCTCGCAGAAGATCACGGTGAACAGGATGGCGTAGATCCAGGGACCGTAATTGGTGACCAGCAGATCGAGATAAGCATCGAGATGCAGGATAAGGTCCAGCGGGTTGAAATCCATGTACAGCACCTGTGTTCTGGGGCGTAGGCTCAGTTACCTGGGGATGGGTAAATTTTCACACATGACAGGTGGGGCATTATACGGCTAAGTGAAGAACATGCCCGGGGAGTTTGTAGCGGGGGGTTACGACAGGGGGTGTTTCCTGGTTCAGCCTGTTCGCGGCTAAACCTGCGCTCACAGGCTCACCACAGCCCTGCAGGAGCAGCACAAGGCTGCTGTTGCAGGTGTGGTGCATGCCAGAGGGAGCGTCGAGCAGGTCAATCCTGGCTAATGGGCAGGATGTAGCTCTTGAACTCGGTGTCTTCACGAAACCCGATGGATTCGTAAGTCTTGTGGGCTACCTGATTGTCCGCGCTCGTCGAAACCCGCATGCGCACGGCATTGGTTTCCCTGGCCATTTTCTTCGCCTCGCGCATCAGGTGGTCGGCCACCAGCATGCGCCGCGAGTCTTCGGCGACGTAGATATCGTTGAGGATCCATACCCGCTTCAGTGACAGCGAGGAGTAGCTTGGGTACAGCTGGCAGAAGCCCAGCAGCTTGCCGTCGTCATCATCGGGTAGTGCCAGGTAGATCACCGATTCATCCCGCTTCAGGCGCTTTTCCAAAAAGCTGCGCGAGCTGTCGGGGTAGGGCAGCTGCCCATAGAACTCACGGTATTTGACGAACAACGGCGTGAGCAGGTCGAGGTGTTCCAGGGTTGCCTTGATGATGCGCATGTGCGGCCCTCAGAGTCCATTTGGGGAAACAGCGGAATGCCTGCAGCGTTCAAGAGCATGCTGCCCCAATGCTGGCCTTTAGCGCAATCCGCCCTCCGTGACATGTTCTTTACCCTTCGCCGAGCAGGAAGTTGCCTCGCTGGGAAGGGCCATTTTCGCTGTCGATGCTATGGACCTCGGCTTCGTCCTTCAGATTCACTCCGGAAAGCTGGCGCCGGCAGGCTTCGCGCATCAAGTACAGCAGGCGATGTGCCGCCATGCCATAACTCAGGCCCTCCAGGCGGATGTTGGAAATGCAGTTGCGGTAGGCGTCGGTCAGGCCGACCTTGGGTGCATAAGTGAAATACAGGCCAAGGCTATCGGGCGAGCTGAGCCCCGGGCGTTCACCGATCAGCATCACTGTCATGCGGGCACCAAGCAATTCGCCAACCTCGTCGGCCACCGCCACGCGGCCCTGTTGCACAAGCACTACCGGGGCGCTGGTCCATCCGTCTGCCGCAGCCTGCTCTTCGAAGCGGGTCAGGAATGGCAGCGTATGGCGGTGCACGGCCAGCGCCGACAGGCCGTCGGCGACGACGATGGCCAGGTCGACGCCGCCGGGGTTGGCCTGGGCGTGCTGGCGCAGCGTGGCAATCGAGTCTTCATTAAGGCGCCGGCCCAGGTCCGGGCGCTGCAGGTATTGGTGGCGGTCGCTGGCGGCGCTGTGCAGCACCAGGCTTTCGCGCCCACGGTCACTCAGCTGGGTAGCCAGGCTGGCGTGGTCGAAGGCCAGGTGCACGGCATCGCGGGCCTGGGCATGGGCGAACTGGAAGTCCAGCTGCGCGCCGGTCGGCAGGCTGGTGCCGGTGCGGCCCAGGGCAATGCGCGCCGGGGTCAGGGTGCGCAGGGCCAGCCAAGGGTTGTCGGGGGTAGGCGTGCGGTGGTCCATGGTCGTCCCTATGCAAGCTGTGCCAACGCCTGGCGGAAAGCCGGCGGCAGGTTGTCACCGAAGCGCACCCGGCCATCGGCCTGGGTGAAGATGCCGGTGCGGGCCAGCCATGCCTCGAATTCCGGCCCGGGCTTCAGGCCCAAGGTCTGGCGCGCATACAACGCGTCGTGGAACGAGGTGGTCTGGTAGTTGAGCATGATGTCGTCGGAGCCGGGGATGCCCATGATGAAGTTGATCCCGGCCACACCCAGCAGGGTCAGCAGGGTGTCCATGTCGTCCTGATCGGCTTCGGCGTGGTTGGTGTAGCAGATATCGCAACCCATCGGCACGCCCAGCAGCTTGCCGCAGAAATGGTCTTCGAGGCCGGCGCGGATGATCTGCTTGCCGTTGTAGAGGTATTCCGGGCCAATGAAACCGACCACGGTGTTGACCAGGAACGGCTTGAAGTGACGGGCCACGGCATAGGCGCGGGTTTCGCAGGTCTGCTGGTCGACGCCGTGGTGGGCGTTGGCCGAGAGCGCGCTGCCTTGGCCGGTTTCGAAATACATCAGGTTCTGCCCGAGGGTGCCGCGTTTCAGCGACAGACCCGCTTCGTAGCCTTCCTGCAACACGTTCAGGTTGATGCCGAAGCCGGCGTTGGCCGCCTCGGTGCCGGCGATGGACTGGAACACCAGGTCCAGTGGCACGCCGCGGTTGATCGCTTCGATCGAGGTGGTGACGTGGGTCAGTACGCAGGACTGGGTGGGGATGTCGTAGCGCTGGATGATGGCGTCGAGCATTTCCAGCAGGGCGCAGATCGAAGCGATGCTGTCGGTGGCCGGGTTGATGCCGATCATGGCGTCGCCGTTGCCGTACAGCAAGCCGTCGAGAATGCTGGCGGCGATACCGGCCGGTTCGTCTGTCGGGTGGTTGGGTTGCAGCCGGGTCGACAGGCGCCCGCGCAGGCCCATGGTGCCGCGGAACCGGGTGACCACGCGGATTTTTTGCGCCACCAGCACCAGGTCCTGCACGCGCATGATCTTCGACACGGCAGCGGCCATTTCCGGGGTCAACCCGGGCGCCAGGGCGCGCAGGCTGTCTTCGTTGGCTTCCTCGCTAAGCAGCCAGTCGCGCAGACCACCGACGGTCAGGTGGCTGACCGGGGCGAAGGCCTGGGTATCGTGGGTGTCGATGATCAGGCGAGTAACTTCATCTGCTTCGTAAGGGATCAGTGCTTCATTGAGGAAGTGCGTCAGCGGAATATTGGCCAAAGCCATCTGCGCGGCGACGCGCTCGCCGTCGTTGCTGGCCGCGACGCCTGCCAGGCAGTCCCCGGAGCGTGCCGGGCTGGCCTTGGCCATCACTTCCTTGAGGCTGTCGAAGCGGTAGACCAGATGGCCGACCGTGTGTACGAAACTTGCCATACAGAATCTCCAGAGCCGCGGGTTGCCCCGCGGCGGGTGGCGGCGATCAGTGCAGGGCCTCTTCGGCCTTCTGGATCGCGGCGAATTCCTCTTCCGGTGTGCCCGCAACCAGGTGGTGGCGGCTGTAGAAAGCAAAGTAGGCAATTAATACCGCATAGATCACTGCGGCGCCAATGACTACTCGCGGGTCGACCAGGAACCCGGCGACCACGGCGATGCACGCCAGCACCAGCGCCAGGCCGGAGGTGAAGATGCCACCCGGGGTGCGGTATGGGCGTTCCATCTTTGGCCGGCGGATGCGCAGGGTGATGTGCGCAGCCATCATCAGCACGTAAGACAGGGTAGCGCCAAACACTGCCACCAGGATGAGCAAGTCCCCCTGGCCCGTCAGCGACAGGGCAAAACCGATGATGCCGGGGATGACCAAGGCCATTACTGGGGCCTTGCTCTTGTTGGTTTCCGACAGCTTGCGCGGCAGGTAGCCAGCACGGGACAGGGCGAAGATCTGCCGGGAATAGGCATAGATGATCGAGAAGAAGCTGGCGATCAGCCCGGCCAGACCGACCAGGTTGACGAAGCCGCCCATCCAGGTGGAGCCGCCGTAGGCCTTCGACAGGGCTTCGACCAGCGGGTTACCGGAGGCCTTCAGCGCCTCGGAGCCTGCGCCGCCCGGGCCGACCACCAGGATCAGCAAGGCGAAGGCCAGCAGTACCAGCATGGCGCCGATCAGGCCGCGTGGCAGGTCACGCTTGGGGTTCTTGGTTTCTTCTGCGGCCAGCGGCACGCCTTCGACGGCAAGGAAGAACCAGATGGCGTAGGGGATGGCTGCCCACACGCCGACATAGCCGAACGGCAGGAAGCTGCTGGCGCCGACGGCGTCCGTTTTGGCGATGTCGAACAGGTTGGCTGCATCAAAATGGGGCACCATGCCGATCAGGAACACGGCCAGTGCAATGGCGGCGATGGCGGTGATGATGAACATCAGCTTCAGTGCCTCACCCACGCCGAAGATGTGGATGCTGATGAACACGATGTAGAACGCCAGGTAGATCATCCAGCCGCCGATACCGAACAGCGATTGGCAGTAGGCGCCGATGAACACCGCGATGGCGGCAGGCGCGATGGCGTATTCGATAAGAATCGCCGTGCCGGTCAGGAAGCCGCCCCACGGCCCGAACGCGCTGCGCGCAAAACCGTAGCCGCCGCCAGCAGTCGGTATCATCGATGACAGCTCGGCCAGCGAGAAGCACATGCACAGGTACATGGTTGCCATCAGCAAGGTGGCGAGGAACATGCCGCCCCAGCCGCCCTGGGCCAGGCCGAAGTTCCAGCCGGCGTAGTCGCCGGAGATGACGTACGCCACGCCCAGGCCGACCAGCAGCACCCAGCCGGCGGCACCTTTTTTAAGTTCACGTTGCTGAAAATAGTCCGAGCCGACCTTCTCGAAGTCGACGGAGGAGCCTGCCGGGGAGCCGGCGGAATGATCGCTTGGCATAGATTCACCTGTTGTTTTTCTTGGTGGCCGGAAGGGTTCCGGGCCGATGGTGATGGGTACTGCAGGAAGCGAGCCAGAGCGGCTGGTGCACGGTTGCCGCTCTGGGTTTAAGGTATGCCGGCCTGGCCTCTTCGCGGGTGAACCCGCTCCTACAGGGATTGCGCAAGATTCAAGACCCGCGCAGGACCTGTAGGAGCGGGTTTACCCGCGAAGAAGGCGACGCGGTTTAGAAGAAGCCCAACGGATTGATGTCGTAGCTCACCAGCAGGTTCTTGGTCTGCTGATAGTGATCCAGCATCATCTTGTGCGTTTCACGGCCAACCCCGGACTTCTTGTAACCGCCGAACGCGGCGTGCGCCGGGTACAGGTGGTAGCAGTTGGTCCACACACGGCCAGCCTTGATCCCGCGGCCCATGCGGTAGGCACGGTTGATGTCGCGGGTCCACACGCCCGCACCCAGGCCGAACTCGGTGTCGTTGGCGATCGCCAGCGCTTCGGCTTCGTCCTTGAAGGTGGTGACGCTGACCACCGGGCCGAAGATTTCTTCCTGGAACACGCGCATCTTGTTGTTGCCCTTGAGGAGCGTCGGCTGGATGTAGTAACCGGTGGCCAGCGAGCCCTCCAGCTTCTCGACCTTGCCCCCGGTCAGCAGCTCTGCCCCTTCGTCCTGGGCAATCTGCAGGTACGAAAGAATCTTCTCGAACTGCTGCTGCGAAGCCTGCGCGCCAACCATGGTGTCGGTGTCCAGCGGGTCGCCGCGCTTGATCTGCAGCACCTTCTTCATCACCACTTCCATGAACTGCGGGTAGATCGACTCCTGCACCAGAGCACGCGACGGGCAGGTGCACACCTCGCCCTGGTTGAAGAACGCCAGCACCATGCCTTCGGCCGCTTTTTCGATGAAGCTCGGCTCGGCCTGCATGATGTCTTCGAAGTACACGTTCGGTGACTTGCCGCCCAGCTCGACGGTAGACGGGATGATGTTCTCGGCTGCGCATTTCATGATGTGCGAGCCAACCGGGGTAGAACCGGTGAAAGCGATCTTGGCGATACGCTTGCTGGTGGCCAGGGCTTCACCGGCTTCGCGGCCATAACCTTGCACCACGTTGAGTACGCCAGGTGGCAGCAGGTCGCCGATCACTTCCAGCAGCACGGTGATACCCAGCGGCGTCTGCTCGGCAGGCTTGAGCACCACGCAATTACCGGCGGCCAGTGCAGGCGCCAGCTTCCAGGCGGCCATCAGGATGGGGAAGTTCCACGGGATGATCTGCCCGACGACGCCCAGCGGCTCGTGGATATGATAGGCCACAGTGCCTTCGTTGATCTCGGCGGCACCGCCTTCCTGGGCGCGGATGCAGCCCGCGAAATAGCGGAAGTGGTCGACGGCCAGGGGAATGTCGGCGTTGAGGGTTTCGCGGATTGGCTTGCCGTTGTCCCAGGTTTCGGTGATGGCCAGCAGTTCAAGGTTCTGCTCGATGCGGTCGGCAATCTTCAGCAGCACGTTGGAGCGATCCTGCACCGAAGTGCGGCCCCAGGCGTCGGCAGCTGCGTGGGCGGCGTCGAGCGCTTTATCGATGTCTTCGGCAGTGGAGCGGGGAAATTCGGCGATCAGTTTGCCATTCACCGGGGACGTATTTTCGAAGTACTGCCCCTTGACCGGAGCTACGAACTCGCCACCGATGTAGTTGCCGTAGCGGTTCTTGAAGGAAACCTTCGCGCCTTCGGTACCGGGATGTGCGTAACGCATGGTGTGTCTCCTGGCTATTGTGTTTGTTGGGGAGTTGAAAAGCGTAGAGCAAAGGTTGGGCCAGCGCTGGCCGTGCCAGCCAAATCAATGACTTGGGTCATTTTTACCAGGCTGATCAAGGGTCGCTGTGCCGGCGCCGGTACGGCTGGGGTGACATTTTGTGCCGTTTGCGACACGTCACAGGCATGTGCATTGCAAAGCCTACCCGGGTGGAGGATGCTGGGCTGACGCTCTATCTGCGGAGAATTACAACAATGCAGAGCAATCACTTCACTCGCCATGCCCGGCAGGTGCATAGCGTTGCCCATGGTGGGGCCGGGGAGGGCGGCAGTGACCCGTCCATCGCCCGCTCCTGGCTGCGCTGCCTGGAGGACTACCACCTCGACCCGGCAGTGATCGAGGCCCCGGTGGTACTTGAGCACGGGCGCCTGCTGGAAAGCCGCGAGCGCCTGCGCCAGGTGCTGCAGATTGCCGACCATGAAATGAACAGCTTGCATCAGCAGCTTTCCGGCGCCGGCCATGCGGTACTGCTGACCGACGCCCGCGGGGTGATCCTCAACTGCGTCAGCGCGCCCAGCGAGCGGCGCAGCTTCGAGCATGCCGGGCTGTGGCTGGGCGCCGACTGGAGCGAGGCGCGAGAGGGCACCAACGGTATCGGCACCTGCCTGGTCGAGCGCCAGGCGCTGACCATTCACCAGAACGAACACTTCCGTGGCCGCCACACCGGGCTGACCTGCTCGGCCAGCCCGGTGTTCGACCCGCATGGCGAGCTACTGGCGGTGCTCGACGTCTCCTCTGCGCGCCCTGACGTATCCCGGCAAAGCCAGTTTCACACCATGGCCTTGGTCAACCTGTCGGCGAAGATGATCGAGAGCTGCTACTTCCTGCGCCATTTCGAACAGCAGTGGCTGCTGCGTTTTCACCTGCAGGCCGAGTCGGTCGGCCTGTTCAGCGAGGGGCTGCTGGCGTTCGACGGCGACGGGCGGATCTGTGCGGCCAACCAGAGCGCACTGAACCTGCTGGGCACCGTGCGTGGTGGCGTGCTGGGCAAACCTTTGGAACGCTTCTTTGCCTGCAGCCACGATGAGCTGTTCAGCCGCGCCACGCCTGGTGGCAGCACTGCCTGGCCGCTGCGGACACTGGACGGCCGCCAGGTATTCGCCAGCCTGCGGGGGCAGGCACGGGCGCCGGTATGGTCGGTACCCGCTGCCCAGCCTCGGCCCGCGCGGGAGGTCGAGCCGCTGGTGTGCCTGCTCGACCCGGCGCTGCAAAACGATTTTCGCCGCAGTGTGCGGGTGTTCGAACGCGATGTGCCTTTGTTGCTGCGCGGCGAGACCGGCTGCGGCAAGGAGGCCTTCGCCCAGGCCGTGCATCAGGCCAGCGAGCGGCGCAGCAAGCCATTCGTTGCCATCAACTGCGCTTCGATCCCGGAGAGTCTGATCGAGAGCGAACTGTTCGGTTACCGCGGCGGCACCTTTACCGGCGCGCGCAAGGAAGGCATGCGTGGCAAGTTGCTGCAGGCCGACGGCGGCACCTTGCTGCTGGACGAAATCGGCGACATGCCGCTAGCCCTGCAAACCCGCCTGCTGCGTGTACTGGAAGAGCGTCAGATAGTACCGATCGGTGGCGAACCGCAGGCGGTGGATGTGCGCATTGTCAGTGCTACGCACCGCGACCTGCTGGAGCGGGTGGAGCAGGGTAGCTTCCGCGAAGATTTGTATTACCGCCTGAATGGCCTGGAAGTGGCGTTGCCGGCAGTGCGTGAGCGCAGTGACAAGGCGCAATTACTGGACTTCCTGCTGCGTCAGGAAGCCCAAGGGCAACGGATCGACATCGAACCCAGGGCGCGGCAGGCACTGCTCGACTTTGCTTGGCCGGGCAACGTGCGGCAAATGCGCAATGTGCTTCGTACGCTGGTGGCGCTTTGCGACGACTGCCGAATCGGCTTCTCGGATCTACCCCCCGCAGTGCGCAGCAGTGCCAAGCTTGTGGGCGCGGGCGTTGGTCTAGGAACTGCCGGTGAACTGGTGGGTAGTGAGGTTTTGCAAGACGCGGAACGGGAAGCGCTTATGGTGACCCTACAGGCAAAACACTGGCACCTCACCCGTGTCGCCGAGCACTTGGGCATCAGCCGCAATACCTTGTATCGAAAACTGCGCAAACACGGCATCACCAAGGCCGACTAAGCGAAACAGCGGGTGCGATTTGTCGCGCCCTGGGCTACCCTGCCTCGATGTTTTGCGAGGTTGACCATGCATATTCACATTCTCGGTATTTGCGGCACTTTCATGGGGTCGCTGGCGGTGCTGGCCAAGGAACTTGGCCACCGCGTCACCGGCTCCGATGCCAACGTCTATCCACCGATGAGCACCCAGCTCGAAGCCCAGGGCATCGAGCTGACCCAAGGCTACGACCCGGCCCAGTTGGAGCCGGCACCCGACCTGGTGGTGATCGGTAACGCCATGTCACGCGGCAACCCTGCGGTTGAATACGTGCTGAACAAAGGCCTGCCTTATGTTTCCGGCCCGCAGTGGCTGGCCGACCACGTGCTGCAAGGCCGCTGGGTGCTTGCCGTTGCCGGTACCCACGGCAAGACCACCACCAGCAGCATGCTGGCCTGGGTGCTGGAGCACGCCGGTATGAGCCCGGGTTTCTTGATTGGCGGCGTACCGCAGAACTTCTCGGTGTCGGCCCGCCTGGGTGATACGCCGTTCTTCGTGGTCGAGGCCGACGAGTACGACAGTGCCTTCTTCGACAAGCGCTCGAAGTTCGTGCACTACCACCCGCGCACTGCGATCCTCAATAACCTTGAATTCGATCACGCAGACATCTTCCCAGATCTGGCATCGATCGAGCGGCAGTTCCACCACTTGGTGCGGACTATCCCCAGCGAGGGCCTGGTCATCCATCCAACCACCGAGCAGGCGCTCGAGCGGGTGATCGGCATGGGCTGCTGGACCCCGGTGCAGACCACCGGTGAGGGCGGCCAGTGGCAAGCCCGCCTGCTCAGTGCCGATGGCTCACGTTTCGAAGTGCTGTTCGATGGCGAAGTGCAAGGCGTGGTGGACTGGGCCCTGACTGGCCAGCACAACGTCGCCAACGCCTTGGCAACCCTGGCAGCAGCGCGCCATGTGGGCGTGGTGCCGGCCATGGGCATTGCTGGCCTCAGCGCCTTCAAGAGCGTCAAGCGGCGCATGGAGAAGGTCGCCGAAGTGCAAGGGGTGACCATTTACGATGACTTCGCCCACCACCCGACCGCCATCGCCACCACCCTCGACGGCCTGCGCAAGCGCGTTGGCGAGGCGCCGGTGATTGCAGTGATCGAACCACGCTCCAATTCGATGAAGCTCGGCGCTCACCGTGACGGTTTGCCGGAAAGCGTCAACGACGCTGACCAGGTGATCTGGTACGCACCGGCCAACCTGGGCTGGGACCTCGCCGCCACCGCCGCGCAATGCAAGGTGCCGAGCGTCGTGGCCGACAGCCTCGAGGCGATCATCGAGCGGATCAAGGGCCAGGCCCGGCCAGGGACGCATGTGGTGATCATGAGCAATGGCGGCTTCGGCGGCCTGCATGGCAAGCTGGCCGAGGCGCTGAAGTGAGCGGGCCGGAACGCATCACCCTGGCCATGACGGGCGCCTCGGGCGCCCAGTATGGCCTGCGCCTGCTCGATTGCCTGGTGCGCGAGGACCGTGAGGTGCACTTTCTGATCTCCAAGGCCGCGCAACTGGTGATGGCCACCGAGACCGACGTGGTGCTGCCGGCCAAGCCCCAGGCGATGCAGGCCTTTCTTACCGAATACACCGGCGCCGCCGACGGGCAGATCCGTGTATATGGCAAGGAAGACTGGATGTCGCCGGTAGCCTCAGGCTCGGGCGCCCCGGCAGCGATGGTGGTGGTGCCCTGTTCCACCGGTAGCCTGTCGGCCATTGCCACGGGTGCCTGCAACAACCTGATCGAGCGTGCGGCGGACGTTACGCTCAAGGAACGTCGCCAGCTGATCCTGGTACCGCGCGAAGCGCCGTTCTCCACTATTCATCTCGAGAACATGCTCAAGCTTTCGCAGATGGGCGCGGTGATCCTGCCGGCAGCACCGGGCTTCTATCACCAGCCACAAACCATCGACGACCTGGTCGACTTTGTCGTGGCGCGCATTCTCAACCTGCTGAACATTCCCCAAGACATGTTGCCCCGTTGGGGCGAACATCACTTCGGGGTGGATGATTGAGGCGAGCACTGGCGGGATTGCTGGCGCTGGTGATGCTGGGGGGCTGCGCCACGGTGCGCACGCTGGATGCCAACAAGCCTGGCGCACCGGTGGTGTATGCCGGTACCCGGCTGGATTTGTACGTGATCAATGGCGGGTGTTGCCCGCGGGATCATTACGGGGCTGACGCTCCGGCATATCCGCGCCTCGATCTGCCGGGGAGCATGTTGCTTGATACCCTGCTGCTGCCGTTGTCTTTGCTGACAGCGGCCGGCATAGGGTTCCAGGCTAGCGGCGGCCTGTGATGGCCTTTCGCGGTCGTGCCCCCGAAAGGCCATCACCAGCGAAGCCTAAATCTTGCCCAGCCTGCGCAACTCATCCGACTCTACAATCCGCACCCCGTCTTCTTCCTCCAGCGCCAGCCGCCACAGGGCACGGGCCAAGGTACAAGCCTCGATTCCCCGGTATTTCCCGGGTATCAACCTGGAAAACGGCGAAACCAGCTGTTCACTGAGCCGCGGTTCAATCCGCTCGCCCAGCAGGAACGACGGCCGCACGATGGTCAACTGTGGCCAATCCTGAGCCTTGAGCGCTTCTTCCATCTCGCCCTTGACCCGGTTATAGAAAATTGACGACTTGGGGTCGGCGCCCACGGCACTGACCACCAGCAGATGCCGTGCGCCCATTTCCCGGGCACGCTTGCTGAAGGCGACCACCATGTCCAGATCCACGGCGCGGAAAGCTGATTCGGAACCGGCCTGTTTCAGCGTGGTGCCCAGGCAGCAGTAGGCAATGTCGACCCGGCCGGCCAACTGTGGCAAGAACACCGCCGGGTCGCCTACCGGGTTTTCCAGGTGCGGGTGTTCGGCCAGTGGCCGGCGGGTGGGGGCCAGCACACGGCTGATGGTGGGCTCGTTGAGCAGGCGGTCGAGCAGGTGTTCACCGGTGAGGCCGGTGGCACCGGCAAGCAGGACATGCTGAGGCGTCAAATACATGATGTCTCTCCCTTGTTACACACAAGTCTAGTGGCTGGTCGGCGTTTTTGCCTGACCTCCCACAGTGGCCTGTGAGGCGTTACGCAATGCTTCTTCGGCCTGTTGCCGGCGCAGGTGTTGCCAATGCTCAAGCACGGCTGGCGGCGCCCACAGCTGCGGCTCCGAGGCCTCGAAGCCTTCCCTTTGTTCTCTTTCGGCAACGCTGGAACGCGCCAGTTCAAACGCCTGTTTCAGGTCGTCGGTCTGGTTAAGGGCTTCGGCAAACAAGGCATCGCCAAAGTAGGTGAAATCGGCTTCTTCCGAACACCCGAAGGACACCCGGTCGGCCCGCGCGGCTGTCATGATCAGCGTACGGTCATCCTTGAGCGGGGCGATATAGCCCCCTGAATAGCAGGCGGAGATGACAATGACTTTGTCGCGGTTCTTCAGCGGCGCCAGTGCGGTGGCCAGTTCATCGGCGGACAGGTCGGCCAGTTGCAGGCGCGGCTGGTCGAGCACCAGTTGGTGGTCCTGGCTGCCGTGGCTGGTCAGATAGATGAACACCAGGTCTTCAGGGCCGCTGCGCTCGGCCAGGGTCTGGGCGGCGCGGGTAAGGTTCTCGCGGGTGGCCATGGGGCGGGTAGCCATGTGGTCACGGTGGTTGATCAGGGTCACCTGGCCGCGGGCGCCGAAGCGCACTTTCAGCATGTTGCTGACGTAGTCGGCTTCACGCAGGAACACGCTCTGCTGGCCATCGCCAGCGACCACCAGGCTGTACAGCTGGATCGCTGGCACCGAGCGCGGCACCCGGGTCAGTGCCTCGTCCAGCAGCCGGCCCTGGTTGAGCAGGGCCAGGTCCAGCGGGTCGGGCAGCAGCTTGCCGTTGTGGTCGCGCACGCGCACGCCGTTGGCCCACACGCCGCTTTCTACCTTGCCGCTTGGCAGAATCAACCGCCCACGGCCGTGGTAGGCATCGTTGAAGAAACCGCCGATGTACTTGCTGCCGTCGGCCAGTTGCAGGCTACCCTCGCCTGAAAAGCGCCAGTCGACGAAGTCACCTTTGTAATGGCTACCATCGCTGCCCAGCAGTTCACCTTCGCCGATCAGCGAGCCATCCTTGAATTCACCGATCCACACATCGCCATCGGCGTTTTCGTAGCGGCCACGGCCCTCCAGGCGGTTGTCCTTGAACTCGCCGATGTACTGCTCGCCATCAACGCTGTCGTAGGTGCCGGCGCCTTGTAGCTGGCCGTTGACGAAGTGGCCGCTGAACTGGTTGCCGCTGGCATCGCTGCGCACCCCGGCACCGTTGGGCTTGCCCTTGGCGAACAGGCCTTGGTAGCGACTGCCGTCGGCCAGCTCCAGTTGACCTGCGCCTTCGTACAGGTCGTCCTTGAACTGGCCACGGTAGGTCTGGTCGGCTTGCTTGAGGGTGCCTTCGCCGTCGCGTCGCCCGTGGCGGAAGGTGCCGCTGTAGTGGCTGCCCGGGGTGGTCAGGTCGCCCAGGCCCTGAAACAGCCCCTCGGCGAATTGGCCGCGGTAGACCTCGCCGTTCTGGCCATGCCATTCGCCTTGGCCATGCCACTGGCCGTCCTTGAAGCTGCCGGCGTACCAGCTGCCGTTGGGGTAGTCGATCCGGCCCTCACCCTGCAGCAGGCCATCGACCACCTGCCCCCGGTAACGGCCACCGTCAGGCAGGCGCGCGTCTGGCGGTAGCAGCGATTCGCCATCGCCACAGGCGGCGAGCAGCAGGACCAAGGTAATGGGGAGCAGTGGACGCATGGCGAGGACCGGGTAATAGGTCTGCCGAGTATGACGCAGAATGGGATCCTGAGACAGCGAGCCCCTGTGTCGGCGCACAGCCTTGGAACCTTGCGCGTGCCCTGTAGGAGCGGCTTCAGCCGCGAACACCGGCGAAGCCGGTGCCCTCGACCGTGTTGCTTCTTCGCGGGCCCGCCCGCTCCCACAGGTGCCACGTTACCTTCAAGGTGCAATCAGCGCACACCAGGTGAAACGATGATCTTCACGTTCTCCTCTTTGTTGTTCACCAGTTCCTCGAAGCCCAGCTCGACAATCTGCTCCAATCCGATCCGGCCGGTTACCAGCGGGCGAATATCCAGCCGACCATCAGCAATGAAGGCAATCACGTCAGCAAACTCGCCGTTGTACGCCAACGCCCCCAGCACCTGTTTCTCGGTGGACACCAGCTCGAAGAAGTTGAACTCGCTGGGCTCTTCGAAAATACCCACCAGCACGCACTTGCCTGCTTTGCGGATGGTGTCGATGGCCAGCTTGGCCGTATGTTTGTTGCCGATGCACTCAAAACTCACATCGGCGCCCAGCCCTGCAGTCAGTGCGCGGATTTCCGCCAGGGCATCGCACTGGCTGGGGTCCAGCACCACGTTGGCGCCAACCTCTTTGGCCTTGGCTTTGCGTGCTGAGGACATTTCCAGGGCGATAACCTGCGCTGCGCCCGCGGCTTTGGCACACATGATAGTGCAAAGGCCGATGGTGCCGGCCCCCACCACTACAACGGTTTGCCCAAGCAGGCTGCCGGCCTTTTTCACCGCGTGCATACCCACCGCCAGCGGTTCGATCAGTGCCCCGGCTTCGGCAGGGAAGCCCTGCGGCAGCCGGTAGAGCAGTTTGGCGGGCACGTTGACCAGCTCGGCGAAGGCACCGTTGTTCATCAGGCCGGTGAACGCCAGGCGTTCGCAGATGTTGTACAGGCCATGGGTGCAGTAATAGCAGGTACCACAATGCTGGCACGCGTCTGCCGCCACCGGGTCGCCTACGGCATAGCCTTCCACGCCTTCGCCAAGCTTGGCGATGTGGCCGCAGAATTCGTGGCCGAGGATGCACTGGCCCTGAATGCCGGTCAGCGGGTGCGGGGCCTCTACCGGGATGAACACCGGGCCGGCAACATATTCGTGCAGGTCGGAGCCGCAGATGCCGCACCAGTCCACCTTGATCTGCACCCAGCCCGGCGCAGGGTCGGCCGGCAAAGGTACCTGTTCGACACGAATATCGTTGCGGCCATGCCAGACGGCCGCGCGCATGTGGGTGTGGCTCAGGTCATTCATTGTTGTTCTCCAGGCTCACGAAAAGGGCTTAGTGCTTGCGCAGGAATGCGAGCAGTTGCTGGTTGACCTGTTCGGCCGCCTCCATCTGCACCATGTGGCCGGCCTCTGGCAGCACCTGTACTTCGGCTTCCAGGCCCTCGGCGTGGCTGGCCGGGATGATCGCATCCTTGCCACCCCACACCACCAGTGCCGGGTGATTGCCAAGGACCCCGCGCAAGTCGTGGCGCTGCCGGTCGCCGTCGGCGAGCGCCCCTGCCAGCTGCTGCAGGGCCTGGTCCACACCTTCCAGGCGCTTGAACTTGAGCATGTCCTCCAGCATTTGCCGGGTGACCAGCGCCGGGTCGGCAAACAATTGCACCATCTGCGGTTTGAGTGCATTGCGGTTGGCCGCGGTGACGAAACCTTGCAAGTACTGCCCGTTGATCGCTTCGCCCAGACCGGCGCTGGCCACCAGGCTCAGGCTGACCACCCGCTGCGGGGCCAGGCGCGCCACGTTGAGGCTTACGGCACCGCCCATGGAATGGCCGGCCAGGTGGGCCTTGGCGATGTCCAGGTGGTCGAGCAGGGCGAGCACGGTTTCGCTCAACTCATCCAGGTCGCCCCGCTGCAGGGCCTTGGCCGACTCGCCGTGGCCCGGCAGGTCGAGGGCGATGACCCGCCGCTCGGCAGCCAGTGCCGGGTGGTTGAACAGCCAGTTGTTGAGGTCACCGCCAAACCCGTGCACCAGCACCAGCGGTGTGCCGCCTTCACCCAGCTCGAACCAGCGCAGCAGGCGCCCGCCGACTTCCGCCTTCTGAGGGGCCGGCCCCTGGCTCTGGTCGGCGCCGCCTTCGGCGACGAACTCGGCCTGGAAGCGCTGTACCACGGCATCGATCTCGGCCTCTTCTGCTTCGCCTTCGACCACCACCGCCAGCAGTGCGCCGACGGGCAGGGTTTCATCCGGCTTGGCCACCCGGCGACGCAGCACGCCACTGAACGGCGCTTCGACGCTGCTGCTGATCTTGTCGGTTTCGACGTCCAGCACCTCGTCACCCTTGCTGATTTCGTCACCCTCCTGCTTGAGCCAGGTGTCTACCCGGCCCTCGGTCATCGACAGGCCCCACTTGGGCATGGTCAGGGTATGGATCTGGCTCATGCGGCACTCCTTGCGGCTTCGATCACCTTGCGCACTGCGGCCTCGACCTTCGCCGCGTCTGGGATGTAGAGGTCTTCCAGGGCGTCGGAGAACGGCACCGGGGTGTGCGGCGCGGTGACCATTTCGATCGGGCCTTTCAGCGCGCCGAAGGCCTTTTGCGCCACCAGTGCGCTGATGTCGGTGGCCATGGAACAGCGAGGGTTGGCTTCGTCGATCACCACCAGGCGGCCGGTCTTTTCCACGCTTTCCAGGATGCTGTCTTCGTCCAGCGGGCTGGTGGTGCGCAGGTCCAGCACTTCACAGTCGATGCCCTGCCGGGCGAGGTTGTTGGCGGCCTCCAGCGCCACGTGCACCATGCGCCCGTAGGTGACCAGGGTCACGTCGTCGCCATCGCGCAGGAAGTTCGCTTCGCCGAACGGTACGGTGTACACCTCTTCCGGCACTTCGCCCTGCATGCTGTACAGCAGTTTGTGCTCGCAGAAGATCACCGGGTCGTTGTCGCGGATCGCCTGAATCAGCAAGCCCTTGGCATCGTACGGCGAGGACGGGCAGACCACCTTCAGCCCGGGGATATGCGTCCACAGCGAGGTGAGCATTTGCGAATGCTGGGCCGCCGCGCGCAGGCCGGCGCCATACATGGTGCGCATCACCAGCGGGGTGACTGCCTTGCCGCCGAACATGTAGCGAAACTTGGCGGCCTGGTTGAGGATCTGGTCCAGGCAGCAGCCGGCGAAGTCGACGAACATCAGTTCGCACACCGGGCGCAGGCCCTGTGTGGCCGCACCGACGGCCGCGCCGACGTAGCCGATTTCCGACAGCGGCGCGTCGAGCACGCGGCCTGGGAATTGGTGATACAGGCCTTTGGTCACGCCCAGCACGCCACCCCAGGCGTCATCCTCGCCAGGGGCACCGGCTCCGCCGGCAACGTCTTCGCCAATGATGAACACACTGTCGTCGCGGCGCATTTCCTGGGCCAGGGCTTCGTTGATGGCCTGCTGGTAGCTGATCTTTCTTGCCATGGTGGTTCTCCTGTTGTTCTTGTAATCCGCGGCTCAGGGGTAGGCGACGTAAACGTCGGTGAGCAGGTCGGCGGGCTGTGGCTTGGGATCGGACTTGGCGCGGCGCACGGCGTCTTCGATCAGGTCCTCGACGCGGGCGTCGATGGCGTCCAGTTGCTCGGCCGTGAGCAGGCCGGCACGGGTGGTCTTGTTGCGGAACTGCATCAGGCAGTCGCGCGACTCGCGCAGGTTCTTCACCTCATCGGGGGCGCGGTAGGTTTGCGCATCGCCTTCGAAGTGGCCGTAGTAGCGGCTGAGCTTGACCTCGACCAGCGACGGCCCTTGCCCCGAGCGGGCACGCTCGATGGCCGCGCCAGCTGCCTCGTACACGGCAAAGAAGTCGAAGCCATCGATGGTCACCCCAGGCATGCCGAAGCCGGCTGCGCGGTCGGCAATGTGGTCGCAGGCCACCGACCAGTTCGAGGCGGTGGCCTCGGCGTAGCCGTTGTTCTCGGCGACGAAAATGCACGGCAGGTTCATGATCGACGCCATGTTCATGGCCTCGAACACCGCGCCTTCGTTGGAGGCGCCATCGCCGAAGAAGGCTACCGACACATCGTCACGGCCCTTGAGCTTGGCCGCCAGCGCTGCTCCGGCCACCAGCGGTGCGCCGGCCCCGACAATGCCGTTGGCGCCGAGCATGCCTTTTTCCAGGTCGGCAATGTGCATCGAGCCGCCCTTGCCACCGCACACGCCGGTCTTCTTGCCGTAGATCTCGGCCATCATGCCGTACACGTCCACACCCTTGGCGATGCAGTGGCCATGGCCGCGGTGGGTCGAGGCGATGCAGTCGCTGTCGCGCAGGTGGGCCATGACCCCGGCGGCCGAGGCTTCTTCGCCGGCATACAGGTGGACGAAACCGGGGATTTCACCGGTGGCGAACTCCACATGCAGGCGTTCTTCGAAGGCGCGGATGGTGCGCATTACTTCATAGGCATGCAGCAATTGTTCAGTACTGAGCTGATTGGACATCTTGTTGTTCTCCAGGGTTGTCTCAACACGGGTTTGCAGGGTGCAGCCGGTGGCCGCGGGGTACTGCCAGCAGGTGATGACGGGCGGCGTGTGCCAGTACAGCCTCGACGTCCACGCTGAGCGGGCCTTGAGGGTCGAGCGTGATGGTGGGGGTGTCGTGATCGGCAAATTCGATTTCGCGCTCGCCGTCCAGGGCCAGGGTGCCGCTGGAGAGGCTCAGGCGGTGGGCAACGCCGGGTGTCAGCCTGCCGCTGGCGGTCACGCCGCAGGCTTGCAGAAGGCCGGGAGCCAGCGGTGCGAGCAGTGCCTGCTCGGCACCAGGGTTCAGGCGTATCCAGGTGCCGTGCGGGTCCTGGCGTGATACCGGGCACCACAGGCCGCAGAGGGCTGACAGGCCAATGGCATGGGGCTCGGCAAAACAGGCGAATACTTCAGCAAGGTCTTCACTGCGGCTGAGCGCGCGGGCGCCGATGAAGCGCTGCGGTGATACTGCCACTTCCACCAGGGCCCATTCGGCCAGCTGTTGCTCCGGCACTTTCACCAGCAGGCGCTTGTTGCGACGCAAGCCGAGGCTGGCCGGTACCTGGCCGCTGGCGAGCAGGCCACCGGCCAGGCCCGCGCTGGTGGCCTCGCGCAGTTCGGGGAAGGCATTGTTGGTGCCAGTGGACAGGGTGAGCAGCGGTACGTCACCCGCTTCGGCGGCGACCGCCTTGTGGGTGCCATCGCCGCCGAGCACGGCGATCAGCGCCACGCCGCGTTCGACCATGCGTCGGGTGGCCAGGCGGGTGTCGGCTACGGTCTGGGTCAGCGGCAGGTCGAGTATTTCGATGGCCGGCCAGTGCTGGTCACGGGCGCCTGGGCCCTGGCTGGCTTTGAGCACGGCGGCGGCGATGCCGGTCATGTCGCTGGGCAGCAGCACCTGGCCGATGCCGGTGGCGCCGAAGGCAGCCAGCAGGCGCTGGATCGCCGAGGCCTTGTCGGTGCTTGAATACAGCCCGGCGCTGGCTGTCAGACGGCGCAGGTCGCGGCCGGAGGCGGGGTTGGCAATGATCCCGACGGTCGGGGCGGGTAGCGGCATGGCGCACCTCGTATTTTTGTTTGCAAGGGCAGGAGCAAGCGCGGTGCCAGCTTTTCGTGGCGCAGCTGAAAGGGCCGCGCCAGAGCAGTTTTGCTGCGCTCAGGCAGGTGCTCATTGCGCTGCTGGCGAGACGCCGGGTGCCAGCGCGGGGCCTGGGTTGGCGAGACGCTGAGACGCAGCGTCTCAAGCCGGCCGGTAATCACACAGTGCTTGTCGGGGCATGCCGGGAAGCGCTTAATGGCCGCACAACGATAAAAACAGCAACGAGAACCGGAGGGCCCGAATGCTTGCCGCGAACTCCCGAGCCCATGTCGACTGCGTCAGCAGGGTGCTGAAAAATGCCGACCGCCTGCCACAGGCGCCGGTGCCGCCGCTGATCCTCGATTCATGGCGCCGTTCCATGGAGCTGTACCGCCTCGATCCTGGCTCCCAGCAGGGGCCGCGCATCCTGTCCCAAAGCCTGCTCAACGAATGCCGCGAACGCGCTGAATTGTTCCTTCGCATTGCCAGCGATGCCGTGGCACGCCTGCACGAACGTGTGCGCGGCGCTGACTACTGCGTGCTGCTGACCGATGCCCAGGGGCGCACCATCGATTACCGGGTCGAGTCGGCCATCCGCAACGATTGTCGCAAGGCCGGGCTGTACCTCGGCACCTGCTGGTCGGAGGGCGAGGAGGGCACCTGCGGCGTGGCAGCGGTGCTGACCAGCAAGGCGCCGGTCACGGTGCACAAGCGCGACCACTTCCGCGCTGCCTTCATCGGCCTGACCTGCACGGCGGCGCCGGTGTTCGACCCGCAGGGCGAGTTGCTTGGGGTGGTGGATGTCTCGGCCTTGCAGTCACCGGACGACCGCCGCAGCCAGCACCTGATCCGCCAGTTGGTCGAGCAGACCGCCCGCGAAATCGAAAACGCCTTCTTCATGCACAGTGCCCAAGGCCATTGGGTGATGCGCGCCCACGGCACGCCCGGCTACGTGGAAAGTCAGCCTGATTACCTACTGGCCTGGGATGCCGATGGCCGCCTGCAAGCGATCAACAGCCTGGCGCGGGAGCGGCTGGTAGAGCGTCTGGGGCGTTTGCCCGAGCACATTGGCGAACTGTTCGACATCGACCAGCTACGCCGGGTGAGCGCGTCGTCCGCCCAGCGCCTGCCTGGCCTGGGCGGTTTGTATGGCCGGGTCAGCGCACCGCAGCAACGCCAGCGTACGCTGCCTGTGCGTCAGGCCCAGGACACCCGTATCGAGCAGCACCTGCGGTTGGCCACCCGGGTCAAGGACTGCAACCTGGCGGTGCTGGTGCTGGGTGAGACCGGGTCCGGCAAGGAGGTATTCGCCCGCCAGCTGCACCAGCAAAGCCAGCGCTGTGATGGCCCGTTCGTTACCCTGAACTGCGCGGCCATTCCGGAAAGCCTGATCGAGAGCGAGCTGTTCGGCTATGTGGCCGGGGCCTTCACCGGGGCCTCCAGCAAAGGCATGCAAGGGCTGTTGCAGCAGGCCGATGGCGGCACGTTGTTCCTCGACGAAATCGGTGACATGCCGCTGAACCTGCAGACCCGCCTGTTGCGGGTGCTGGCGGAGGGTGAGGTGGCGCCGCTGGGCGCGGCGCGGCGGGAGCGGGTGGATATTCAGGTGATCTGTGCGACCCATCGCGATCTGGCGGCGATGGTGGCGGACGGGCGATTTCGTGAAGACTTGTACTTCCGCCTGGCCAATGCCCGTTTCGAGCTCCCGCCCTTGCGTGAGCGCGATGACCGACTGGGCCTGATTCACCAGTTGCTGGCCGAGGAGGCCGCGGCCTGCGGGGTGGAGGTGGTGATGGCGGATGACGCGCTGCAGGCGCTGCTGGTTTATCGTTGGCCGGGTAATTTGCGCCAGCTACGGCAGGTATTGCGGTATGCCTGTGCGGTGAGCGAGGGCGGGCAGGTGCGGCTGCAGGATCTGCCGCAGGAAGTGCGCGGTGACGCGGTCGGCTCTGCGGAAAGCGGGGTGTCGTGCCCGGCCCGGCAGCTGTTGCTGGACGCGCTGATCCGCCATCGCTGGAAACCGGCCGATGCGGCGCGGGCATTGGGCATTTCGCGGGCGACGCTTTATCGGCGAGTGCATGAGCATCGCATCGACATGCCGCGGATGAAGGGGTAGAGCCCTGGGGGCGCGCTGCGCCCCTTTCGCGACGCAAGGCCGCTCCCACAAGGACGGCGTCAGTCCTGAGGCATGCGCGCAACCTGTGGGAGCGGCCTTGTGTCGCGATAGGGCCGCAACGCGGCCCCAGATTCAGGCAGGCGATAAAAAACCCCGGCACAAGGCCGGGGTTCTGGTACATCACACTACACGATCAGTCCTGGTTGGCCAGTTTGTGCTCAAGGTAGTGAATGTTGACGCCGCCTTTGCAGAAACCTTCATCACGCACCAGGTCGCGGTGCAGCGGGATGTTGGTCTTGATGCCGTCGACGACGATCTCGTCCAGGGCATTGCGCATCCGCGCCATGGCTTCGTCGCGGTCCTTGCCGTAGGTGATCAGCTTGCCGATCAGCGAGTCGTAGTTCGGCGGAACCGAGTAACCGCTGTACAGGTGCGAATCGACGCGAACGCCGTTGCCACCCGGGGCGTGGAAGTGCTTGACCTTGCCTGGGCTCGGGATGAACTTCTTCGGGTCTTCGGCGTTGATCCGGCACTCCAGCGAGTGACCACGGATCACAACGTCTTCCTGGCGGAACGACAGCTTGTTGCCAGCGGCGATGCTCAGCATCTCCTTGACGATGTCGATACCAGTGACCATCTCCGACACCGGGTGCTCAACCTGCACACGGGTGTTCATCTCGATGAAGTAGAAGCGACCGTTTTCGTACAGGAACTCGAAAGTACCAGCACCACGGTAGCCGATCTCGATGCACGCATCGACGCAGCGCTTGAACACTTCCTGGCGAGCTTTTTCATCGATGCCCGGGGCAGGTGCTTCTTCCAGGACCTTCTGGTGACGACGCTGCAGCGAGCAGTCACGGTCGCCCAGGTGAATGGCGTTACCCTGGCCGTCGGACAGTACCTGCACTTCCACGTGACGTGGGTTGGTCAGGAACTTCTCCAGGTAAACCATCGGGTTGCCGAAGGCAGCACCGGCTTCGGTACGGGTGAGCTTGGCCGAGGAGATCAGGTCCTCTTCCTTGTGCACCACGCGCATGCCGCGACCACCACCGCCACCGGCGGCCTTGATGATCACCGGGTAGCCGACGTCACGGGCAATCGCCAGGGCGACTTCTTCGTCTTCCGGCAGCGGGCCATCGGAGCCCGGCACGGTCGGTACGCCCGACTTGATCATCGCATCCTTGGCCGAAACCTTGTCGCCCATCAGGCGAATGGTGTCGGCTTTCGGGCCGATGAAGGCGAAGCCGGACTTTTCCACCTGCTCGGCGAAATCGGCGTTTTCAGCCAAGAAGCCGTAACCCGGGTGAATCGCGGTGGCGCCAGTCACTTCGGCGGCAGCGATGATCGCCGGGATGTGCAGGTAGGAATCCTTCGACGATGCAGGGCCGATGCAGACCGATTCGTCTGCCAGGCCCAGGTGCATCAGTTCACGGTCGGCAGTGGAGTGCACGGCGACGGTCTTGATGCCCAGCTCTTTGCAGGCACGCAGGATCCGCAGGGCAATTTCCCCGCGGTTGGCGATCAGGACTTTTTCGAGCTTCCCAGACATCGTTGGCTCTCCGCGATTCAAACGATGGTGAACAGCGGCTGGTCGAACTCAACCGGCTGGCCGTCTTCTACCAGGATGGCGTCGATGACACCGCCAACATCGGCTTCGATGTGGTTCATCATCTTCATGGCTTCGACGATGCACAGGGTGTCGCCTTTCTTCACGGACTGGCCAACTTCAGCGAAGTTAGGCGAGGTCGGCGAAGGCTTGCGGTAGAAGGTACCTACCATTGGCGAACGGATCACGGTGCCTTTCAGGGCCGGGGCGGCAGCAGCGGCTTCGGCGGCTGGCGCAGCAGCGGCAACCGGCGCAGCGGCCGGGGCGGCAGCCATAGGCGCCGGTGCGTAGAACTGCTGGGCAGCTGGGGTCTTGCTGTGACGGCTGATACGGACCGACTCTTCGCCTTCCTTGATCTCCAGTTCGTCGATGCCAGACTCTTCCAGCAGCTCGATCAGTTTCTTGACTTTACGGATATCCATTAATCATCAACTCCCAAAGGTTCGGTCAGGGGGCGAAATACAAAAAAACGTATCTGAAACGTTTCTCTCGAACCCCGGCCCATTCAGGCCAGGGTTTTCATCATTTGGGCTGTGCGTTGGCAGCCAGTTGTTCCAGCGCGGACTCCAGGGCCAAGCGATAACCGCTGGCGCCCAGACCGCAGATCACCCCTACGGCAACATCGGAAAAGTAGGAGTGGTGGCGGAACGGTTCGCGTTTGTGCACGTTGGACAGGTGCACTTCGATGAATGGGATGCTCACCGCAAGCAATGCGTCACGTAATGCGACACTTGTGTGGGTGAAAGCAGCCGGATTGATCAGGATGAAGTCCACACCCTCATTGCGTGCCGCGTGAATGCGGTCGATCAGTTCGTATTCGGCATTGCTCTGCAGGTATTGCAGATGATGGCCTGCGGCGCGGGCACGTTGCTCCAGGTCCTGGTTGATCTGGGCCAGGGTCACGGCGCCGTAATGGCCAGGCTCGCGAGTACCGAGCAGGTTGAGGTTGGGGCCGTGGAGCACCAGTAGCGTTGCCATCTGCGGATTCCTTGGATTTGTAGGGCAATTCGACACAGCGCGGCGAGTGTGCCGTAAAGCGACGGCAAGTGTCCAGTTCCCGGCAATAGCCAGCACGATGACCGAGATTCGCGCGAAGTATGTGACCAAATAATTAAATCTGGTCACTCATTTCAGGATTTTTCCCGGCTCGCGGGAAGTTATAGACCGACTTTGCCGCGCACGCGCGTCAGAATCTGCGCAAATTCACCGGCATTTATCTCGCCAATCACCCGATCAGCGGTAATTTCGCTGCCGTTCGCAGCAAAGAACAGCAAAGCAGGTGGGCCAAACAGCTGGTAGCGGTCGAGCAGCTTGCGTTGCTCGGCATTACTTTCGGTGATGTCGAAACGCAGCAGTTTGAAGCCGGACAGCTGTGTTTGCACCTGCGGTGCATTGAGCACCTCATGCTCGATCACCTTGCAGCTGATGCACCAGTCGGCGTACCAGTCCAGCAGCACTGGCTGGCCGGTGGCCTTGGCCTGGGCCAGGGCTGCGTCCAGAGCATCAGGTGTGGTGATGGTCTGCCAGGCATCGGCTTTTGCTGTCGGGAGGCTGTCGCTGGCGGCCAGTGACGCACCCGGCAGTGGGCGCAGTGGATCGCCCTGGCCAGTGAGGGCGCCATACCAGCAAGCCAGCGCGTACACCAGCAAGGCCAGACCGAGCAGTTGCGCCAGGCGCTGGGCTGCCGTCTTGACGACGAATTCCAGCGCGCCGAGGAACAGTGCCACGCCCGCGGCGAGGAAACCGACCAGCAGCAAGGTCACAGGGCCTGGCAGTACACGGCTGAGCAAGCCGATAGCCAGCCCCAGCAGCAGTACGCCAATGGCGTTTTTCACCGTGTTCATCCATGGGCCGCTTTTGGGCAGCCAGGCCGCGCCGCCGGTGGCCACCAGCAGCAGCGGCGCACCCATGCCCAAACCTAGGGCGAACAGCTTGAGCGCGCCACCCAGGGCATCGCCGCTGGCGCTGATATACAGCAGGGCACCGGCCAGGGGCGCGGACACGCATGGCGAAACCAACAGGCTGGAGAGCACGCCAAGTACCGCTGCACCCAGCAGCGAACCGCCCCGAGTGTGGTTGGCGACGTTGTTCAGGCGGTTGCTCAGGGCCTGCGGCAGTTTCAGTTCAAACAGACCGAACATGGCCAGGGCGAACACCACGAAGAATAACGCGAAGGGCACCAGCACCCAGGCCGATTGCAGGCGCGCCTGCAGGTTCAGGCCGGCGCCGAACAGGCCCATCAGCGCGCCGAGGGCCGCGAAGCTGGCGGCCATCGGCAACACATAGGCCAGCGACAGCGCCAGCCCGCGCAGGCCACCGACCTGGCCGCGCAGCACGACCCCGGAAAGGATCGGCAACATTGGCAGGACGCAAGGGGTGAAGGTCAGGCCGACCCCGGCGAGGAAGAACAGCAGCAGCGACTTCCAGTTCCAGCCGTGTTCGCGGGTGGCTGGCGCGTTTGCAACGCCTTCGCCATCGATACTCAGGCGTGCGGTTTCCGGCGGGTAGCACAAGCCCTTGTCGGCGCACCCTTGGTAGCCCACCAGCAGGGTGAAGGCGCGTGGGTCTTTGCGTGGCAATTCGATATCGAGCACGCCGTGGTACACCTCGACATCGCCGAAGAATTCATCGTGCTTGGCCTCACCCTTGGGGATGTTCGGCGTGCCCAGGGTGATGTCGGCCGGTTCCGTGTGGAACTGGAAGCGATGGCGGTAGAGGTAGTAGCCATCGGTGGCAACGAAGCGCAGCTTGATGGTTTGCGCATCGGCCTGGACCAAGTTGAGCTTGAAGGCCTCGTGTACCGGCAGGAAGTCGGCGTTGTTGGCCAGCGAAGCGGCGCCAAGGGTGGCGCTGGGGCGGTTGTCGAGCAGGCCCGTGGCGAAGGCCGGGCTGGCCAGCAGCAGGAACAGCAGAAAAAACAGGCGGCGCATGGCGGACTCGCGAGGTGGAACGTGCTGCGCATGATAGCGGAGTTGGTGTGGGTTGGGGTCTTTAGGGCTTGTCATGAGATGTTTGGCGCCTGGGAGATCGAGCGCCGCCCGCGTGGCGCTCGATCTCCCAGGCGCAGCACATATCCCGTCGAACCCCATCCAACTGCTACACCTGTCATGGCGAACACCCGCCGGCTCAGACCCTGAACGCCCGCACTGCCCGGTTCAGCTCACCGCCCAGGCTCAGCAACTGCTCGCCTTGCTCACGCCCTTCGCCAATGCGCTGCAGGTTGTCCTCACCCAGCGCATGAATCCGCTCGCTGTGGTCACGAATTTCACTCACCGCACCGCTTTGCTGCGCCGTGACATCGGCAATTCGCACGGCGGTGTCAGAGATGGTGCGGATGGCACAGACAATCTCATCCAGCGCCCCATCCGCCGCCTGCGCCCGGCTGGCTGTGGCTTCGGCATGCTCAAGCTGCGCGCGCATGCCGGTCACCGAGCCCCTGGCTGCTTGCTGCAAACGGTCTATCAATGCCTGAATCTCGCCGGTAGCCCCCGTGGTGCGCTGCGCCAGCGAACGCACCTCATCAGCCACCACGGCAAAGCCGCGGCCCATTTCGCCCGCCCGGGCCGCCTCGATCGCAGCGTTGAGCGCCAGCAGGTTGGTCTGTTCGGCAATGGAGCGGATCACCGTCAGCACGCCGCCGATGGTTGCCGACTCCTCTGCCAGTTGTTCGATCATGCGCGCGTTACCCTGCACTTCATCGACCAGCTCACGCAAACCGGAGAGGCTCTGGCCGATCACCGCCTGGCCCTGCTCCACCGCGCGCCCGGCATCGCGGCTGGCATCGGCGGCGGCGCTGGCATCGCCGGCTACTTGCTGGATGGTCGCCTCCAGCTCACCCAAAGCATCGCGAATCTGCCCGGTATCGCCGGCCTGACGCTCGGCACCGTCGTGCAGGGCGGCGCTCATGCCGGCCAAGGCGTGGCTGCTGCCGGCCACCTGCTCGGCGTTGTGGCGGATGGTGCCGACCAGTTCCACCAGGTACTGGCGCAGGCGGTTGAGTGATTCCTGGATATCGTGCAACTCCCGGTTGGTCTTGCCCAAGGCGATGGGCTGGGCGAAGTCGCCCTCGGCCCAGCGCGAGAGGGCTGGGGCCAGGCCGGTCAGGGTGCGCGCCAGGCGCCGCTGCAAGGTGTCGATCAACAAGGCGATGAGCAGGATCAGGCCAATCATCAGGCCCTGTATGATGCGCACCTCAGCAGCGATTTTCGCGTGCTGGCCACGCACCTCGGGCTCTAACCCAGCGATGGCCTGCTGCACTGCCTCCAGGCGCTGGCCGGTGCTGGTGGCCAGGGCGACGCGGCGCTCGATCTGTTCGCGCGTGCGTTGCAGTTCGGCGGGGTAGCGGCCAAGCAGGCTTTGCAATTCACGTTTGAGGCCCACGGCAATGTCTTCCTGCTGGGCGCTGGCTTGGGTTTCCAGGCCCATCATGGCGGCGAAGTCGTCGGCGCCGGATTCAGCAGTGCGGGTTACGCCGAGCAAGGGCAGGGCGTCGATCACCTGGGCCTGGGTACGGATCAGTTGCAATTCGCGGTCTACCTCGTCGGCAAGCTCCGGGCGGCCGCTGCTCACCAGCTTGTCACGAGCCAGCGACAACCGGCCCAGGTGTACGCTGGCGTCGAGCAAGGGCAGCAAGTATCGGTTGGCGTCGGCGCTGCCGCTGTCGCGGGCATAGCCAGCCAGTTGTTCGAAGTTGGCGCCCAGTTCCCGTTCAGCCTGCAGCAGCAAGGCTTGCGGGTCGCCGGCCAGTTTACCGGCGGCCAGCAGTTCATTGGCGGTGAAGGCGTGCAGGTTGTCCAAGCTGGGGCGCAGCTTGTCGGCCAGTTCAGCAGGCCAGTCGGCCAGTGCCGCCTGCAGCCGCTGGTTGGCCTCCATGGCGGCGGCATGGCGCAAGGCATCGCCGCTGCCCAGATACGCCTGGATATTGCCCGCCGCTTGGTTCTGGAACTGTTGGGACAGACCCAGGTAGCGTTCCATCATCTGGTAGGGGCGCTCCAGGGCCCGCTGCGACCACCACAAGGTAGCGCCCAGGGCTAGGCATACGGTCACCAGCAACAGGGTGTTGAAATTGGTCAGCCACTTCAGGCGCATAGCCGCGAACTTCCTGCGGGGGGAGTGGGGGGTAGGCGCCTGAAGTTATTGCGATTTTGTGACCGGGTGATGACGCCTAAGGGCGGGCGGCAGAAAAAAGTGGCACAGTGCCTGTATTGGTGTGATCTGCACTGGCCTCTTCACGGCCCCGCCTGCGAAGAGGCCGGCACAGTGAGTGCGAATCTCAGGGCTCTACCCGAACTACGCAATTACGCCCTGCATGCTTGGCCCGGTACAGCGCCTCATCCGCAGCACTGGCCATGGTCAGCACATCCAGCCCCTCGTCCAGTTGCACAACCCCCGCACTGAAGGTGCATTGCAAATCCCGTGGCTGCGCCGGGTACAGAATTTCGGCAAAGCGCCGGCGAATCTCGTCCAGGACCTTGTGTGCCGCCTCCAGCGTGGTATTGGGCATGACAATGGCAAATTCCTCGCCACCATAACGGCCAATGAAGTCGGTCTTGCGCAAACGCTGCTTGAGAAACAGCGCAAGGCTTTTGATCACCCGGTCGCCCATGGGGTGGCCGTGGCGGTCGTTGATCTTCTTGAAATGGTCGATGTCGAGCATGGCAAAGCTCAGCGGCTGCTGCTCGCGGCGGGCGCGGAAACTGCAGTCTTCCAGCAGCTGCAGGATGTGGGTGTGGTTGTACAGCCCGGTCAGGCTGTCGCGCACCATGCGCGCTTTCAGGTGGCGGGCGCGGGCGGCGCGGTTGCGCACGGTGGTGATCAGGTGGCGGGAGCGAAACGGTTTGGTCAGGAAGTCATCGCCGCCTTCGCTCATGGCGTCCAGCTGCTTGTCCAGGTCGTCTTCGGCAGACAGGTAGATGATGGGCACGCTCACATAGCGGTCACTGTGGCGGATCACCTTGGCCAGCTCGGGGCCGGTGCAGGCTGGCATGTACAGGTCGAGAATGATCAGGTCGGGCTGGAAGTCCGCCAGCTCGGCCATGGTACGGATCGGGTCGGTCAGGCTGCGGGTGAGCATGCCGGCACTGGCCAGCACCCGTTCGGTGTACAGCGCCTGGGTGCGCGAGTCGTCGATGATCAGCACGCGCAGCGGGTCATGCTGGGCGGCATTGGTCAGCAGTTCGACCTTTTCCAGCAGGCTGGAAGCCTCCAGACTGCCGGTGAGGAAGTCCTGGCCACCGGCACGTACGGCGGCCAGGCGGGTCGGGGTGTCGGCTTCGTGATGGCTGAAAAAAAGCAGCGGGATGGGTTGCGCCAGGCCCTGCTGCACCCTGGCAGCCACCAGCAAGCCCTGGCCGGCGCCGGTGAAGTCGACATCCATGATGATGGCCGAGGGCGGGTACTCGCTGATCGAGGCGTAGAACGCTGCCGCACTGGGCAGTGCCTGTACCACCAAGCCAAAGAATTCCAGTTGCTGTGCCAGGCGCTGGGCACGCTCGTGGTCCTGCAGCAGGATGTACACCGGCTTGCGCACGGGTAGCAGGACCTGATCCAGTGGGTCGTCCTTGCGCAGGCCGCTACGCGACAGATGCGGGTCGGGGCAATGCGTGCTTGGCTCGACAGCTTGGCTCATGTCCTGGCTACTTGTAGGTTGGGATATGCAGGGGCAATGATGGCTCTATGCTAGCAGCTCTTTTCCATTGCATGAGTGCCCTGCATCAACAAAGCGTTCTGAACGAATATTCAGTTGCTGACTGATTGGTCGCTTATGCGTAAGGCAGTGTCTGCTTTATAGTGCAGCCACACGGGCTTGCCGTGGCACCCTGGCGCAGGCCTGTGGTCCAAGCCTCTGAACCGTCGTGACTGATTAAGGACAAAGCCATGCTGGACTGGAAAAACCGCGAGGCCAAAGCCGAGCCCCGCGAGCGTGTCGACGGCCGCGGCGCTGCCGCCCGTAGCTACCTTGGCGGCCTTTGGAGCCGTGCCCTGGGGACCCTGATCGGGTTGTACTTGCTGGTGTGCATCGGCCTTGGCTGGTACTGGAGCCAGGAGCCTGCGCTGTTCCCGGTCCAGCAGAATGCCCAGGCCGCCGCCGAGCACGGCGGCCAGCAGATGGTGGTCGGCTATACCACCATCGAAACCCTCAAGACCGTGGCCGGTACCCTGTTGAACAAGCCGGGTGGCTACATCTCCAACGACCGCTTCCCGCCAGGCTTGTGGATGGACAACATGCCGAGCTGGGAATATGGGGTGCTGGTGCAGGTGCGTGACCTGTCCCGCGCCTTGCGCAAGGACTTCGCCCGTTCGCAGTCGCAGTCTACCGAAGACGCCGACCTGGCCAAGGCCGAGCCGCGCTTCAACTTCGACAACAAGAGCTGGATCCTGCCATCGAGCGAGTCGGAGTTCGAAGAGGGCATCAAGTCGCTGACCCGCTACCAGACCCGTCTGGCGGCCGGCGACAAGGGCGCGATCTTCTACACCCGTGCCGACAACCTGAACAACTGGCTGGGTGACGTCGCCACCCGCCTGGGTTCGCTGTCGCAGCGCCTTTCGGCCAGCGTTGGCCGGGTCAAGCTCAACACCACGCTGAAGACCGAGTCGGTGGTTGCCGGCCAGGCGCCGCAGGTGGACGAGGAGGTGGTGGAAACGCCGTGGTTGCAGATCGACAACGTGTTCTACGAAGCCCGTGGCCAGGCCTGGGCGCTGTCGCATCTGCTGCGTGCCATCGAGGTGGACTTTGCCGACGTGTTGGCGAAGAAAAACGCCACGGTCAGCGTGCGCCAGATCATCCGTGAGCTGGAAGCCTCGCAAGAGCCACTGTGGAGCCCGATGGTGCTGAACGGCAGCGGCTTCGGCATGTGGGCCAACCACTCGTTGGTCATGGCCAACTACATTTCCCGGGCCAACGCGGCAGTGATCGACCTGCGCCAGCTGCTTTCGCAGGGTTGATGATGGCGATCAGCCCGAACGAGGCCGCCCACCGGGCGGCTTCCGACCGTGAACTGGTCACCTGGGTAGACGAAGCCGATCAGGTACTGGGCGCCTTGCCCCGTGCCGAGTTGCGTGAGCGCGGCCTGATTGGCCGCTGCACGTTCATCCTGCTGTTCAACAGTGCCGGCGAGCTGTGTGTGCACCGACGTACCTTGAGCAAGGCGTTGTACCCAGGGTACTGGGATGTGGCGGCGGGCGGCATGGTCTCGGCCGGTGAGGCGTACACCGAGTCGGCGGCGCGTGAGCTGGCTGAGGAGCTGGGGATTGAAGGCGTAGAGCTGCGCTTTCATGAACGGTTCTACTTTGATCAGCCGGATAACCGCTTGTGGTGTGCGGTGTATTCGGCGGTTTCGGATGCGCCTTTGCGGTTGCAGCCGGAAGAGGTCAGCGAGGCGCGGTTTGTCAGCCTGGAGCTGGCTGAGAGCGAAAGCCTGACAAAACCCTATTGCCCGGACTCTTTGGCGGCGTTGCAGCGCTACAAGGCAAGCCTGGGATAACCCATAGTCGCAAAACATTCGCAAAATGCCGCAATCCTGTACTTAGCAATTGCCGCATTTATCGTTACACTGCGCGCCCTTTTCGGGCTGCCGCAAGTCTTGCAGCAGTAGCGCCGCCCCTGCCAGAGTGGGGCTTCGCGGTCGGCCTCATCCCCAAGGCACGACCAGTTTTTGTCCTCTGCACCGAGGAACAAAAGTGGCCAAGAAAGCTTCTTCCTTCGCCGCCCTTGGCGGTCTCGTTTACTCCACCGACGCCGGTCGGCATTGCCCCGACTGTGGCCAGCCGGTGGATGCCTGCACCTGCAAGCAGCAGGTCATCCCCGAAGGCGATGGCATTGCCCGTGTGCGCCGTGAAAGCAAAGGCCGCGGCGGCAAGACCGTGACGACTGTCACGGGTGTGCCGCTTGCGCTCGACCAGCTCAAGGAGCTGGCCACCACCCTCAAGCGCCGCTGTGGTACCGGCGGTGCGCTCAAGGATGGGGTCATCGAAATCCAGGGCGACCATGTCGAGCTGCTGATCGCCGAGCTGATCAAGCAGGGCTTCAAGGCGAAAAAGTCTGGCGGCTGATTCGCCCGCGCGCTTTTTTGCCCAGTGCTTTCTAAACTCGTTGCCGTGGTCGGGGTCTATTCCTGGCACGGACGAATCGTCATTTTTGGCTTTTACACTGCGCCCGCCTCCTTGTGGGGCAGTGTCTTCGACTTATCTATAGGGGACTTGAATGTCCGTACGACGCACACGCAAAGACGATGGTAGCCAATGGACCGTGGCCGACAGCCGCAGTGTTTATGGCATCCGCCATTGGGGCGCTGGTTATTTCGCCATCAATGAAGCCGGGCGCGTCGAAGTGCGCCCCAACGGCCCTGACAGCGCACCGATCGACCTGTACGAACAAGTCGACGAGTTGCGCCAGAGCGGCTTGTCGCTGCCCTTGCTGGTGCGCTTCCCTGACATTCTGCAGGACCGTGTACGCCAGCTGACCGGTGCCTTCGACGCCAACATCGCGCGCCTGGAGTACCAGAGCCAGTACACCGCGCTGTACCCGATCAAGGTCAACCAGCAAGAAGCGGTGGTGGAGAACATCATCGCCACGCAAAACGTGTCGATTGGCCTGGAAGCCGGCTCCAAGCCTGAGTTGCTGGCGGTGCTGGCATTGGCCCCGAAAGGCGGCACCATCGTCTGCAACGGCTACAAGGACCGCGAGTTCATCCGCCTGGCGCTGATGGGCCAGAAGCTCGGCCACAACGTATTCATCGTCATCGAGAAAGAGTCGGAAGTGGCTCTGGTGATTGAGGAAGCTGCCGAGCTCAAGGTGAAACCGCAGGTTGGCCTGCGTGTGCGCCTATCGTCGCTGGCGTCGAGCAAGTGGGCCGACACCGGTGGCGAGAAGTCCAAGTTCGGTTTGTCGGCTGCGCAGCTGCTTTCGGTGGTACAGCGCTTCCGCGATGCGGGCCTGGATCAGGGTATCCGCCTGCTGCACTTCCACATGGGCTCGCAGATTGCCAACCTGGCCGACTACCAGCACGGCTTCAAGGAAGCCATCCGTTACTACGGCGAGCTGCGTGCGCTGGGCCTGCCGGTGGACCACATCGACGTCGGTGGCGGCCTGGGCGTGGATTACGACGGTACCCATTCGCGCAATGCCAGCTCGATCAACTACGACATGGATGACTACGCCGGTGTGGTGGTGGGCATGCTCAAGGAGTTCTGCGACGCGCAGGGCCTGCCGCACCCGCACATCTTCTCGGAGAGTGGCCGTTCGCTGACTGCGCACCACGCCATGCTGGTGATCCAGGTGACCGACGTCGAGAAGCACAACGACGACGTGCCGACCATCGAAAACAAGGAAGCCTTGCCCGAAACCGTACAGTGGCTGGTCGACCTGCTTGGCCCGACCGATATCGAGATGGTCACCGAGACCTACTGGCGTGCCACCCACTACATGGGTGACGTGGCTGCGCAGTATGCCGATGGCAAGATCAGCCTGGGCGAGAAAGCCTTGGCCGAGCAGTGCTACTTTGCCGTCTGCCGCCGCCTGCACAACTCGCTGAAAGCCCGCCAGCGTTCGCACCGCCAGGTGCTGGACGAGCTGAACGACAAGCTGGCCGACAAGTACATCTGCAACTTCTCGGTATTCCAGAGCCTGCCGGACACCTGGGCCATCGGCCAGGTGCTGCCGATCATCCCGCTGCACCGCCTGGACGAAGAGCCGATGCGTCGTGCGGTCCTGCAGGACTTGACCTGCGATTCGGACGGCAAGATCAACCAGTATGTCGACGAGCAGAGCATCGAGACCAGCATGCCGGTGCATGCGGTGAAGGAAGGTGAGGACTACCTGCTGGGTGTGTTCCTGGTCGGCGCCTACCAGGAGATCCTCGGCGACATGCACAACCTGTTTGGTGACACCGACTCGGTGAACATCTACCAGAACGCCGACGGCAGCGTGTACCACGCCGGTATCGAGACCCACGACACCATCGAAGACATGCTGCGCTACGTGCACCTGTCGCCGGAGGAGTTGATGACGCATTACCGCGACAAGGTCGCCAGCGCCAAGATCACTGCGCGTGAGCGAACCCAGTATCTGGATGCCTTGCGCCTGGGCTTGACCCGGTCTTCTTACCTTTCCTCCTGAAATGCCAAGGGGCCGTTGCGCGGCCCCTTTGACTATCACTCTCGGTGAGCCGTCGCGGTGAGTTCGATTGTAATGGGCAATACTGCGCCACCCTCTTCGAGAAGAGTGGTACTCGAATAGCTGTAGACCTGCTCCTCAGTCCGCGCTGTTATTTTCAAACCCTCCACGTGCAGCACGGCGCCCGATTGTCGAGTGACCAGGAAAGGCGTCAGCCTTTCAAGGCCCTTCAAGACCAGATCATCGTGCTGTTGTTTTTCAGCCACAAAGTACAAGTAGGTCAGCGGCACTGTCGCCCCACCAGCATCGCTGAGCACCTCATAAATGGCACTCTGCTTACCAATTGGAGTTTCAGAAACAATCTTGGTCAACACAGGCCTTGCATCTCTGGAGAAGATCCATAGGGTTTGACCGAGGATAAGCAGAAGCAGGCAAGCAATCAGCCATCTAATACCCGTATGACTTGGCATATTCGATCCCTTTCTTTATCCATTCCTGATCCTCGGGGTCGTCGCCATAAGGGGAGCTGCCCCACCATGATCCAAATGCTGAATTACTGGTCCCCGCGCGGCTTTGTGCCCATCCCGCCCCCCTCAACAGGAATTCCTCCGAAAGGCCAGCAGCAGTTCCAGTTGCACCATAATTAAAATTACCTAAAGCCTCATATTGCCTTCCCTGTTGCTTGTAGTCCCACTCGCCTCGATTACGAACCTTCGAATAGAACCACGACACTAGAAAAGCACTGCCGCCATTTTTAAAGTAGTTACGCTCTTTGCTTGCAGCGTGCATGTTGCTAAGTACTGAGACACCTGATGGCGCGGGTGGAGGGTACATGATGGCTCCTTGCTCATAGGCCGTTGGTGTGAGCCCCCTCCAT
Source organism: Pseudomonas sp. BN607 (assembly GCF_029871175.1). Taxonomy (NCBI): domain Bacteria; kingdom Pseudomonadati; phylum Pseudomonadota; class Gammaproteobacteria; order Pseudomonadales; family Pseudomonadaceae; genus Pseudomonas; species Pseudomonas sp. BN607. The sequence continues at coordinate 105,858 of NZ_SSOE01000034.1, forward strand.
GGGATCTGCCTTTATCGGCCAGAGGCTTGGAAGCAGTCAATCGAGCATATCTTTCATCTTGTGTTTCCGGGGCCTCTGGCCCACTTGCCCTCCAGTTTTAGTTTCCATCCAACCCACCCCAATGTCACCGCCCGCAACCCCATGAACCCAAGAAACGCCAACCACAGCCCATGGTTGCCAAACCCACTCATGGCCACCGCCACCGGCAGCGCGATCAACACCGAAACCAGCATCGCATTGCGCATCTCCCGCGCCCGGGTCGCGCCGATGAACAGCCCGTCCAGCAAGTAACTCCACACCGCAATCAACGGCAGCAACGCCAGGTACGGCAAGTACGGATAAGCCGCTGCCCGCACACTGTCTATGTTGGTCTGCACGTCGATAAACAGATGCCCACCCAAGAGAAACGCCCCGGCAAACCCCACGCTGGTGATCAGTGACCAGCCACAAGCAACCACCAGCGAGCGGCGCAAGGTGTCGCGGTCTTGGGCACCAATGGCATGGCCGCACAAGGCCTCCACCGCATGTGCCAGCCCATCCAGCGCATAGGCCGTCAGCAGCAGGCCATTGAGCAACAGGGCGTTGGCCGCCACGGTCGCTTCGCCCAGGCGTGCGCCTTGCACCGTAATCAGCAAGAACACCAGCTGCAGCGCCAGGCTGCGCAGGAAAATATCGCGGTTGACTGACAGCAACGGTCGCCAAGCCTGCCAACGCTTGAGCACCGGCCACACGATCTGCCCGGGGTAAGCGCGCAGGGCCGGCCGGGTCAGGGCCAGCCCGAGCAGGGCGGCACTCCATTCGGCAATTACCGACGCCCGGGCCGACCCGAGCACGCCCCAGTCCAGGCCGAGGACAAACCACAGGTTCAAGATGATGTTCAGCAGGTTTGTGGTCAGCAGAATCGCCAGCGGTGCCCTGGCGTTTTGTGTGCCGAGGAACCACCCGACCAGCGCGTAGCTGGCCAATGCGGCAGGCAGGCCTAGCAGGCGGGTATGGAAAAAGTCTTCGGTGGATTGCTGCAGCGCGGCACTTGGCTGCATCGCGTGCAGCGCCAGTTGGCTGAAGGGAATCGCCAGCAGGCCGATCAGCAAGGCAAAGCCGACTGCCAGCAGCAGCCCCTGCACCAGCACCTGGCGCAACGCCGCACCGTCCCCACGGCCAGCGGCCTGGGCTGCGAAGCCGGTGGAGCCCATGCGCAGGAAGCCCATCAGGCCGACCATGAAAGTGAATAGCGTCGCGCCCACCGCCACGGCACCCAACTGGTGGGCGTGGGGGAGGTGGCCGATGACCGTGCTGTCGACCAGCGCTACCAACGGCACAGAGATGTTGGACAGGATCATCGGCGCGGCCAGCGCCCAGACTTTGTGGTGGGTGGGGCGATGGCGCCAGTCGGTGGTCAAAGAGGTCATTGGGCGTCCTTGGGATCTGGGGCTGCGCAGCGCCCCCAGCTTTTCTCAATGGGCCACAGTGTAACGGCCAGGCAACCAAATCGCGCGAACATGCGCGCAGCCAGCTATAGTTGCTGCCCTCAAGTACCCGCTGCCAAAGAGTTCCTACTCCATGTTCAACAAAGGATTGTTGCTGGCCTGCGCGCTGGCTTTGCTCAGTGCCTGTGACTCTTCAACGCCGGACAAACCGGCGCCTGCCGAGAAGCCTGCGGCCACTGTACCGGCCGAGACCCCGGCTGCCAAACGCGAAGACCCGGCGGTGCTCGCCAAGCGCTACGAAGGGCGCGAGCTCACAGTGCTGGATGTATCCGAAGTGCAACTGGACGGCGCCGCAACGCTGTCGATCAGTTTCTCCGCACCGCTGGATGCCAAGCAGGACTTGGCCAGCAAGGTCCACTTGGTCGATACGGTCAAAGGCAAGCTGGACGGCGCCTGGGAACTCTCTGATAACCAGATGGAGCTGCGCCTGCGCCACCTGGAGCCCCAGCGCAAGCTGGTGCTGACCGTCGACAAGGGCCTGCTCGCGGTCAACGGCAAGCAACTGGACAGCGAATCGGTCACCCGCCTGGAAACCCGCGACATGCAGCCGACCATCGGCTTTGCCAGCCGCGGCTCGCTGCTGCCCACGCGCCTGGCCGAAGGCCTGCCGGTGATCGCCCTGAATGTCGACAAAGTCGATGTCGAATTCTTCCGGGTCAAGCCGGACATGCTCTCGAGCTTCCTGGCCAGCTGGGGACGTAACAGCAGCCTGTACTACTACCAGTCCAAGGAAACCCTGGACATGGCCGAGCTGGTCTATAGCGGCCGCTTTGACCTCAACCCGGCGCGCAACACCCGCGAGACCGTGCTGCTGCCGATCGCTGGCATCAAGCCGCTGCAGGAGCCTGGCGTGTACCTGGCCGTGATGCGTGCCTCGGGCACCTACGACTACTCGCAGCCGGCAACCCTGTTCACCCTCAGCGACATTGGTGTTTCCGCGCACCGCTACCGCGACCGGCTCGACGTGTTCGCCCAGGCGCTGGAAGGCGGCAAGGCCATGAACGGCGTCAACCTGGAAATCCATGACGACAAAGGCAAGCTGCTGGCCCAGGCCACTACCGATGGCAAGGGCCACGCCCAACTGCCGATCACGCCCAAGGCCGACACCCTGATCGCCACCCAGGGCGTGCACACCACCCTGCTGCGCCTGAACACCGCGGCACTGGACCTGGCCGAATTCGACATCACCGGGCCGCAGGCCAACCCGCTTCAGTTCTTCATCTTTGGCCCGCGCGACCTGTATCGCCCGGGTGAGACAGTGCTGCTCAACGGCCTGCTGCGCGACCAGGACGGCAAGCCCGTCAAGGCCCAGCCAGTGAACGTGGAAGTGCGCCGCCCAGATGAGCAGGTCAGCCGCAAGTTCGTCTGGGAAGCCGACGCCAATGGCCTGTTCCAGTACCAGTTGCAGCTGGCCACAGAAGCCCCGACGGGTCGCTGGCAGCTCTTGCTCGACCTTGGCGGCGGGCGCAAGCAGGTCTATGAGTTCCTCGTCGAAGACTTCCTTCCAGAGCGCCTGGCGCTGGAACTCAAGGGCAGTAGCAAGCCCCTGTCGCCGGATGAGAATGCCCGTATCCAGGTCAATGGCCGGTACTTGTACGGTGCCCCGGCTGCGGGCAACCGCCTGAGTGGCCAGGCTTATGTGCGCCCGCTGCGTGAGGCCGTAGCGGCGTTGCCGGGCTACCAGTTTGGCTCGGTTACCGAAACCGAACTGAATCAGGACCTGGAACTGGACGAAGTCACCCTCGACCAGGCCGGCAAGGCAGTGGTCGATATCGAAAGCCGTTGGGCCGAGGTCCGTTCGCCGTTGCAACTGACCGTGCAGGCCAGCTTGCAGGAGTCCGGCGGCCGGCCGATCACCCGCCGGCTGGAGCAGCCGATCTGGCCCGCCGAGCGCCTGCCTGGCCTGCGTGGCCTGTTCGATGGCGAGGAAACCGACAGTGACGGGCCGGTGGAATTCGAGTTCCTGGTGGCCGACCGTGACGGCAACAAGCTGGCGGCCAACGACCTCAAGGTACGGCTGGTGCGCGAGCGCCGTGACTACTACTGGAACTACTCGCAGAGCGATGGCTGGAGCTACGCCTACAACGAGAAGTTCCTGACCCAAAGCGAGGAAACCGTCAGCGTCAAGGCCGGGTCCACGGCCAAGCTGAGCTTCCAGGTCGAGTGGGGCCCTTACCGCGTCGAGGTGGAAGACCCGCAGACCGGCCTGGTGTCCAGCCAGCGCTTCTGGGCCGGCTACCGCGCCCAGGACAATGCCGAAGGTGGTGCGGTGCGCCCGGACCAGGTCAAGCTGGCGCTGGACAAGCCATCCTACGCCGACGGCGCCACGGCCAAGGTGACCGTCACCCCGCCGGCCGCTGGCAGCGGCTACCTGATGATCGAGTCCAGCGAGGGCCCGCTGTGGTGGCAGGAGATCGACGTGCCTGCCGAGGGTAAGAGCTTCGATGTGCAGCTGGACAAGGCCTGGGCTCGCCACGACCTGTACATCAGCGCACTGGTGATCCGCCCCGGTGAACGCAAGGCCAATGCCACGCCCAAGCGGTCGGTAGGGGTACTGCACCTGCCGCTGGATCGCAGCGACCGCAAGCTGGCCGTGAGCCTGCAAGCACCCGATAAAATGCGCCCCAAACAGCCTTTGACCGTGAAGGTGAAAGCCGCCAATGCCGATGGCAGCGTGCCCAAACAGGTGCATGTGCTGTTCTCGGCGGTGGACGTGGGCATCCTCAACATCACCGATTTCAAAACCCCCGATCCGTTCACCAGCCTGTTCGGGCGCAAGGCTTACGGTGCTGACCAGCTGGACATCTACGGCCAGCTGATCGAAGCAGGGCAGGGCCGCCTGGCCAGCCTGGCGTTCGGCGGTGACGCAGCGATGGCCAAGGGGGGCAAACGGCCCAACACCACGGTGACCATCGTCGCCCAGCAGAGCTTGCCGGTTACCCTGGATGACAAGGGGGAAGGCCAGGCCACGGTCGACATCCCTGACTTCAACGGCGAGCTGCGGTTGATGGCCCAGGCCTGGACCGAGGAGCACTTCGGCATGGCCGAAGGCAAGACGGTGGTCGCCGCGCCGCTGATTGCCGAGCTCTCGGCGCCGCGCTTCCTGGCCGGTGGCGACCGCACCAGCCTGGCACTGGACCTGGCCAACCTGTCGGGCCGCGCCCAGCAACTGAACGTTGAAGTCACCACCGAAGGGCAATTGAGCCTGGCTGCCGGCGCTGTGCAGAACGTTGCCCTGGCTGAAGGCCAGCGCTCGACGCTGATGATTCCGGTGCAGGCCCAGGGGGGACTGGGGCAGGGCAAGGTGCACGTGCGTGTCAGCGGCCTGGTGTTGCCCGACGAGCCGACCCCTGCGTTCGAGCGCGAGTGGACGCTGGGCGTGCGCCCGGCCTACCCGGCCATGCTCAAGCACTACCGCGTGGCCTTGAAGGACCAGCCATGGACACTGCCCGACGCAGACCTGGCAGCCTTCGAACCTGCTGGCCTGGAAGCCAGCCTGGCGTTGTCGAGCCGGCCACCGTTGAACCTGGCCGAGCAGATCCGTGCGTTGGAGGCTTACCCTTACGGTTGCCTGGAGCAAACCACCAGTGGCCTTTATCCGTCGTTGTATGCCGATGCCGACAGCCTCAAGCGCCTGGGCATCAAGGGCGAGCCGGCGGATGTGCGCAAGCGCAAGATCGAAATGGGTATCGAACACCTGCTGGGCATGCAACGCTACAACGGCAGCTTTGGCCTGTGGAGTTCGGACAGTGAAGAAGAGTTCTGGCTGACCGCCTACGTCACCGACTTCCTGTTGCGTGCCCGTGACCAGGGTTATGGCGTGCCGGCCGACGCATTGAAGAGTGCCAGTGAGCGCCTGCTGCGCTACCTGCAGGAGCGCAACCTGATCGAAGTCGACTACAGCGACAATGCCGATCACACCCGCTTTGCCGTGCAAGCCTATGCGGCGTTGGTGCTGTCGCGCAGCCAGCAGGCGCCGCTTGGGGCCTTGCGTGGTCTGTTCGACCGCCGCGCCGATGCCCGCTCCGGCCTGCCATTGGTGCAACTGGCGGTGGCGCTGGACAAGATGGGCGACAAACCGCGTGCCGAGCAAGCCTTGCAGGCGGGCCTGGGCATCAGCCGTGGCAAAGGCTGGATGGCTGACTATGGCAGTGCCCTGCGTGACCAGGCGCTGATCCTGGCGCTGCTGCAGGAAAGCAACCTGGCCAGCAGCCAAGTCGACCAGCGCTTGTTCGCCTTGTCGGATGAGCTGGCGGCCAATCGCTGGCTGTCGACCCAGGAGCGTAACGCCCTGTTCCTCGCCGGCCGTGGCCTGCTGGGCAAGCCAGAAGGCAAGTGGCAGGCGCGCCTGGACAGTGCTGGCGAAGTGCGCGAGCTCAATAACGCCGAGGCGGGCATGAAGCTTGAGGGCCCGTTGCTGGCTTCACCGCTGAGCGTCCAGAACCAAGGCAGCGAGACGCTCTATCAGCAGCTGACCTTGTCCGGTTACCCGCGCCAGGCACCTGCGGCAGCCGGCAATGGCATGCAGATTCGTCGCGAATACCTGGGCATGAATGGTCAGCCGCTGGACCTGCACAACCTGCGCAGTGGCGACCTGGTGCTGGTACACCTTGCGCTCAAGGCCGATGACCGTGTGCCGGATGCGTTGGTGGTGGACTTGCTGCCGGCCGGCCTGGAGCTGGAAAACCAGAACCTGGCGCAGAGTGCAGCCAGCCTGAGCAACGCCAGCAGTGCGGTGAAGGAGTGGCGCGAGTCGATGCAGAATGCCAGCGTGGTGCATCAGGAGTACCGTGATGACCGTTATGTTGCCGCGCTCAAGCTTGACGGCTATGGCACCACCCACCTGCTGTACCTGGCGCGAGCAGTGACCCCGGGCACCTACCGCGTGCCGCCGCCGCAGGTCGAGTCGATGTACCGGCCGAACCTGCAGGCCGTGGGGGATGGGCAAGGGGAGATGACCGTAAAGGCCCGCTAGAGGCCCGCTCTATGCGGACACTGTGGGATCGGCCTTGCGTAGCGACAGGGCGGCACAGCAGCCCCAGGGTTTCAGCTTCGCCGCTTGAATTGTCGGGGCCGCTGTGCGGCCCTATCGCGACGCAAGGCCGCTCCCACAATGACCGCGCAGATCAGTGGATCACCCAGCTCATCACCCACAGCCCCAGCACCAGCCAGATGATGCCGAGGATGATCGAGGCGCGCATGAATGCGCGGATTGCCGAGTACAGCAGCATCAGGCCGATGATCAGGGCCAGGATGCTCAGCAGCGAGGTGTCCATGCCCAAGGTGCGCGATAGGCCGTCGATGAAGTTGCCACCGGCATTGGCCAGCAGGTTGAACAGCCCGCTCAATGCGTCGACGATGAAGCGGATCAACGACCCCAGTGCCTGGCCCAGCCACTCGAAAAAACCTTCTACATGCATAGTTGCTTCCTGATGAAAAAATCGGCGAGGTTGTCGTCCCAAAGCCTTTGGCCATTACCTGGCCTGGTCGGTTCCCGATGCCAAGCTTAGCGCGACCACGGTGCCGTGCGGGCAGGTTGTTGCGTGCCACGCTGATCAGTCTGCTGGTGCTCGGCAGCCTGTTCTGGCTGGCTGATCGTGTCTGGCCGCTGCCGCTGCCGGGTGATGACCTGGCCCGGGTAGTGCTGGCCGAAGACGGCACGCCCCTGTGGCGCTTTGCCGATGCTGATGGCGTGTGGCGCTACCCCGTAAGCCCTGAAGAGGTTTCGCCGCTTTACCTGCAGGCGTTGCTGACTTATGAGGACCGTTGGTTCTACAACCACCCAGGGGTGAACCCGCTGGCACTGGTCCGCGCGGCCTGGCTGAACCTGCGCGGCGGGCGTGTGGTGTCGGGCGGTAGCACGCTGTCGATGCAGGTAGCCCGTCTGCTCGATCCACATGACCGCACCCTGGCCGGCAAATTGCGCCAGTTGTGGCGCACGGCGCAGCTGGAATGGCATTTGTCCAAGCGCGAGATCCTGCAAATCTACCTGGACCGCGCACCTTTCGGCGGCACGCTTCAGGGCGTGGCGGCAGCCAGCTGGGCGTACCTGGGCAAGTCTCCCCTGCACCTGACACCTGCCGAAGCGGCCCTGCTGGCCGTGCTGCCCCAGGCACCCAGCCGGCTGCGCCCGGACCGCCACCCCGAGCGTGCCCAGCGTGCCCGGGACAAGGTGCTGCAGCGCCTGGCTGAATACCAGGTATGGCCGGCCCAGCAAATTCGCGAGGCGGCCGAGGAGCCGCTGGTATTGGCGCCACGCCAGGAACCGGCCCTGGCGCCATTGTTGGCCCGGCGCCTGAACAGCGCTGACAGCCCGCCGCTGATCCGTACCACGCTTGACGCTGCGCTTCAGCGGCGCCTCGAAGACTTGCTGCTGGGCTGGCGCGCACGGCTGCCGGAGCGTACCTCGGCCGCCATTCTGGTGGTCGAAGCGCAGAGCATGGCGGTGCGGGCGTACCTGGGCTCGATCGATTTGTCTGATGAGCGCCGCTTTGGCCATGTCGACATGGTGCGCTCGTTACGTTCGCCCGGCTCCACCCTCAAGCCGTTTCTTTACGGCATGGCGCTGGACGATGGTCTGATCCATTCCGAATCGCTGTTGCAGGATGTTCCACGACGCTATGGCGACTATCGCCCTGGCAACTTCTCCATGGGTTTCAGCGGGCCGGTGTCGGCCAGTTCGGCGCTGGCCCTGTCGCTCAACTTGCCGGCGGTGCAGCTGCTGGAGGCCTATGGCCCGAAACGCTTTGCCGCGCAGCTGCGCATGGCGGGTATGCCGCTGATACTGCCGCCCTTGGCCGAGCCCAACCTGTCGCTGATCCTCGGCGGAGCCGGCAGCCGTCTGGAAGACCTGGTCGGCGGCTACGCGGCACTGGCACGGAGCGGCAGCAGCGCACAGGTGCGCTTGCAGCCGCAGGATCCGCTGATTGAGCGGCGCCTGTTGTCGCCAGGTGCGGCGTGGATCATCCGCCGCATCCTCAGTGGCCAGGCGCGCCCCGACCGCGACCCGCATGCCGAGCTGGTGCAGCGGCCGCAATTGGCCTGGAAGACCGGTACCAGCTATGGCTTTCGGGACGCCTGGTCGATTGGCGTAGGCCCTCGCTATCTGATCGGCGTATGGATTGGCCGCCCCGACGGCACCCCGGTGCCCGGGCAGTTCGGCCTGGCCTCGGCTGCACCGCTGATGCTGCAGGTACACGACCTGTTGAGCAACCGCGACAGCCAGCGTGGTATCAGCGTGCCGGTGGAGCGGGTGCCGGCAAACGTCGGCGTGGCGGCGGTCTGTTGGCCGTTGGGCCAGCCAATGAACAAGCAGGACCCAAATTGTCGGCGCCAGCGCTTTGCCTGGACCCTGGACGGTACCACGCCCCCAACCTTGCAGGCTGCCGACCAGCCATTGGGGCTGGGGCTGCGCGAACGTGCATGGGTCAACGACCGGGGGCTGCGCGTGGATGGCAGCTGCCCAGGTGCCAAGGAGCGCGAGATAGCCCTGTGGCCCGCACCGCTGGAGCCTTGGCTGCCCCGCGTCGAGCGGCGCGCAGCGCGCCTGCCGGCCATTGACCCGGCCTGCCCCCCGCAGGTGCTGGCCAGCGCGCCACCGCTGTCGATCGTCGGCGTGCGCCCAGGCGACAATTTGCGTCGGCCGGCCACCAGCCGCGAGCCTTTGCAATTGCATGTGTCGGCCTTGGGCGGCGGCGGCCGACGCTGGTGGTTCCTCAATGGGCAGCCGCTGGGCGAAACCCAAGGGCAGGACAGCCTGCTGTTGCGTTTGCCGCAGGTCGGCCAGGCCGAACTCAGCGCGCTGGACGAAAGCGGCGAGACGGCGCGGGTTGCGTTCCAGGTCAGCGAGTAGGCGTTAGACGGCGGCCCGGCAAGCACCTACGCTTGCAAGGGACGGGTGTGGCCGGCTGTTGCCCCGCAACCCATGGGAACATGGAGCGCCCTATGCGTCGTCTGGCCGTGCCCCTTCTGTTGCTGCCCTGGGCGCTTGCGGCCCAGGCCGGGCCGTTGCCGGGCGTTCTCGACGGCCACGAATACGAACGGCGCCTGCCCGGCGCCAACTTGCCTGTAGACGCCTATCGCCCACTCAGTCCCAACCTGCGGTTGAGCGGTGGGAGTCGCGGCGTTTCTGTCGGGTTGCCCGACGAGACCCGGCTGGTGCTGCAGAAAGTACGCTTCGAGGGCGGTACGGTATTCCCCCTGAGTGAGCTGCGCGAGCACTACCAACCCCTGATCGGGCACCAGACCACGCTGGGTGAGCTGCGTCAATACACCGAGCGCCTCAGCCAACGCTACCGGCAGGCGGGCTACCTGCTGTCGTATGCGTACCTTCCGCCCCAGGACGTGGCCGACGGCCGGGTCAACGTGGTGTTGGTCGAAGGTTATATCAGTGAGTACCGGGTGGACGGCGATCTCGGCCCTGCCAGCGAGTACCTGGAGCAGTTACTGGCACGCCTTGAGGTTGAGCGGCCACTGACCTGGGATACGCTGCAGCACTACCTTGGCCTGGCTGCGCGTGTGCCAGGTGTTACGGTGGATGCCGAAGTGGCCATGGCGCAGGCCGCTGATGGCGCCGCCCAGCTTACCCTGCAGGCGCGGCGTAAACCGTTCAGCGCCGCCGTGAGCATGACTGACTCCAGCCGTGACGCTGCACAGGCGTTAATAACGGTCACAAGCAATGCACAGACCCGCCATGCTGAACAACTTGCGGCCAGCGTGCTGGTGCCCCCTGGGGACGACCAGGTTCATTACCAGCGCCTGGATTACAGCCAGTACCTCGACGCTGCCGGTAGCCAACTGTTGCTGTCGGCCTCGCGCTACCAGAGCGAGCCCGGCACACGCATCCGCTTGGATGATGGCAGTGACATCACTCGCAAGCGCGACAGCGAGCGCTATGCCATCGGCCTGCGCCAGCCGGTGATCGCAAGGCCCGACGAGTGGCTGGCGGTACAAGGGCACTTGTATTCGGTCAGCGAGCACGATGAAGATCACCCGGCGAGTCGAGAGTACGACACTTACGTGCGCGCGCTGGCGTTCGAAGGTGAGTGGCGCAGGTTGGAACAGGGGCGTTTGCGTATCGTCAATGCCGGGGTGTTTCAGGGCGTGGATTACCTGGGGGCGCGCAGCGATGCCGACTATGACATGGATTTCTTGCGGCTGCGGCTTGCTGGCTTGCAGAGCGACACGCTGCTCGATAATTGGCAGGGGGTGGCATCTGGGGCGTTGTACTGGAGTGATGATCGCTTGCCTGACAGTGAGCGGGCCGGGTTTGGCGGGCAGAATTTCGGGCGTGGCTACCCGGGTGACCAAGCGGACGGGGACAAAGGTTGGGGTGTGGCTTACGAGGTGAACTACACCCGGCGTGGTGGCCGGCTGGCGCTGGTGCAGCCCTATGCGGTAGTGGATACGGCGCAAGCCTGGCATAACCGCGGGCCGGTGAAGGATGCCCACCTGGCGTCGGCAGCGCTCGGTGTGCGCTTGGGGGATGGGCGCATGTTCAATGTGGCGCTGGAGCTGGCCAAGCCGCTGGCGGATGTGGCCTTGGACAGTCCTGACCGTGGGCCAAGGCTGACCCTCAGTATTGCTGTTGGGATGTAGGGGGGCGATGGGCTGCCTGGCAGCCCTGGCATCTTTCAGTGAGTGGTAAAGCGCTGATGCAACGGCGAGGTGCTGGGTGTCAGCGCCAGCGCCAACTGGGTCCGGTTATGCATATGCGTCAACCGCAACACCTGCGACACATACAACTTCACGGTATTTTCGGTAATGCCCAGTTCACAGGCGATCTGGTAATTGGTCTTGCCCTTGCTCACCAGGCGCGCCACTTCCAGCTGTCGGGGCGACAGCTTCTCGAATGCCGCCGGCAGTTCGCTTTCACTCTCTTCGACGTCTGAAGCTCGCCGATGAGTACCCTGGCCCCGGGCTTTTTCCAGGTCCTGGTACAGCTCGTCCACTGATTCAGCCAGCTCCTGCAAGCGCTGGTTAAGCCCCCCCAGGTCACGGAAGTTGCGCTGGCGTTCCAGCAATGCCTCTTCCTGCCGGCGTACGCCTTCAAGCAACTCCGCAAGGTCCATCGGTTTCTGGTAGTAGTCGGCAAAGCCCTCGCGAAGCGCGCGGATCACGTCCTGTTTCTCGGCGCGCCCGGTCAACATGATGGCTTCGAACATGCGCTGGCTGCCGTCGATCACCTTCAAGGCACGTACCAACTCGATGCCATCCCGTTCTGGCATATGCAGGTCACAGATGATCAGACCAATGGCCGGGTCTGCCACGTAGCGCTCGATGGCTTCGTCAGTGGAGTGGGCGGATACGCAGGCGTAGCCCTTGGTTTCGAGGAATTCACATAGTTGTTCGACAATGACCGCCTGGTCATCGACCACTAACACCTTCACTTCACTCACTGGTCTGGACACGATCAACTCCCTGTTCGAATGCGGCCCTGCTCCCGGGCTAGACGCTCTGGCAGTTTAAAGGTAGTCGCATGCGGCGATTCTGTACAAGGTATGTACAAGGAATACGACAGCAGGAGGGCTCATTGGATCCATACGGCTGTCAGAAGAAAGCCCGTCAGTACATAGGGGACGAACGCCTGCTTGTCGCCCATTTCCTCGGTCAGGGCCTGCAAACGCTTCTTTACCTTGGGGTTCAGCAGTAGCCACAGGCGTCGGCGGGCCAGCAGCCACACCAGCACACTGACCCCGGCACCGATGAACGTGCCAAGCACGTATTGCGGGCTAGTGGCCAGGGCCAGGGCGCCCATCAGCTTGACGTCGTCGGCACCAAAGCGGCCGAGCATGTAGCCGGGCAGGGTCAGCAGCATGACGATGGCCAGCGCCCAGCCGGCATCGCTGGCATCGGCGCCAATCCAGCTACGACCGGTGGCGAACAGCCAGACCAGGGCGCAGGTGGCCACGCCCATGGTCAGCATGTTGGAGATCTGGCGTTGACGCACATCCTGTTCGGAGCACAAGGCAAGCCACAGCAGGAGAACAATGCTTTGCATCGGCAGGTCGCCTTTCCCAAAGTTGAACACTTCTACCCGGTCAGTCAGGTTTCCTTAACTGAAGATAGACGGGAACGCGCGGGGGAGTGCGGCGGGAGGGGCAAAAAGGCGTGCTAGAAATGGATTTTGTCGTTCCTGACACTGGGGCCGCGAGGCGGCCCCAGATTTCTTGGCTATTTCTTGCTCCCCGGCGGATAGTTGCCCAGCACCTTGGCCACGGTGTTGCGAATGGCGCTGTTACGCTCTTCAGGGCTTGGCGGGTAGTTGTTCATGATTTGCTCGGCACTGCCGCGCCACACCAGCTTGCCGTCGCGCCCGTCGAACATGTCAATCTGGATAGTGGCGACCTTGTAGTCGACGCTGCGGGTTTCGTTATACATCGGGCCACCCCAGTAGCCGCCCCAATATCCACCCCAGCCACCGCCATAGTTGGTGGTGATCTGTTGCTGGCGCTGTTCGACGATCAGGTACGTACGGACGCTGAGGTCAGGCCGCGCGCCGCCTTGGACCGGGCGCAGGCCGCGCTGGTCGAGCTGGTCGGCAACCGCCTGGCGAATACGTTGCTCGGTGAGGTCGCTCTTGATCCGCGGGTCGTCCGGGCGGTACTGCAGGCCCGGTTCCTGCCATCCCCAGCTGCGGTAGGCGGCAAAATCGCGGCTGGCGTCGAAATCCTGCTGGACGTTATTGCTGGAGCAGGCAGCGAGCATTAACGCGAATGACAGTAGAACGAGACGACGCAACATGGTGGTTCTCCGTTAGCGATTAACTGGGAGGATAGCCGCTGAGCGCCTTGTGCACAGAGTCACGCAAGGCACTTTCGCGTTCGCGTGGCGAGTCCTTGTCGCTGCCGCTTTCGGCGCTGGCGCTCCACACCGGCTGGCCGCTGCGGGCGTCGTACAGGTCGATCCGCACGACCATTACCTCCACCTGGTAGGTCCGCACGACAGGCACACTGGCATAGGCGCCGTAGCCGTTGCGGTAACCGCCATAGCCAACGCCTCCGTAGGGGTAGGGGCCGTAATAGGGGTCATAGGTGTCGTAGTCACGCACCTGGCGCAAGCGCTTCTCCAGGCGCATGTCCGCGCTCACCAGCAAGTCGCCAGGGCCACCGCGAGCGGGGCGCAGGCCATGCTGATCGAGTACGCCGCTGACAGCATCGGCCAACTGCGCGGGGTCGGCGTTGGCCGAGCCAGTGGGCAATTGGTCGTTGCGCCAGCTCCAGCTGCGGTAATGCCCGTAGTCACGCGCAGGTGCCGGGTAGGCACTGGCGTCGAACGTGTTGGCCGCCTGGGCAGGGGCGGGTGGTAGCGGGCGGCTGCTGGCCACATACGGGTTGCTGCCCTGGCAGCCAGCCAGGGCAAACGGCAGCAAGGCCAGGTACAACAGGCGGTACGACATGTGTTCCTCCCGGCGGGCGGGTCAACGGGGGCGACAAACCCAGTGCAGGTAACGGCCAAGCCCGGCGAAGCTCGGGTGTCGGCGGTAGGCCAGTTCCATTTCCAGCAGGTCGAGCAACTCGGCCTTGCCCTGGAACTCCTTGGGCATGTAGTCATGGAAAACCCGCACGCCGCTTTCGCTTTCAATCTGCCACAGAGCTTCAAGTTGCGCCTTGAGCTGGCGTGGATCAAGTGGTTTCTGCGGGGTAAGGCTCTGCTTTTCACCTTCCAGCCGGTTGCTGCGCAACTTGCGGAAATGGCCTTTGAGCAGGTTGCGGTAGACCAGGGCGTCGCGGTTGTAGAAGGCCAGCGACAACCAGCCATCCGGGGCGGTGAGTTGGTGCAACACGGGCAGGATGCTCTCGGGTTCGGCCAGCCATTCGAGCACGGCGTGGCACAGCACCAGGTCGTAGGGTTCGGTCAACTGGCCGAGCAGGTCTTGCCAGGGCGCCTGGATGAAAGTGGCCGCCTGGCCGGCTTCGGCAAAGCGCGCCCGTGCGCCGTCGAGCATGGGGGCTGCGGGTTCGGCCAGGGTCAGCTGGTGACCGCGCTGGGCCAGCCACAGGGCCATGTGGCCTAAACCGGCACCAATGTCGAGGATGCGCAGCGGGCGGTCTGGCAGTGCTTCGGCCAGGTCGGCCTGTAGCACGGCCAGGCGGATCGCACCTTTGGCGCCGCCATAGATCTTTTCGGCAAAGCGAGTGGCCAGCTCATCGAAATGACGGTCGTTCATCGGGCGAAGCGCCTCTCGCTGTCGGCCAGTTTGGCGCGCACCACCTGGTCCATGTCCAGGCCCAGTTCGCTGCACAGCAGCAACAGGTAGAGCACGACATCACCGACTTCCTGGCCGGCGTGGGCCAGTTTGTCGGCGGGCAGCTGGCGCGATTGGTCTTCGCTCAGCCACTGGAAGATTTCCACCAGCTCGGCCATTTCGACGCTGGCGGCCATGGCGAGGTTTTTCGGACTGTGAAAGCCGCGCCAGTCGTTGTTATCGCGGATCTGGTGCAGGCGTTGGGTGAGTTCTTGCAGGTTCATCGGGATCTCCTAATGCTGCATAGCTTCTGCCCAGGCCCGATGCAAAGCAAGCGCGTACCGCAAGGACTTGCACGCTCCTACACGGGCCGCCACTGTCCTGACATATGCAGTATCTCCCCATGGCCATCCAGCCGCAGATTTCCTGCAGGCCCCGCCTCACTGGCACTGAGCACCACCTCCGATGGCAACCTTACCGGCTTGCGGAAATCCACCTCAATGGCATAGCCACTGTGTGGTAGATGCCCGCGCAACGCGGCGAGCGTCATGGCCTTGGTCCACATGCCATGGGCAATGGCCGTAGGGAAACCGAACAACCGCGCACTGACTGCGCTGAGGTGAATAGGGTTGTAGTCCCCGCAAACCCTGGCATAACGCCGGCCAATATCACTGTCGGCGTACCAGCGGGTGGCTTCTGGCAGGGATTCAGGGTCATCAGCGACAAGCTCACCGGCCGTGCCATCCAGCTTCAGGCCACGCACCAGCATGCGGCTGGTTTCGCGCCAGAGCACGCCAATGGCGTCTTCAGCCTCGGTTACCAGATCGAAAGTGCCACCCTTGGCATGCGGTTGCAGGTTGTGTGCATACACCGCAAAGCGCAGCCCCTCGATTGCACCCAGTGGGCGCTGCACTTCGATGCAGTTGTGCAGGTGCACCAGGCCGAGCAGCGGAAAGGGGAAGTCGGGTGCCGTCATCAATTGCAACTGCAGGGTAAACGCCATGACATGGGGATAAGTGCCCGGCAGGCGGCCATCGTCGGGGAAGTGGCAGAGCCGGCGATAGGCTGCCAGGTTGTCTGGCTGAACCCGGATATAACAGCGCAGGCCATGGTCCGGCAGGCGGTCGCCGCTGATCTTGCGCTTGCTGGCCGCACGCAGGTACAGGCTGGCCCGGTCCGCCGGGGTGTGCAGGTCGTGCCATTGTCGGCTCATGTTCAGGCCCCCATCAGTGCCTGGCCGCAGACCCGCAGCACTTGGCCGTTGACCGCACCGGAGCCCGGCTGGCTGAGCCAGGCGATGGCCTCGGCGACGTCCTGCGGGCGGCCGCCCTGGCCCAGCGAACTCAGGCGCCGCCCGGCCTCGCGCAGGCCCATCGGCATTGCCGCCGTCATGTGGGTTTCGATAAACCCGGGGGCCACGGCGTTGATGCTGCCACCGCGCTCGGCAAGCCGTGGTGCCCAGGCCTGGGCAAGGCCAATCAGCCCGGCCTTGCTCGCGGCATAGTTGGCCTGCCCGCGGTTGCCAGCGATGCCACTGACCGAGGCCAGCAGGCTGATACGTGCGTTTTCCCCAAGTGCGCCGCTGTCATATAGCGCCTGGGTCAGCACCTGCGGTGCCTTGAGGTTCACCGCCAGCACTGCGTCCCAGTATTCCGGGGTCATGTTGGCCAGGGTCTTGTCGCGGGTGATGCCGGCGTTATGCACGACGATGTCGATGCCATCCGGCAGGGCGGCGAGGAGTTGGGTGGCTGCATCACTTGCGCAGATGTCCAGCGCCAGCGCCTTGCCGCCAAGGCGCGCGGCGAGGGCGTCGAGGTCTTGGCTGGCCTGGGGCACGTCGAGTAGCAGTACGTCGGCGCCATCACGCGCCAGCGTTTCCGCAATGGCGGCGCCAATACCGCGTGCGGCGCCGGTCACCAGTGCGCGGCGGCCACCCAGTGGCCGGGTCCAGTCCTCGACCTGGCTGGCACAGGCCTCCAGGCGCAGGACCTGGCCAGAGATGAACGCGCTTTTGGGCGAAAGGAAGAAGCGCAGCGCGCCTTCCAGTTGATCTTCTGCGCCAGGGCCGACATACAGCAACTGGGCGGTTGCGCCATTGCGCAACTCTTTGGCCAGCGAGCGGCTGAAGCCCTCCAGCGCGCGCTGAGCGATGCTGGCCAGTGGGTCGTCAAGGCTTTCCGGGGCGCGGCCTAGCAGCACTACATGGGCGCACGGGGCCAGGCTGCGCAGCAGCGGCTGGAAAAACTCCCGCAACTGCTTCAATGCATCGCTGTCGGAAAGATGACTGGCATCGAACACCACGGCGTTGAGCTTCGGACCAAGGCCCGCCACCCAGGCTTCAGCGTGCAGATTATCAGTATTGAAGCTGTAGACCTCGTCGGTCAGGCACGGGGCTATGGCTTCGACCTGGCCCGCCAGAGGCCCCCCACCCAGCACCAGGGCACCCTGTACCGGGCGCAGGCGGCCAGCCTGCCAACGCTCCAGCGGCGCGGGGCGTGGCAGGCCAAGGGCATCCACGAAACGGCGGCCGAGGTTGGAGTTGGCAAAGCCGAGGTAGCGATCGCTCATGAGTGGGTCTCCCGGAAGGCAAGCTTGAAAGTGTGGACCAACTTTGTGGCAAGGTCGTTCGGATGCGGTAAAAACACCTAGGCTGTACGGTTCAAATTGTTTCAGGAGGAGCATGCACATGCGTTCACTTCGCCGGGTCGCGATCCTGGGCGGCAACCGAATTCCCTTCGCCCGTTCCAACGGTGCCTACGCCACGGCCAGCAATCAGGCGATGCTCACCGCCGCCCTCGAAGGGCTGGTCGAGCGCTACCGCCTGCATGGGCTGCGGCTTGGCGAAGTGGTGGCGGGCGCAGTGCTCAAACAGTCGCGTGACATGAACCTGACCCGTGAGTGCGTGCTGGGTTCGCGCCTGGCGCCGCAGACGCCGGCGTATGACATCCAGCAAGCCTGTGGCACCGGCCTGGAGGCGGCGCTGCTGGTGGCCAACAAGATTGCCCTCGGGCAGATCGACAGCGGTATCGCCGGCGGCGTGGACACCACCTCCGATGCACCGATTGCGGTCAACGAAGGCCTGCGTCATATCCTGCTGCAGGCCAACCGTGGCAAAAGCCTGGGCGAGCGGCTGAAACCCTTGCTGCAGTTGCGCCCGCATCACTTGAAACCCGAGTTGCCGCGCAACGGCGAGCCGCGCACAGGGCTGTCGATGGGCGAGCACTGCGAGCGCATGGCCCAGGCCTGGCGGATTGGCCGTGCCGAGCAGGACGAACTGGCGTTGCACAGTCATCAGCAGCTGGCTGCCGCGTATGCCGAGGGTTGGCAGGATGACCTGCTGACGCCGTTCTTGTCGCTGACCCGCGATAACAACCTGCGCCCAGACCTGACCCTCGACCAGCTGGCCAGGCTCACGCCAGCCTTCGACCGCAGCGGCCAGGGCACGTTGACGGCGGGCAACTCCACGCCGCTGACCGATGGTGCGTCGCTGGTGCTGCTGGGCAGCGAGGAATGGGCCACGCAGCAGGGTTTGCAGGTGCTGGCCTACCTGGTCGACGGTGAGACCGCAGCGGTGGATTTCGTCACCGGCCGCGAGGGGCTGTTGATGGCACCGGTGTATGCGGTACCCCGTTTGCTGGCGCGCAATGGTCTGACGCTGCAAGACTTTGACTATTACGAAATCCACGAGGCCTTTGCAGCCCAGGTGCTGTGCACCCTCAAGGCTTGGGAGGATGCCGATTACTGCCGGGACCGCTTGGGGCTGGCTGCACCACTTGGGGCGATCGACCGGCGCAAGCTCAACGTCAAGGGCAGCTCGTTGGCAGCCGGGCACCCGTTTGCTGCGACCGGTGGGCGAATACTGGCCCACCTGGCGAAGTTGCTGGCAACGGCGGGGAAGGGGCGAGGGCTGATTTCAATTTGTGCGGCGGGTGGGCAGGGGGTGACCGTTATCGTCGAGCGATGATTTCCTGTGAGTACCGCCCCTAGCTGTTAGGCTCGTCTGGTCAGAACTACAAGAAGCCGCCATGCCGATCATCGGACAGCCTCGCCCCATCCCCGAACTGGATCACCTGCCCAGACCCCTGTATGCCCGCGCCGAAAGCCTCGGCGCCGGTTCCTGGACCACCCGCCACCAGCACGACTGGGTACAGTTCTCCTATGCGATCAGCGGCGTGCTGGGTGTGTATACCGACGAAGGCAGTTACTTCGCGCCGCCCCAGTGGGGGGTGTGGATCCCGGCCGATGCCGAGCACGAAGTGGTCACCTCGATGCAGGCCGAGATGCGCAGCTTGTATGTGCGCCGCGACGCCTGCCTGTGGGCAGCGGAGCGATGCCGGGTGCTGGAAGTGACCCCGCTTGCGCGCGAGCTGATCAAGCAGTTCTGCCTGTTCCCGGCAGATTACCCGGAAGGTGACAGCGCCGAGGCGCGCCTGGTGGCGGTGCTGCTGGACCAGTTGCGCACCTTGCCAGAAGTTGGCTTTTCGTTGCCGTTGCCACGCCACCCGGGATTGCTGGCGCTGTGCAACGGCTTGATCGCCGCCCCGGACCAGCCCCAGACCTTGCAGCAGTGGGCGCGGGAATTGGGGTGTTCGGAGAAGACGCTGATGCGGCTGTTCCAGCGCGAGACCGGCTTGAGCTTTCGCAACTGGCGCCAGCGCATGCGGCTGTTGTCGTCGCTGGCGTTGCTGGAGGCGGGGGAGAATGTGACCGAGGCAGCCTTGGGATGTGGGTATGACTCCACTTCGGCCTATATTGCGGCGTTCAAGCAGCTGTTTGGGGCAACGCCGGGGGAGCTGAAGCTCTAGTGGTTCGTCGCCTGAGCCGGGCTTTTCACGGGTTTACCTGCGAAAAGCCCCGGCTCACGCCACCGATCAGGTCCGGAACCTGCGCACCAGCGCATCCAGCTCATTGGACAAACCGGCCAGGCTTTGCGAATCCTGGCGCGCTGCCTGGGCCAGTTCGGCCACCAGCTGCGCATCCCCGTGAATCTGGCTGATATGGCGGTTGATGTCCTCGGCCACCTGGTGCTGCTCCTCGGCCGCCGTTGCAATCTGCGTGTTCATGTCACGGATCACATCCACCGACTCACGGATTTGCCCGAAGCTGTCGCGGGCCAGGCCAATACGGCTCACCGACTGCTGTGAAACTTCCAGGCTGGCATGCATCTGCGTAGCCACTTCGGCCGTGCGGCTGGCCAGGTTGCCCAGCAAACCGTCGATTTCTGCAGTGGAGTCGGCCGTGCGCTTGGCCAGCGCCCGCACTTCATCAGCCACGACGGCAAAGCCACGCCCCTGCTCACCGGCGCGAGCGGCCTCGATGGCGGCGTTGAGGGCCAGCAAGTTGGTCTGCTCGGCAATGGAGCGAATGGTGCCGAGGATCGACTGGATGGCATTGCTGTCACGCTCCAGCTGCTGGATCGACTGCGCCGATTGCTCGATCTCCTGGCTCAGGCGGTCGACGCTATGTACTGCCGCATCGATCTGCTGCTGGCCTTCGCGGGCCTGTTGCTGGCCGCTGTCGGCCGACTGTGCCGCCTGGCTGCAGGAGCGCGCGACTTCGTTGGCGGTGGCAACCATTTCGTGGAAGGCGGTGGAGACCATGTCCACGGCTTCGCGCTGGCGACCGGCGGCCTCGGCCATGTTGCTCGACACTTGGGTCGAGCTGTGGGAGGTGCTGAGGATCTTGCCTGCAGCCGCGCCGATGTGCTGGATCAGGCTGCGAATGGCGCCGAGGAACTGGTTGAACCAGCTGGCCAACTGAGCCGTTTCGTCACGGCCACGAACTTCCAGGTTGCGGGTCAGGTCGCCTTCACCCTGGGCAATGTCTTCCAGGCCATTGGTGACGCTGTTGATCGGGCGCACGATCAACTTGGCAAAGGCGGCGCCGACCACGGCGAACAGGGCGGCCAGGACCACGGCAACGGCGCCGATCAGCCAGGTCAGCTGGGTGGTGGTCTTCATGACTTCGCTTTGTTCGATCAGGCCGATGAAGGTCCAGCCCAGTTGCTCGTCGGGATAGACGTTGGCCATGTAGCGCACGCCGTTGAGCTCGACTTCGACCAGGCCCTTGCCGGCCTTGGCCAGCTCGGCATAGCCATCGCCAAAGCTGGCCAGCTGCTTGAAGTTGTGGCCGGCTTCGCGGGGGTCGACCATCACGTTGCCGTTGCTTTCCACCAGCATCAGGTAGCCGCTTTCGCCCAGCTTGATCTGCTTGACGATCTCGGTCAGGCCCTTGAGGGAGACGTCGATGTTGACTACGCCGCCAGGGTTGCCCAACTGGTTGGCCACGGCGCGCACGGTGCTGACCAGCACTGCGTCGTCGGCAGCCCAGTAATAGGCACCGGTCCGCACGGTCTTGCCCGGGTTGGCCATGGCCAGTTGGTACCAAGGGCGTGGGCGTGGGTCGTAGTTGACGAATTTCTGCCCGGCTGGCCAGCCGACGTAGCCGCCGTCACTGACACCGTAGGACACATAGGCGTAGTTGGGGTGCGAGTCTGCCAGGCGGGTAAAGAAGTCCAGCAGTTGCTTGTCCTGCTCGCCCAGCTCGTAGGAGGGGTTGGCGCTCATGAACTTGTTGAGGTTGCCGCCGGTGGCGGCGACCATCGGTTGCGCAGCCAGGTACTCGACGTTCTGGTTGATGCCCTGGAAGAAGATGTTCATCGCGTTGCTGACCTGGCGGATTTCACGGCTGCTGCCGTCGAGGAATCCGTCACGGGCTTCGCCACGCAGGTTGAGGACCACAAGGGTGGCCACAAGGACGATGGGCAAGCCGGCGATGACCGCGAATGCCCAGGTCAGTTTCTGTTTGATGCTCATCGACGCTCCCGGAATTTTTTTTGTAGATACACGAGGCAGGTACCCAGTGCATCGGCAGCTTCCGGCTTTTATGAAGCTAAAACGCCTGTATTTATTGGATAAAGTCGGGGTTGATGACTATTCGGTCGCGTTTGGGCAATTTTGGCATACCAAACGCTTGTGACCCCTTAGTGACAGCAGTTGCCAGCAGCGCCATTGGCCAAGTCCTTGAGGATCGGGCAGTCCGGGCGGTCATCACCCTGGCAGTGTGAAACCAGCTCGCCAAGGGTATCGCGCAGGCTCACCAGTTCCTCGATGCGCCGGTTCAGGTCATCGATGTGCTGCATGGCCAGCGCCTTTACATCGGCGCTGGCCCGCTGACGGTCCTGCCAGAGGGTCAGCAGCTTGCCGACCTCTTCAAGGGAAAACCCCAGGTCGCGGGAGCGCTTGATGAACGCCAGGCTGTGCAAGTCTTCGTCCCGGTACAGGCGATAGCCGCTGTCGCTGCGCGTGGCCGGCTTGAGCAGGCCTATGGACTCGTAGTAACGGATCATCTTGGTGCTGAGCCCGCTGCGGCGGGCGGCCTGGCCGATGTTCATGGTGTCTCCTGGGTGTCGCGGGTGGGCTTCCACGTCTTCAGCCACAGCGCATTGCTGACCACGCTGACGCTGGACAAGGCCATGGCGGCGCCAGCCAGCACTGGATTGAGGTAGCCCAGCGCAGCCAGCGGGATACCGATGAGGTTGTAGATGAAAGCCCAGAACAGGTTCTGGCGTATTTTCGCGTAGGTCTTGCGGCTGATTTCCAAGGCGGCAGGCACCAGGCGCGGGTCGCCTCGCATCAGGGTGATGCCGGCAGCCTGCATGGCGACGTCGGTGCCGCCGCCCATGGCAATACCGATATCGGCGGCGGCCAGTGCCGGCGCATCGTTGATGCCATCGCCGACCATGGCGACCACGCCATCCTGCTTGAGGGCAGTCACCGTCGCGGCTTTGTCGGCCGGCAGCACTTCGGCGTGAACATCGTCAATGCCCAGGGCATCGGCCACCACTTTGGCGCTGCCACGGTTGTCCCCGGTCAGCAGGTGGCTACTGATGTGTTGTGCGCGCAGGGTATCGATGGCCTCCGCGGCGCCGGGCTTGAGGCTGTCACCAAAGGCAAAAAGGCCCAGCACCCGTGGTGGGGTGTCGCGTTCGATCAGCCACGACAGGGTACGTCCCTCGGCTTCCCAGGCTTGTGCCTTGGCCGCCAGGTCACCGGCCTGAAGCCCGCTTTCATCGAGCAGGCGCCGGTTGCCCAGGGCCAGTTCACGGCCCTCGACGCGCCCCGCAATGCCGCGCCCGGTCAGCGATTGGCTGTCGGTAACGCCAGGCACCTCCAACCCCTGTTCGGCACAGGCATCCAGCACGGCCTTGGCAAGGGGGTGTTCGCTGCCACGTTGCAGGGCACCTGCCAGGCGGTGCAGGTCGGCGCTGTTGCCATCCTGAGCCTGGCTGTGGACCACGCGTGGGCTGCCAGAGGTCAGGGTACCGGTCTTGTCGAACACCACACGGTTGACTGCATGGGCGCGTTCCAGCGCTTCGGCGTCCTTGATCAGGATGCCATGGCGGGCGGCAACCCCGGTACCTGCCATGATCGCCGCAGGCGTAGCCAGGCCGAGGGCACAGGGGCAGGCGATGACCAGTACCGCCACGGCGTTGATCAGTGCGGTTTCCAGCGGCGCGCCGGCCATCCACCAGCCAACCAGGGTAACCAGCGCCACCACCAGCACGGCCGGGACGAACAACTGGCTGACCCGGTCGACCAGTTTCTGGATCGGCGCCTTGGCGGCCTGGGCGTCTTCCACCAGGCGGATGATGCGGGCCAGCACGGTCTCGGTGCCCAGCGCCTCGGTACGCACCAGCAGCCGGCCCTCGCCATTGATGGCACCACCGGTAACGCTGTCGCCGGGTTGCTTGGGTACCGGCAGGCTTTCGCCGCTGATCAGGGCTTCATCGGCATGGCTGCTGCCTTCCTCGACCACACCGTCGACCGGGAAGCGCTCGCCAGGCTTGACCAGTACCAGGTCATCCAAGCGCAACTGGCTGATGGGCACGTCTTCTTCCTGGCCGTCGACCATGCGTACGGCGCGCTCCGGGCGCAGGGCCTCAAGGGCTCGGATGGCACTGGCGGTCTGGCGCTTGGCACGGCTTTCCAGGTACTTGCCCAGTAGCACCAAGGCGATGACCACGGCCGAGGCTTCGAAGTACAAATGGGGGGGCATCCCGGCGGCGGCTTGTGCCCATTGATACAGGCTCAGGCCGTAACCGGCGCTGGTGCCCAGGGCCACCAGCAGGTCCATGTTGCCGCTACCGGCGCGCACGGCTTTCCAGGCGGCGACGTAAAAGCGTGCGCCGAGAATGAACTGTACAGGCGTAGCCAGCAGGAACTGCACCCAGGCGGGTAGCATCCAGTGCAGACCCAATGGCTGCACCAGCATTGGCAGTACCAGCGGCAGGGCCAGCAGCAGTGCGGCAGCGACTGCCAGGCGCTCATTGCGCAGGCGGCGCGCCGCCTCATGATCATCCTTGGCTGCTTGCGGCAGGCTGGCGCTGTAGCCGGCTTTTTGCACGGTTTCGATCAGCAGGTTGTCGTCGACTGCCGCGAGCACTTCAAGGTGCGCACGCTCGCTGGCCAGATTGACGCTGACCTGTTCGACCCCGGGCAGCTTGCCGAGGGCGCGCTCCACACGGCCGACGCAGCTGGCGCAGGTCATGCCGCCGATCTGTAGTTCGACGGTGTGGGTAGGCACCACGTAACCGGCTTCGCGCACGGCGTGTATCAGGGCCGGCAAACTGTTGGCCGGGGCCTGGACCCGTGCTTTTTCAGTGGTGAGGTTGACGCTGACCTGCTCAGCGCCGGTGACCTTGCGCAGGGCGCGCTCGACCCGGCCAGCGCAGCTGGCGCAGGTCATGCCGGAGATCGGCAGGTCGTAGGTGGTGGATGCGGGCATGGCTCTCCTCCTTGGACAGGCCTCCAGCATCAACCTTGCCATGCAGGTAAGGTCAATAGTCCAGATCGGCGCGCTTCAGTTCCAGTCCATATTGCCCCATGGCGATGCGGTATTTGTTGATCTGGCCCGCCTGCAGGTTCAAACGCGTGCTGCGTTGGTCCTCGATACCCGGGGCACAACCCGGCATTTGCCCTGGCAGCAGGCGCAGGCGCACATCCACCGGGCCAGGCGGCAGGTTGAAAGAGGTGGACTGTTCCTGGAACACGCGCCCGGAAAGCTGGTCGTTGAGGTACACCCCGATTTCGCAGCTGGTGGCTACTTCCAGGCGCTCCCGGGAAATGATCAGTACGCTGTAGGCCGAGTTGCCCTCGGCATTTGCCGGTGGCACTGCAGCCAACGCGCTTAAAAGCCCGACGACGCCCAATGCTGCCCTGAACATGAAGAATCTCCTGCTTGCCTGATCGTCAAAGGCGCAGCTTGGCCGACGCGGACGCGGATTTCCACCCCGGGTGTTGTTGGCAGCGCTTGACCTTGCCCTGATGGCAAGCTTGAAACTTGTGGAAAACCTGAAGGAGGTAACACCATGCAAGTGTTCAATGTACAAGGCATGACCTGCGGCCATTGCGTCAAGGCTGTGACCCGCGCGGTGCAGGAGCAGGATGCGCAGGCCAAGGTCGAAATCGACCTGGCGGCCAGGCAGGTGCGGGTGCATAGCGATTTGGCGCAGGAGCAGATTCTCACCGCCATTCGCGATGAAGGTTATCAGGCCGAGGTGGCGTGAGGTTCCGGGCGCTCACCGGCCGTTTTTGTTGCAAATGTTTTCACATTGATGGGGTCCACAGCAGGTAGAATTGCACACTTGCTTAGCCTGCTATGGATTCCTGATGAACCTGCGAATGGTGCTTATCCTGGGCGCACTCAGTGCGTTTGGGCCCTTGGCGATCGACTTCTACCTGCCCGCCTTCCCGGCCATGGCGCAGGCCTTCGCCACCGACGAAAAACACGTCCAGGCCACGCTGGCCGCCTATTTCCTCGGTCTGTCCATCGGCCAGTTGGCCTACGGGCCGGTGGCTGACCGGTTTGGTCGACGCAAGCCGCTGATGTTCGGCGTGACCCTGTTCACCCTGGCGTCACTGGCCTGTGCCTACGCCCCCAACCTCGACACCTTGGTGCTGGCGCGTTTCGTCCAGGCGCTGGGCGGCTGTGCCGGCATGGTGCTGTCGCGGGCCATTGTCAGCGACAAGTGCGACCCCGTGGCTTCGGCCAAGGTGTTCTCGCAACTGATGCTGGTCATGGGCCTGGCACCGATCCTGGCACCGATGCTGGGCGGTGTGCTGGTGAACTTGTCCGGCTGGCAATCGATTTTCCTCGCCTTGAGCCTGTTCAGTGCCGGTTGCCTGCTGGCGGTCAGCCTGGGCCTGCCGGAAAGCCTGCCCGCGCATGTGCCGCGTCAGCCGCTGTCCGGCGCCTTGCGCCAGTACCTGCGGCTGCTCGCTGACCGGGTATTCCTCGGCCATGCCGTGACTGGGGGTATTGCCATTGCCGGCATGTTTGCCTACATCGCCGGTTCGCCTTTCGTGTTCATCAAACTCTACGACGTGCCGGCCGAACATTATGGCTGGCTGTTCGGCACCAACGCTGCGGGCTTTATCCTGGTGGCGCAGGTGAACGCCCGCTTGCTGGCCAAGCGTGGCCCGGCCTATCTGCTGGCGCGCGCGGTATGGCTGTACTTGGTCGCCGGCCTGGTGCTGCTGGGGGTTGCGGCACTGCGGCCGGCACAGCTATGGCCGCTGCTGGTTCCGCTGTTCGTCTGCATCGCCAGCCTCGGTTGCATCATTCCCAATGCCTCGGCTTGCGCCATGAGCGGGCAGGGCGCGCGGGCTGGCAGCGCCTCGGCACTGATGGGCTGCGTGCAGTTCAGCGTTGCGGCAGGCGCGGCGGCGCTGGTCGGGTTGCTGCATGATGGCAGTGCGGTGCCCATGGCGTTGGTCATCAGCCTGTGCGGGGCACTGGCGGTCAGTGTCGCGCTGCTGACCCGACGCTTGCAGGCCAAGGTTCCCGCGTAAGCGGGTGGGGTGCCTGCAGGCGGGTTTCCAGCGTGGCGACAAAGGCGCGAGCCTCGGCTTCGCTGCGGAAACTGACCACGTGCTGATCGAGCTGGACCTGCCAGGGGCAGGCAGGGTTTCGGCTCGACGCACTGACGAGAATTTTCATCGCGGCATACCTCCAGAAAGGGGGGGCCGATCAAGTGTAGCGCCGCCCTACCTGGCTGCCATGGCCTGTATCAGTGTCCTGACTGACGGTCGATGGGCTCATTCTTTCTGCGTATTTCCCGATTGCGGTGCAATGCCTGCGAGCGCGTGGAACCTTCGCTTTAGCTTGCGCTACTTGTGGAAAACAATTGTCAGCTCCGTCCGAAGTTTCAGCAGGCAAATTCCGGATGATGTTCCCGTGCTCCTGCCCAGACAGGCCGTAACGCTTGCTCCCGGGGTTTTGCTCAGGCAATTGACGATGCTTTGCGACTTGCAATGGGTAGGCATACCCAGTGGCTTTTGGGTCAGGTTGACGTGGGGGAGGGCTGCCTGAATGGGCATTTCTGCGGCTTATACTGGCGATCCAGGCCGGTGCCAGCGAGAGGTGCTTCCCTGCCAGGGTTGGCCCTCGCATCCACACAGTGAACTTGCAGGGAGTTACAGGGATATGAACGCAGTCAGCAGTATCAGCCAGATCGCCAGCCTGATGGCCGACCCCAAGCGCAGTGCCATGTTATGGGCGTTGATCGATGGCACGCCACGGCTGGCTAATGAGCTCGCGATAATGACCGGCCTTACGTCGTCGTCGGCCTGCGCGCACCTGTCGTTGCTTTCTTCGGCTGGTTTGCTAAGGCATGAAGCCAGGGGCCGCAAACGTTACTTCCGCCTGGCGACACCCCAGGTCGGGGCGGCGGTAGAGGCCTTGGCCAGTGTGCAACTGGAGAGCGCCAGAGGGGAGAAGGCCAAGGCGTCGGTATCTCCGCTGCCAATGTCAATGCGCCGGGCACGCCGATGTGGCGATCACCTCGGTGGCGAGCTGGCCAGTGAGCTGTACCACCGCCTGGTGGTGGCCGGCTGGCTTGAGGGAAGCGGCCGACAGTTGATGGTCAGTGACGAGGGGCGAGCGCAGTTGGCCTTGGTCGGTGTGTACATCGATGCCCTGGCGCCCCACCAGCAACGCGGTTGCGTGATCTGCCGCTGCACCGAGTGGACCGATCAGGCGCCGCACTTGGGCGGTGTATTGGGTCAGGCTTTGTTCAGGCTGTTCCTGCAGTCCGGCTGGATGCGCGAGGCCGAGGATACGCGGGCATTGCATATTTCGGCGCTGGGCATCCAGCAGATCAATTGCATCGCCCGCGTGACGACGTTGCAGGTCGGCTGAGTGCAACGTCGTCTGCCGATCAGACCAGCCGGGCGTCCAGGCTGTTCTGCGCCAGGCGACGGGCCTGGTCTTCGGTCATGCCCAGGTGGGTGTACAAGGCGTGGAAGTTTTCCGTGACGTAGCCGCCGAAGTAGGCCGGGTCGTCCGAATTGACCGTGACCTTCACGCCACGCTCGAGCATGTCGAGGATGTTGTGCTGGCTCATGTGGTCGAACACGCACAGCTTGGTGTTGGACAGTGGGCATACCGTGAGCGGGATCTGCTCGTCGATGATGCGCTGCATCAGGCGCTCGTCTTCGATGGCGCGCACACCATGGTCGATACGCTTGATCTGCAGCAGGTCCAGGGCTTCCCAGATGTACTCGGGCGGGCCTTCTTCGCCAGCGTGAGCGACGGCGACAAAGCCTTCGCTGCGGGCGCGGTCGAACACGCGCTGGAATTTGCTGGGTGGGTGACCCATCTCCGAACTGTCCAGGCCAACGGCGATGAAGGCATCGCGGAACGGCAAGGCCTGGTCGAGGGTTTTCTGCGCTTCATCTTCGCTGAGGTGGCGCAGGAAGCTGAGGATCAGGCCACTGCTGATGCCCAGTTGCTCGCGACCATCCTTCAGCGCCTGGTTGATGCCGCCCAGTACCACTTCGAAGGGGATGCCCCGGTCGGTATGGGTTTGCGGGTCGAAGAAAGGTTCGGTGTGGATCACGTTCTGCGCCTTGCAACGCTGCAGGTACGCCCAGGTCAGGTCGTAGAAGTCCTGCTCGGTGCGCAGTACATCGGCGCCTTGGTAATACAGGTCGAGAAACTCCTGCAGGTTGTTGAAGGCATAGGCGCGGCGCAAGGTTTCCACATCGGCCCACGGCAAGGCGATCTTGTTGCGCTCGGCCAGGGCGAACAGCAGCTCGGGCTCCAGCGAGCCTTCAAGGTGCAGGTGCAGCTCGGCCTTGGGCAGGGCGTTCAACCATTCATACATACGGGGTTATCTCAATCAGGTACGGTTGCCGCCATTCTACAGGGGCTGGCCGGGTATTGCGCCCGGCCGGGCTGCGACCTGGTGAATCACCAGACCAAGGGTTCACCCTTGTAGTTGATGAAGCGCAGGCCGCCGTTGCCGCTTTGCGCCTTGATCTGTTCAAGCATGCCGCGGGTGCTGGTGAGTACATCGATCTCTGCGTTCTCGCCCCCCATGTCGGTCTTCACCCAGCCCGGGTGCATGGCCAGTACGCACAGGTCGGGCCGTTGTTGTTCGACGACAAAGCTGTTGATCATGGAGTTAAGCGCCGCCTTGCTGGCTTTGTACAGGCAGATTTCACCGCCGTCGGGGATGCTTACGCTGCCCAGAATCGAGCTCATGAGGGCCAGCACGCCGCTGCCTTCGCGAACCTGGCCGACCAGCCGGCGGGCCACGCGAATCGGCGCCACGGCGTTGGTCATGAACAGGTCGCCGATCTCTTTGTTCTGCACAGTTTCAAGATCTTGCGGCGAAGGGCCCATGACTCCCGCATTGACGAACACCAGGTCGAATACTTGGCCTTGCAGGCGCTGCGTGAGGCCGTCGAGCTGGGCGGTGTCGTTCATTTCCAGTTGCTCGATGTTTACACCGGGCACGTCCGAAAGGGCGCCTGGCTGCTGCGGGTTGCGAACGGTGGCGGTGATGTTCCAGCCGTCTTCGTGCAGGCGTTGCACCAAGCCCAGGCCGAGCCCGCGCGATGCGCCGATGATGAGTGCGTTTTTTGGATCAGCCATAGGGGGTATTCCTTTATCTGTGTAGGAAAAAGGAATTGAGCATAGTGCAACAGCGGGCCCCGTTGCGGTTCATCGCGACACAAGGCTGCTCTGATGGAGGGGATCGTGTACTGCTGGATCGGTGTCGTGTCGGGAGCGGGCAGCAAAGCAACCCTGGCAATCTCAACCCTTGCCCACCCACTGGCTAAAAAATGATCAGTGGCGGCGCGCCCCTGCCTGGCCGGGCGCTTGGCCTGTTGGCGCACGGGTTATCCACAGGCTGGTCCACAGTTATTGTGCGCAAGCTGCAGGGTGTATCAGCAGGTTCAACTCGCGTGGTATTGGGGATAACTCGTGGCCTTTCAGCCGTTTGCGACTGTCATCAAACGGTGATCAAAATATGATCAAAGCTCTGCGGCCCTTGAAAACGCTAGGCTGCAAGCAAGTGCCCCAAGCTTATCCACAGGCCAGCCCACAGTAGTTGTGGGCAATGTTCAGCGCGTCTCCAGCAGGATTCGCCCACGGCTCAGGTCTGCCAGTTGTTGCTGCAAGGGCGCCACGTAAGCGTCGCCGAGGGCAATCAGCAGCTCCACACCATTGGCCGTGAACTGTTCATCCAGAACCAGCCCATCCACCTCGGCCAGGCGCAATTTCACCAATGCCAGTTCGCTGAAACTGCAGCTACAGGAAAATTCACTTCGCTGTACCAGCAGCCGTTTGGGCGCTTGTTGCAGGCACTTGTTGGCACCGCCGCCGTAAGCCCTGGCCAGCCCGCCGGTCCCCAGCTGGATACCGCCGTACCAGCGGATCACCAGCACCACGACCTGGTCGCAGTCCTGGGCTTCAATGGCCGCCAGAATCGGCCGCCCTGCTGTGCCGCCGGGTTCGCCGTCGTCGCTGCTGCGGTATTGCGCGCCGAGCTTCCAGGCCCAGCAATTGTGGGTGGCGGCCAGGTCGCTATGGCGTTCGATGAAACTCATCGCCTCGGCAGCGCTGTTGATAGGCCCGGCCAGGGTGATGAATCGGCTTTTGCGGATTTCCTCGCGGTATTCGCAGAGGTCGAGCAGGGTAGAAGGCATAAATGACCGTCAGGCAGCGGGCTTGATGCCGCAGCCCTTCAGAATGATGTGGATAAGGTTGTTGCTCGCGTCTTCCATGTCCTGCTTGGTCAGCCGGCTGCGGCCGGTAACCTGGCAGATCTGGGTAGCGAAGTCAGCATAATGCTGGGTGCTGCCCCAGAGCAGGAAGATGAGGTGCACCGGGTCGACCCGGTCCATCTTGCCGGCATCCATCCACGCCTGGAACACCGCAGCCCGGCCGCGGAACCATTCACGGTAATCGGCGCTGAAGTATTCGGTCAGGCAGGTGCCACCGCTGATCACTTCCATGGCGAAAATCCGCGAGGCCTGCGGGTTTCGCCGCGAGAACTCCATCTTGGTGCGGATGTACTGGCCCAACGCTTCACCGGGGTCGTCGTCAACGCTCAGGGCGTTGAAGGTGCTGTCCCACAGCTCGATGATGTTGCTGAGCACGGCAATGTACAGGCCCAGCTTGTTGGTGAAGTAGTAATGCAGGTTGGCCTTGGGCAACCCCGCCTTGAGGGCGATGGTGTTCATGCTGGTGCCCTTGAAACCATGGCGGGCGAACTCGTCTTCGGCGGCCTGGATAATGGCCTGTTCGTTCTTCTGGCGGATGCGGCCCGCGGGCTTGCCCGAGGCGGAGAGGCGATGCGCAGGGACTTCTAGGGTCATGGACGATTCCGTACGGGTCAGTGGCTGCGGCTGTCGGACAAGATTACCTGCCTGTGCCGAAGTGACAAGCGTTTGCGGCACAGACTGGCATCAACGTGTCGCAGCCAGGCTTTCAAGGAAGCTTTCGAGTACCAGGTTGGGGCGGCGGCCTTTGCGCGTCACCCAGCTCAGGCTCAGGTCGTAGAAGCGCTCCCGGGGTTTGAGTGCGCGCAAGCGCCCCTGTTGGACCCAGAAGGTGGCGTAGTGGTCGGGTAGGTAGCCGATGTAGCGCCCGGTAAGGATAAGGAAGGCCATGCCCTCTCGGTCTGAAGCGCTGGCCGTGCAGTTCAGCGCCTGGTAGTGCGCCTGGATGTCCGCCGGCAGGCGGAAGGTGGGGGTGATGGCTTCCTGGCTGTTGAGACGCTGGTCGTCGATCTGCTGGTCATCGGCGTAGAACAGCGGGTGGCCGACCGCGCAGTACAGCAGCGAGCGCTCGCTGTACAACGGCTGGTACTCCAGGCCCGATAACGGACTGGTCTGTGGCACCACGCCAACGTGCAGGCTGCCGTCGAGCACACCGTGCTCGACCTGGCTGGGGGCGATCATGCGGATCTGGATGCGCACCTCGGGGCCGCGGTCCTTGAGTTCGGCCAGGGCATGGGTGATGCGCATGTGCGGCAGGGTGACCAGGTTGTCGGTAAGGCCAATGTTCAGCTCGCCACGCAGATGCTGGTGCAGGCCGTTGACCTCGGTGCGGAAGCTTTCCAGGGCGCTGAGTAGTTGCAGCGCCGAGTGGTAGACCTCGCGGCCTTCCTCGGTTAGCGAAAACCCGGCACGGCCACGTTGGCACAGGCGAAGGCCAAGACGTTGCTCAAGGTCGTTCATCTGCTGGCTGATGGCCGAGCGGCCAATGCCCAGCACGTTTTCGGCGGCCGAGAAGCCGCCGCACTCGACGACGCTGCGGTAGATTTTCAGCAGGCGTATGTCGAAATCGCTGACTTGGGCGAGTGGGTCGGGGCGTCGGCTCATTAGTTTAGTGGCGACCAGTCTGAAGATTAGAAATGTGGGCTTTTTCAGACTTTATCCGCGTGCCAATTTAGCTGCAACAACATCCATCGTTGCCTAGTCGTTTTTCGAGGAACCGCCGATGAACATGCCCGAGACCGCTACTGCCGGTATCGCCAGCCAGCTGAAGCTGGATGCCCACTGGATGCCCTACACCGCCAACCGCAATTTCCAGCGCGACCCACGCCTGATTGTGGCGGCCGAAGGCAACTACCTGGTCGATGACCAAGGGCGCAAGATTTTTGATGCCCTGTCTGGCCTGTGGACCTGTGGCGCGGGGCACACCCGCAAGGAAATCACCGAGGCGGTGACCCGCCAGCTGTCTACCCTGGACTACTCCC
Organism: Pseudomonas sp. BN607; assembly: GCF_029871175.1. NCBI lineage: Bacteria > Pseudomonadati > Pseudomonadota > Gammaproteobacteria > Pseudomonadales > Pseudomonadaceae > Pseudomonas > Pseudomonas sp. BN607. The sequence continues at coordinate 138,586 of NZ_SSOE01000034.1, forward strand.
CGGCGTTCCAGTTTGGCCACCCGCTGTCGTTCCAGCTGGCTGAAAAAATTGCCGACCTGGTGCCAGGCAACCTGAATCACGTCTTCTATACCAACTCCGGCTCGGAGTGCGCCGACACTGCACTGAAGATGGTGCGTGCCTACTGGCGCCTGAAAGGCCAGGCGACCAAAACCAAGATCATCGGCCGGGCCCGTGGTTATCACGGTGTGAACATCGCCGGTACCAGCCTGGGCGGCGTCAATGGCAACCGCAAGATGTTCGGCCAGCTGCTGGACGTCGACCACCTGCCCCATACCGTACTGCCGGTGAACGCCTTCTCCAAAGGCCTGCCGGAAGAGGGCGGTATCGCTCTTGCGGACGAAATGCTCAAGCTGATCGAGCTGCACGATGCTTCCAACATTGCTGCCGTGATTGTCGAGCCGCTGGCTGGTTCTGCTGGTGTACTGCCGCCGCCGAAGGGTTACCTGAAGCGTCTGCGTGAGATCTGCACCCAGCACAACATCCTGCTGATCTTCGATGAAGTGATCACCGGCTTCGGCCGCATGGGGGCCATGACCGGTTCGCAAGCCTTTGGCGTTACCCCGGACCTGATGTGCATCGCCAAGCAGGTGACCAATGGCGCCATTCCGATGGGCGCGGTCATTGCCAGCAGTGAGATCTACCAGACCTTCATGAACCAGCCCACGCCGGAATACGCCGTGGAATTCCCCCACGGCTATACCTACTCGGCCCACCCGGTCGCCTGCGCCGCCGGTCTCGCCGCGCTGGACCTGCTGCAGAAGGAAAACCTGGTGCAGTCCGCCGCCGAACTGGCGCCGCACTTCGAGAAGCTCCTGCACGGCGTGAAGGGCACCAAGAACATCGTCGATATCCGTAACTACGGCTTGGCCGGCGCCATCCAGATCGCCGCTCGTGACGGTGATGCTATCGTCCGCCCATACGAAGCGGCGATGAAACTGTGGAAGGCCGGCTTCTATGTTCGCTTCGGTGGCGACACCCTGCAGTTTGGCCCAACCTTCAACACCAAGCCGCAGGAACTGGACCGCTTGTTCGACGCCGTCGGCGAAACCCTGAACCTGATCGACTGATTTTTCTGATTTTGATGCGCGGCGCGTGAACACATCGCGTCGGCTTCTACCTTCTTTATCCGGAGTTTTGCATGAGCATTGTTCAGCATCTGATTCACGGCGAGCTGGTCACCAAGGGTGAGCGCACCGCCGATGTCTTCAACCCGTCAACCGGCCAGGCCGTGCGCAAGGTCGAGCTGGCGAGCCGCGCGACCGTGCAGGAAGCAATCGATTCGGCCAAGGCTGCTTTCCCGGCCTGGCGCAACACCCCACCGGCCAAGCGCGCACAGGTGATGTTCCGCTTCAAGCAGCTGCTTGAGCAGAACGAAGCACGCATCTCGCAGATGATCAGCGAAGAGCACGGCAAGACCCTGGAAGACGCTGCTGGCGAATTGAAGCGTGGTATCGAGAACGTCGAGTTCGCCTGCGCGGCCCCAGAAGTGCTGAAAGGCGAATACAGCCGCAACGTAGGCCCGAACATCGATGCCTGGTCCGACTTCCAGCCGCTGGGCGTGGTTGCCGGTATCACGCCGTTCAACTTCCCGGCCATGGTGCCGCTGTGGATGTACCCGCTGGCCATTGCTTGTGGTAACGCCTTCATCCTCAAGCCATCCGAGCGTGACCCGAGCTCGACCTTGTTCATCGCTCAACTGCTGTTGGAGGCCGGCTTGCCGAAGGGCATCCTCAACGTGGTGCACGGCGACAAGGAAGCGGTGGATGCGCTGATCGAAGCGCCGGAAGTGAAAGCGCTGAGCTTTGTCGGCTCGACCCCGATTGCTGAGTACATCTATGCCGAAGGCACCAAGCGCGGCAAGCGTGTGCAGGCCTTGGGTGGTGCGAAGAACCACGCGGTACTGATGCCGGACGCCGACCTGGACAACGCAGTGAGTGCACTGATGGGTGCAGCGTACGGGTCGTGCGGTGAGCGCTGCATGGCCATTTCGGTGGCAGTGTGCGTAGGCGACCAGGTGGCTGACGCCCTGATTGCCAAACTGGAGCCGCAGATCAAGGCACTGAAGATTGGTGCTGGCACGTCGTGCGGCCTGGACATGGGCCCGCTGGTAACTGCGGCTGCGCGTGACAAGGTTGTGGGTTACATCGATGACGGTGTTGCTGCTGGCGCCAAGCTGGTGGTGGATGGTCGTGGTTTCCGAGTGGCGGGTAATGAAGATGGCTACTTCGTGGGTGGCACCCTGTTCGACAAGGTGACCCCGGAGATGCGTATCTATAAAGAAGAGATCTTCGGCCCGGTACTGTGCGTGGTGCGGGTAAACAGCCTCGAGCAGGCCATGCAACTGATCAACGATCATGAGTATGGCAACGGCACCTGCATTTTCACCCGTGACGGTGAAGCGGCGCGGCTGTTCTGTGATGAGATCGAAGTGGGCATGGTTGGGGTGAACGTACCGCTGCCGGTGCCGGTCGCTTACCACAGCTTTGGCGGCTGGAAGCGTTCGCTGTTTGGTGACCTGCATGCCTATGGCCCGGATGGTGTTCGCTTCTATACCCGTCGCAAGGCAATTACCCAGCGTTGGCCGCAGCGGGCCAGCCATGAAGCGTCGCAGTTTGCATTCCCTAGCCTTTGAGTGGGGGGTAAACAAAGCGGGGAGGCCGTCAGGCCTCCCCGCTTTGTTTTTGTTGTAGGGGGCTGTTTTGAGATGGTGTTGGCTATTAGATGTGTCCGCCGCAACCTGGTGGCCTTGATACGGTCTTCCCCTGGAATATTTCAAATAAATGAAATTAAAGGTTGACGGCCTTTCGAATCCCCTTATAATGCGCCCCACTTCCAGCGACAACGGAACGACAAACTCCTTGAGATTCAATGAGTTAGGCGATTCGGAAGATGCTGTAAGGGCTACGATCTAATGATCGCCAGCGGTTGAGATGATGGTTGACAGCGCTT
>NZ_SSOE01000035.1:0-17007 GCF_029871175.1 Pseudomonas sp. BN607
GGTAGAGCACGACCTTGCCAAGGTCGGGGTCGCGAGTTCGAGTCTCGTTTCCCGCTCCAGTTTAAATACTGTGGCGTCTATGCGGTGCAGTGGTGGTGAAGGCTGTAAAGGCGCTTCACGCCGATAGTGGTAAAGCTTCAAATTGCGGGAATAGCTCAGTTGGTAGAGCACGACCTTGCCAAGGTCGGGGTCGCGAGTTCGAGTCTCGTTTCCCGCTCCAAATATCGATGTACAGAGTTCCACGGAAGTCTGTAAGTCGCTCAAAAAAAGACGCTTCGGCGTCTTTTTTCGTTTCAGTCAAAGCTATCAGGATCCATGGGTATCCCAGAAGCTCCCTCGAGCGCGCGCTGACCCGCAGCGTCAACTGGTATTTTTGCCAGTGGTGCATCTCATTGGCTTTATCTATGTTGGCCTTTAGTCAAAACGTAAAGGTCTGATCCATGGCTGCGTTCTTCAAGTACGTGCTTGTGGGCGTCTGCAACACTGCCATCCATGTAGCAGTATTCATCGCGATGCTGATGACTAGCAACAATCAGGCTGTGAGCAATCTGGTCGCCTTCATCATGGCGCTGTCATTTTCGTTTCTGGCCAATGCTAGGTTCACCTTCAAGGCCTCGGTGTCTCTGCCACGCTACCTGAGGTTTGTGGGTGGGATGGGCAGCCTCGCCGTGGCATTGGGCTATCTCGGCGACCGTTTGGATTGGCAGCCAATGTTCACGGTAACGCTGTTCTCTTTGCTCAGCTTGGTGCTGGGCTTCTTGTTCTCCCGTTGGGTCTTCATCGAGAAGCGCGGATGCATATTTCGCTGATCGTGCCGGTGTTCAATGAAGAGAAGGCGATCAGGCCGTTCTATGACGCGGTGCGCCGGGCGCTTGCCAATGAGGCTGATCAGGTCGAACTGATTTTCATCAATGACGGCAGCCAGGATGGAACTGAACGGCAGATTCGCCAACTGATCGCAGGGGACCCCGATGTTGCGCTGATCGACCTGTCACGTAACTTCGGCAAGGAGGCCGCGTTGTTCGCTGGGCTGGATCAGGCCAGCGGCGATGCAGTCATTCCAATCGACGTCGACCTGCAGGACCCGATCGAGGTCATTCCACAGCTGATCAAACAATGGCGGGCGGGTTTCGATGTCGTACTTGCCAAACGCCGTGATCGCTCATGTGACAGTTACTGGAAGCAATATACGGCGGCGATTTTCTACTTCCTGTTGAATCGCATATCGCAGATTCGTATCGAGGAGAATGTCGGTGACTTCCGCTTGCTTGACCGTCAAGTCGTGGACGTAATCAAGTCGATGCCCGAACAGCAACTTTTCATGAAAGGCATGCTGTCATGGCCAGGGTTCAGGACCGCAGTGGTCGAGTACGAGCGTTCCTCGCGAACGGCAGGAAGAAGCCGTTTCAACGGTTGGAAACTGTGGAACCTGGCTCTGGACGGGATCACCTCCTTCAGTACTGTGCCCTTGCGAATTTGGACGTATGTGGGAGGCACCATCGCCTTGCTCGCGCTGGCTTCAGCGGCCTGGCAGGTTATCGACAAATGGCTCTTCGGTAACCCGGTGCCGGGATATCCCTCGCTGATGACAGCCATCTTGTTTCTGGGTGGTGTGCAATTGATCGGCATTGGTGTATTGGGCGAGTACATTGGGCGAATTTATATGGAATCCAAGCACCGGCCGCGATATGTGGTCAAAGGTATGGCAGGGGGGCGCACGTCGCAGAAGGCTCGTCATCCTTTGAAGGAAGATTGATGATACGCCTAGAAATCGAGCGTAAATCCATTACCCACGGGTTAGCAGTCGTTTGCATTTTGCTCCTTGCGCTCGCGGTCAGGCTTTACCAGATTGAACTGCAGGTCGTCTGGTTCGATGAAGCCTACAGTGTGTGGCTGTCCAGAATGTCCCCAACGCAAGTCATCCTGTTTACCGCGCGCGATGTGCATCCCCCTTTGTACTACCTGATATTGCATGTCTGGATGGACTGTTTTGGTGATAGTGTTGTGGCCGTCCGTAGTCTGAGTGCTGTGACAGGTGTTGCCACTGTCGCCATGGGGATGCAGATTGCACATCAGTTTGCGTGCTGGCGTACTTGTGCAATGGCGGGTTTGCTCTTGGCGGTTTTCCCTATTGGGGTCTACTACAGCCAGGAAATCCGCATGTACTCGCTACTCGGCTTGCTCATGCTTTCGGCTCTGTATGCGGTACTGCTTTGGGGGCAGCAGCAGCGGCATCGATACTTGCTCGCTTATAGCCTGTTGATGGTCGCGGGATTGTACACACACTACTTTGCGGTACTGTGTGCATTATCCTTTTGGTTGTACGTACTGTTGGCCAGGGGGCAGAACGGGCGATTGCTCATCTGGTCGAGGCCTTGGTGGATCTACAACGTGGGGATTGCGTTGGCCTTTTTGCCCTGGCTACCCACATTGATCGAGCAGACCGGTCGCCCCAATCTGATAGCGTGGATAGCCGCAGCGACACCGATGACGGTGCCGTTTGCTTTTTTGCGAGCATTCGCATTAGACACCGACATGGCAGGCGCCAGTTTGCTGGCAGTGGCCTTTACATTGATTCTGCTTGCTAGCGCAACGCGCCTCTGGTGGCGGGACCTCGCATTGTCCCGACCCGGATCAATGCTCGTCATCTACTGTTTCATCCCGCTGCTGGTGACCTGGTTGGTTTCCTGGGTGAAACCATTGTTCATGGAGCGCTATTTGCTGTTTGCCTTGCTGGGCTTACCCATTCTGCTGGCCAGTGCACTGGCTGAACTCCGTCAGAGCTGGCGTGTGCTGTTACTGGTTCTTTGCGTGTTCTTCGAAGCGACAGGCATGGTAAATCTATACTGTCGGCAATTTAATCTGCGGGGCGGCAGTGAATGGGTCGACAACCGGCTCGACGCTGTCATGGCTCAAGTCAACTCACGATGGCTGCAAGGTGATGCACTGCTCGCCGATGACAGAGTCTGGTCATTGACTATTGATTTCTACAACAAGACTGGTACCGCACCGCTGGTCTACAAACCTTACTACACCGATCCTGCCACTGCATTGTATCCGCGCGTCGCACAACGGGTGGTCAATGACCCACGAACACTGGAGCACCGCTACAAAAGAGTCTGGTGGGTCACCAGCGGCCCTGTGACGGAGATCGAACGTACAATGATGCGGAACTGGGTCAGCCTGGCTGCGATCAGCAAAGGCGATTCGCGAGCACTACTGTTCGCGATGCCCGATCAATCGGCAAGCCGCGACTGAGCTATTCAGATGCCTGCGCCCGTTGCAGCCAAGTGCTTGAGTCATGCGCGCGGCAGAAAGGCTCAAACAGGTATTACATGTTTAGAGCTTCTGATCTCTGGGCCTCGATAGGTTGATTGCCCAATCATCCATCGGGCTTATGCCATGCAGACAGACCAAATAACGACTGCTCCTGACCCCCTTGTTCTAGCGCAAGCTTACCAAGACAACCTCATTGCCAAGCGCCTGCCAGGTTGGCTGAAGGCAGCGTCACAGCAGGAACTGCAGCAGCTGGGCGGGGCGATGCAGCGCAGCCTGGAGACGCGCCGCAACCTGTCCAAGCTAATGGCACGCATCCAAGGGATCGACACGTTTGCGACCTCGCTGCTGGAGTCGCAGATGCTGGTGCAGTTCGGGCATGAGTATCAGGTACGCCGTTGGGAGATGCTGGTGGGCAACCGGCAAGTGGTGATCAATACGGTACCCGTAGGCGCGCACCTTACCGAAGTGGAGTATGCGCCGATACCACTTGTGGAGGCAGCCCTGCGAAACTTCACTGAGGCAGAGTGTGCTTCGGATAGAACCCGGGAGGGCGCCCAGCCCAGGGGGAACCGCTTGCAGAACCGTCGACAGGGAAGTGTTACGCCCCCCAGTGCCGACCATTTTGCACGGTTCTGTCGTCAGGTGGATCTTGGCGGGCAATACCAGCGTCATCTGGACGCAGTGCTTCAGCCTGCTGCCGGTTTCGACGATTCCACAGGTGCTCCACGGTTATTGGCAGAGGCTCATCGAGAGGCGCTATTGGTCGACGCTTACCAGGCCAAGCTGAATGGACAACTCACGCAGGCCGAGCTTCACCTCATCGTAAGCCTTTGTGCCGACAATACGCTGGGGCGACTGAAGGGTGATCTTGTAGTCGCTAACCGTCTCCAGCTATTGGGCTTCACGATACAGCAGGTGGTGGTGCTTGCGGTCATGGATGAAGGCTTGCTTCGAAATACGATCAAGCGGGTGCTGGTGCATATTCCGGGCGATGGTCATGGTGCTTGGTGCGCCTTCGAAAGTTTGCGCACCTTCGCGAATGCCTTGGGCCGACGGTTGCGCGACCCTGGCTATCAACGGTTCTTCAGCCGCTTTGTACGACGACGCGACAGCCAGGCTTTCTTCGGCGAAATCATTCCGGCCTATTCAGACCTGGTGATGACGGCCAATTACGATCTGGATGAAGAGCTCGAGCCGTACCGAATGCCGCTGTTCAACACACTGGCGATGGCACGTATTGAACAGATCAAAGATGACGCGGCGATGATCGCCGTCCCTGTAGCGAAACTGGACCGGGAGGTCGAAGCTGCGCATAACCGGCGCCTGGCTGCAGAAGGGTGGACACTGCTGAATTTGGCGGGGCTGTTCGTACCCATCATTGGTGCGGGGTTGCTCGCGGTTACGGCGTGGAAGTTGCTGGGTGAGGTTTACCATGGCCTGGAAGCATGGCGCGAGGGTGATGATAACGAGGCGCTGCGCCACCTGATCAATGTAGGGGGCGATGTGGCAGCGGTAGCGGCGACCTCGGCGGGTCTCTTGTTGACGCGGCGCCTATGGCAAGGGGCGACGGTGGTGGACGAGCTGGTGCCTGCCCACCTTGAAGACGGTACTGTCAAACTGTGGAACCAGGACCTGTCATCGTTTCGTCGCGCGGCGCCGGGGGCAGGGGCCGTTCGCGATAGTCAGGGGATCTACCGCGCAGGGGAGCATGCATGGATCAAGCTCGATGATGGGTTCTACGCTGTTGCACAGCAGGCGTCGACGGGTGAGTGGAAGTTGGTTGCGCAGCATGGACATGCACCGTTGTTGTGCCACAACGGCGCCGGTGCCTGGCGCTTGTGGAGTGAGCAGCCTGCTCAATGGGACGATACCTTTGCGATGTTCCGGCGTTTGGGAGGTGATGCCCAAACACTGGAGGATGAACAGATAGCCCATGCCTTGGCCGCGCATGGTATGAGCGCGGATCACCTGCGCGCTGTGCATGTCTATGGTCAACGGGTAGATCCTGAGCTCATGGACACGGTATTGCGCATCAAGATCGACCAGCGAATTCAGGGCGCCATTCGTGATCTGCGGGAGGGTGCCCAGGTAGCCGATCAGGTGCTGGTGGAGCAGGCACAGCGCTTGTTGGAAAGCACCACACTCCATGGTGCTGACTTGGCCGATCGGATTTCGGTTCGCCGTCGTGAATTGTTCCAGCGCTTGTACGACGGTGCGCAGGAGAGCGATTCACCGGGCGTGGCGTTTCTTCGCCGGGCGTTCACACGTTTGCACGGGGCTGCAGCAAGAGGGTTGTTGCGTGCTGCCAGCGTGGCCGACCAGCGGTTGGTCGAGAGCGGCACCCGCATTGCTTTGCGATTGTCCGAGGCTGCGCGGTGTAGCGTGCAGCGTATCCGCGTTGCGCGGGTGATCGAAGCATATCTGATTGAATCTCCCCAGGATGCGGATACCGCACGCGTGGCGGTGGCGATGTTGAAACACCTACCCAACGCCGCCGCAGGGATTCGCTGGCGTTTGCTCGACGCCGGCAGTGGTGCCGATATCGTCTTGACGGAGGGTGAACTGGGCAGCCTGCCACGAGGCTTGCTTCACCGTGCCGGGAAGTTCCAGTTGCTGGATGACCAGGGTAATGCCATCGGCACTCCCGGCGAATTATTCGAAACCATGTCCGCTGCTTATAGCCTAGAGCAGCGGCAGCAACTGGGTATCGCAGACCCCTGCGCACACCATCTTCGGGTTTTGTTAGGCAGGCAGATTCAACTGCGGCGGCAGGAGGTCGAGAACCTGTTTGCACCACAGCACGATGCCAATGCCTGGTTCAAGCCTGTTCGTCGGTTGAGCGATGGACGTGTGGGTTACCCGCTGAGTGGGCGTGGAGCTGCTGGGAGCTCGCAAGGACCAAGGCCGCAAGCGTTGCTCGCCATGGTTCGTGCCTTGTACCCCTCGTTCACAGTGGCGCAGGCCGATGCCTGGCTAGCGGACATCCAGGCATCGGGCCTGAATCTTGAAGCAGAGCTTGACAGGCAGGGGAGGGAGTTGCAGTCATTGAGCACAGCGCTTTACCAGTGGCAGATGCAAACACCCATGGGAACTGAGCGCAGTGCCAGGCGCGCGTTCAGGGAGGCGTTGCGGGGGTGCTGGCAGCGACGTATTACCTTCTCCAGATCAGCGAGTGATCAGAGCCAGAGCTACCGCTGGGCTGTTTTGAATTTGTCCTTGCCAACACTACCCGAGCTACCCGCCAGGGTCAGTTTCAACCACGTCACCGAGTTGGCGTTGTTCGAGTTGGGGCTGACGTCGTTGCCAGAGCGGTTTATAGAGGCATTCCCACATTTGCGAACATTGGAACTGCCTGGTAATCAATTGACGCGGTTGCCGTCTTCTCTGATGCAGATCAGGTCTTTGCGTAGCCTGGACGCGTTTGGTAACCACATTACCTTGGATGCTGGGCAGGCGACGATTTTGTCGTGCTGCGAATCGTTAGAATATATCAACCTGTCTTACAACCCGTTAGGGCGTGTTTTTTCTGTCAGTGGCTTGAGCCGGTTGCGCCATCTGCATATGCGCAGTACCGGCATCAACGATTTCCCAAATGCGCTGGCGATTCGCCCCGATCTGATGCTCGCAGATTTTCGTGATAATCAGATAGCGGCAATACCTGAAGCATTCTACCGGGCTCCCGGCTGGGTTCGGCGTAGCATCCTGGTTCGAGGCAACCCGTTGGCCGAGGTGGAGCTTCAGCGCTGGGACGCTTCGCTGGGGCCCTTAGGTACCTTGCAAGAGGCGTTGACGGTTCAACCCTCTGACGCGAGGCGGCAATGGCTGGATGCTTGCCAACGGGCGCGACGCGGCGAGTTCTCGCTCAGGTGGGACAGCTTGCAAAGCGACCCTGATACCAGTGCGTTTTTGGCCGTGCTCACGACACTTTTGCGCTCAGCGGAGTTTCAGCGCGCGCCCCAGGCATTGGCTGACCGGGTATGTACCATGGTTGAGGCCATGGCTGAATGGTCCAGCCTGCGGGAGGAGGTGCTCTCTGAGGTGACTGAGGTCAATTGCCAGGACGATGCGGCGCTGTGCTTCAGTAATCTGGAGGTGCGCATGTTGGTATGGCAGGCGCAGCAGCGTTCTGACCATCCGGCGGATGGCTTGTTGCACCTGGGAAGGCAGCTGTGGCGCCTGGAGCAGGTTGACCGCATTGCCCTGGAAGACATCCGGGCAAGGCGTGAGGCAGGCGGTAACCCGGACGAAGTCGAGGTGGGTTTAGCCTATCGGCTGTCGTTGCGTGATGCGCTGGACCTGCCTGCGCAACCCAGCGACATGCTGTTTGGTGAGATTTCAGGTGTAGACGAACGAAGAACGGCGGCTGCACTGGCGCAGGTCCAGGACGCTGAATCTCCAGCAAGCGTTGCGACCTCGATGGTGGAGAGAGCCTTCTGGCAGCGCTATTTACAGCGTACGCAGGGGGACCGGCTGGAAGCGCTTGATGCACCTTTCCACAGCCGCCTGGGGGCACTGATGGATGAACGCAACGTTTTGGACGGTGAGCGCTTGGAAGAGATGAACCGCGTTCGCGACGAGCGTGAGGCTGCACGGCGTCAGCTGATGTGGGCGTTGACCGTGCCAATGCTGGAAGAGGATGGCGCCCAGCGTGAGGCGGACAATGTCGAGCTGCCGCAGTCATCCGGGGCGTCTGCAAGTTGACGGGGGAGGAGCGGGTGGCCGATGCCAGCCCGCTCCGGATCGAGAAATGAACAAAGCGACTTGCGTTCGATTCTTCACGCCTGTTTCTCTTTGCCCTCACTGGCAGTCGGTCGTGCAAGGGGCCAGACCTGCCCCTTGCACCCATGATCCTGGCCCGTCCTACTTGTAATAGATCGTGAAGTTGAGTGCACTTTTGGCGGGGCCGCTCGTAACCTGGGGCGCCACTTGGTAGTAGCGGGCATTGAAGTCTATGCGCATGTCTCCGGGGGTGATCGCGCTTACGTCCAGCTCCTCGCCAAGCTTGGCAGGTGTCACCCCGTCGGCGCGCAGTATTTGCACGCCCAGGCCGGAGGCGTTGCCAACTTCGGGTATGAGGCTGAACAGGCCCTTGTCGGCATCGATCACGGTCGCGCCCTTGGTAACGTCCAGCTGAATGTGCACCCGTGCCATGCCACTGTCGTCAGCGCATTGGTTGAGGTTGATGTGGAACGGGATTGCAGGGGTGGTCGAGCCTTCGCCGCTAAAGCTGCTCAGCTCGTGGTGTTTGAGGTCTACCGGGTCGGCGCTGACCGGGTTGGCCCCCAACGAGCACTGCGCCTGCGTCACGGTGCCATGCAAATTGGCCTTGAGCACGCTGCCAACGCCGGTGAAATTGCCGGTGAACAGCTCCTGGCCGGCAAAGCTGTGCGGCCCCGGCGGTATTTCGCCAGTTTTGATCACGGTGATGTAGGTGTCCAGATAGGTGGTGGTGATGGCCAGCCCGGACGGCCTGTCCTGGTAGCCAGAGTAGGGGACGGAAACCGGGGTCCGTGGTATCCAATAGTTGTCCCATCCGCCCTCGTACGGTGCCCCCAGGCGCACATGTATGCCGACGCCGGGTATGTTGGTTTCGAGCACGCGGTCGGTTTCGACACCGCTGATGGGTGGCAACGGGCCGGGGAAGATGCTTGCTGTGTTCGGCAGGTTCACGTCGGCACGGTCGCCCGCGACAGCCACCGGGCAGAGGAGTTTATGGCCTGTGTCGTTGGGCGTCGACATTCTACTGGCGGTTCGGATGACGCTACCCACAGGCGCATCGCGCGGTACCCAAAGGTTACCCAGTTGAATGTTGTACAGCAGTTGCCCGCTGGGGAGGCCGCCGTCCCATCTGCAGAGTGCAAGTGCGTTGCTGCTGGCCAACAAGGCTGTCAATGCCAGGGGCAGGATCGCGCGTCGGATGAATGAAGCGTTCATGGGGATAGGTTCCGGTGCCGGGTGAGCTAGGTCAGGGGGGTGGGGCAAGTCAGCGTCTGTTGGTGATAGCCCTGCGCTTGGTCCATCTGCGCGGGCTCGATCTGCAACTGGCAATGCTCATCGCTGGCTTCACCCCAGCGCACGTGTAGCGTCTGAGCTTTGTCGTCGACCGCCAGCAAGGCCTGGCCGGCCTGGCCGACCACCCCTAGCGACGTGCCGGTGGCGTCGTTGACCTGGGTGCCGAAAGGCAATGGCTGGCCATCGGCCCGGAGCAGGGTGAGGATCAGCCGGCTGACCTTGCGTGCCTGGAATTCGGCAAGCACGATGGCGCCGCGGCGCGGTGTCAGGTGCTGGGCGCCGTTGTCGATCTGCACCTGTGGGCCGAGGTCGTCGGTGTTCAGTTCGAGCGAGTTGTAACGGTACGGCCGAAGGTAAGGCACCAGCATGTGGCCGCTGTTGTCGCTGAGGCTGCCAGGGGCATTTTTCACGCCGACTCCGGCGATTTCGGGGACGTGTACCAGGGCATTGGTTTCGCCCAGGTAGCGGCCACTGGTCAAGCCGCCTTCATGCAGCAGCAGGCTGCCGCTGGCGTTGAGCGACAGCGCACGGTAATCGTCGCTTTGCGTGTAGCCCGCGCCCACGCTGGCCCTGGCTCCCTGGTAGCCAACCGACAGGGCGGAAGTCTGGGTGCGCCGTTCGTCCCGGCTGGTCGAGGCGACATAATTCAGGCGATGGTCCATGGCGCTGCTGGAAAGGCTGGCGCGCTGGCTGTGCGCGCCGTTGCGTGACTGCAGGTCGAGGTTGGCGCTGGAGGCGCTGCCGAAGCCCAGCGGCAACGACACGCTCAGGCCGAACATGCGGTCGTTCTGGCTCTGATCGTTCAGGGACTGGGAGGCGTACAGGTTGTAGGTGACATTGTGCAGGTTGGTGCTGAACTGCAACTGGTACTGGCGAAACTGTTTCTTGCTTTGCCAGTAGTCGTCTTGGGTCATGGTGAAGCTCAATGAGCTGCTTTTCCACAGGCGCTGGTGCACAGAGGCCTCCAGGCGGCTGCGGCGGCTGCCGTGGTAGGCGCTGTAGGCATTGCGTTCGCGTACGGCCTCATCGTAGTCACGGTAGTCTTCGGTGGAGTAGCGATAGCCGGCGAAGCGCAAGTTGGTGCCGGTGTCGAAGGCTTTACCGTAGCGTGCGGCGAAGCTGTGCCCGTGAACCTTGCCCAGTGTGCTGCCCAGGTCGCTCTGGGCACTGGTCAAATCGAAGGACAGGGCGCCGATGGTGCCCAGGTCGCGGGCGACGCCCAGGGTGCCGGCGCGGTAGTAGTCGCCCCCTTGTACGCCACCATACAGGGTGGTGTTCCAGGCGCCGCCACGGGCCAGTGTCGCTTGCCACAGCAGCGGTGAGTCGAGGTTTTCGGCGCCGTTGTAGCGGCCCAGCGTGGCGCTGTAGCGCCACACGCCTTCACGCAGCAGGTTGCTCAGGCTGGAATAGGGCTGGATGAAGCGCCTGACCTGGCCGTCCGCTTCGGTCAGGACGATTTCCAGTTCGCCGCTGCCGCTGCCCACGGCGAGGTCGTCGATTTCATAAGGGCCTGGCGCGACATAGGTGCTGTAGATGGGGTAACCGTTGTGCAGCACTTCGAGCTTGGCCCGGGTCTGCGCTACGCCACGGATGATGGGCGCGTAGTTTTGCATCACATCGGGCAGCATGCCCAGGTCGGAGGCCAGTTGTATGCCCTTGAAGGGCAGGCTGCGGAACACCTCGCCGTTGCTGCCGGTTTCACCCAGCGTGAGGGTACCGAAGCTGCCGGGCAGGTCGCGCTGGGCGTAGGTGTTGGTGTGGCTCCAGCGCCGGCTGCCGTGTTCGTCCTCGCGCAGCGACTGGCTGCTGCGCAGGCGCCAGGGGCCTAGGTTGAGGCCGCTGTTGAGGTACAGGTCCTGGCTGCTCGTACTGCCACCGTAGGCCTGCCTGCGCATTTGCGCCGAGGCCTGGTAGTTGATGAAGGCGGCATTGATGCCATAGTCCCACTGCTCGGCGCTGGGCATGCGCGCCGTATCCCTGCTGAGGAAAATTTGAGGGATGGACAGCTCCAGGCGCAGGCGCCGGCTGTCGAGCTTGGCGGTGGCGCCGGGGGCGATGGTTTCGAGGTCGAGGCAGCGGTCGTCGTCGGGCAAAGGTTGCGCCAGGCTTTGTTCGCGCAGGCCGGCCTGGCGCAGCAGGGCGGCGCTCAGGCAGGGTTGCAGGGTGTGCTGGCTGTCGGTGCTTTGCAGCAGCACCTCGTGCTCGGCGAGAAACGCCAGGTTGACCCAGACTTGCAGGCGATAGCGGCCGGCGGCGAGTGGGGTTTCGGCAGCCAGGGATTTCAAGGCCAAGGCGCCGGCTTCGGCAGGCTGGTCGGGGGCCTGGCGCATGAAGCTGGCGTCGAATTGATTGGGTTGAGACTCGGCAGCAGCGGTGCGTGGCAAAAGTTGCCACGGAACAATTGCGCTCGAGGTCATCATGGAAAACAGACACACCCTTAAAGGATGATGCTTTGGCCATTGTGTTCGTGGCACGGCGGAAGTCCTCATCCAATGCCCGGCGATGGAGAGCGTAGGGTTGGAGACAGGCGGTTTATCAATACTCGCTTGCGGATTGCAGGCGAGTTCCATAGGGCTGGCGGGTGAGGAGGATAAAAGTGAATGGCCTAGCGGGGTGTAGGATTAGTCTTGAGATATGAGGGGATTTGGCCGCAATAAAAAAACCCCATGATGTACATGGGGTTTTGTAGGTTTAGTGTGAACTGCGGCTCAATATTATTTGTTGCTCCCTAAATTCATATGCCCTGGGTCTGTATCGGTACCCGTTGCTCGTAAGTGTCCAGTCGCCGCGTAGAAGTCTTGCGTTTGATGTCGGAGGCGGCGGTGGAGTTGGAACTCGATTAGGTACGGGCTGATCCAAACTAGTGCGTTGACTTGAAAGAGAATAGTCTGGTTGAGGCTCCCCAATCGGCTGGGGTGGAGGTGGGTTTCGAGGTGAATTGTCTAGACTATTGTGTACACTGGTTCTAGGTGAGTTCTGTGGTATGTTTTGTGGTGTGTTCTGTGGTGTGTTCTGTGGTGTGTTATGTATCGAGTTTCGCGGAGTGTTAATTGGTGGCTCACCAGAAGGATCTGACACACTAAGCTTACCCCCTTGCGCTCCAGCTTTGCGGGCATTCCACATCTTCCATCCCCCCCTCAGGACCGCCCCCGTGCCAGCTGTTATGAGGAGTGACCCCAAGCCCATCATGATGCCCGAAACGACTTCATTTTCCACCTTGGTAGCCCACACCGTTGCGCCGATGCCGGCCCCCACCGCCATAACGCCACCCACCACCGCAATTGTCGCGGGAAGGGCGCCAGCGACCGCCCCGAGTAACATGCCCACAATAGAACCGATTGTAAGCCCAAGTATTTGCCACAAGCCTGGTCCTTTAGGCTCTTCTACCGGGTCGATATAGGGCGGCTTTGGATCTCGACTCGGTATCGGCGATGACCTGTGGCCGGTCGGGTCGCGCCAGTTCACCGGGTTGCCCAGGGCATACAGGTAAGGGTTTACCCCAACGTCTTCCTGAGCCAGCGAATCGGGGCTGTGGAAGCGCATCAGCCCGGGGTTGTAGGCACGGTAGCCCCGTCCCAGCAGGTACCAATCAAGTTGCTGTTCGCGTATTTCCCCATTGAAACCCAGCAGGCTCCGCAGCGTGTCATCATCACCGCGTTCGCCATACAGGTTGAAGTGCGCCTCGCTGACCCCGGCAGCGCCGTATTCGGCAGTGACCGAAGCTGCGTTGTCGGTCAGCAGCAGGCGTGTGTCCTGCTTATTGGCCGAGTTCTGCAGCCCAAGCGGATGCGTGTCGCCATGCAGGTAGTTGATCTGCTCATCGCCCTGGCTCACGGTGCTCAGGCGGTAGCCTTCGTAGCGGCGCAGTTGCTCGGCTTGTTGATCGTAGGTCACGCCCACCAGATGGTCATGCCCATCGTAGCGATAACGCGTGAGCACGGTATTGCCATCCTTGCTGCTCACCTGTTGCAGACGACCATGGTCATCGTAGGTCAGCTGGCGTCCCCATTCATCGTTGTTCTGGTTGCCGTCAGGGTCATAGGTGAAGGTCTGGGCCAGCGGGTAGTCCGGCGCCAAGGTGTGGGTCAGCTCGCGCAACTGGAACATGTCATGCAGGTCGTTCGCGCTCGCGGCGCCATAAACAAACTTGGCGGCATCCGTTGCGCCGTCATGGAAGGCGGTCTGGCAGCGAGTCAGGTTGTTGAAGTCGTCGAAGCGGAAAATCTGGCCTTTGATGGAGCGCCCGGCCCGGTTACGCGGCAGGTAGTCTTCGGCATCGCTCGCGTTCTCGAGGGTATAGTCTACGGTGCTCAGCCGGTTCAGTTGGTCATAGCTGAACGTTTCGACCAAGCGCTTCTCGCCGTCTCGCAGCGTGGCCCGGCTATGCAGCAGGTCGTCGTCTCGCCACACCATTTTTACCGTTCGCGTGCTGCCGTCATCCAGCGCCACAGTGCGTTCGCACTCACGGCCCAGGTCGTCATAAAGGACGGTGCTGACGCACTGCCGCTTACTGACGCTGTCAACGGTGGTGGTGGTGTGCAGGCGACCATCCAGGTCGTAGGTGAACGTTGCGCCAAGATCGCCTTGCGTCGATGTTTGCAGCTGCCCTTTGTCGTTATAGCTGTACCGGGTGATGGTGAGGGGGGCGTCGCTGCTCTTGCGTTCGATTGGGCGGCCTAGCAGCGATGCAGTGTGCGTGATGGTGTAGTTCTCACCCGATTGTTTATCCGTCCAGGTTTCCTTGCTCAGGTACCCCTGGTCGGTATAGGCATAGTGCCGTGTGCCAGCGCCATTGTCTGCCAACGTGATTTCCGCATCGGGCCTGGCGTAACCGAAGGTGGTTTCGCCGTTGGCGGCCTTTGCGCCCTTGAGGGTGATCGAGGTGGGTTGCCCGGTCAGTTCGGGGGTGTAGGTATACTTGAACGTGCGTCCCGAAGGCTTGTCATGTTCGTCGATCAGCGTTGTCTGGCCTTGATAGCGGAACGTCTCGGTCCGGTTGCCGACGGTCAGGCTGGTGAGCCGTTCCAGGCTATCGAATGCCCGCTTGCAGATAATCGTGCTTTCCCCGTCTGCTGGTGTCAGTTCCAGTTCGGTGGTCAGCTCAGCGACGCTGTGGCTGGCGAAGCGGCGTCGCAGCACGCTGCGGTCAGGGCGTGTGGTGCTGGTCATGCGGCTCAACACGTCATAGCCGAACTGGGTGGTCTGCTCCAGCGTTTTATCGGGGAACAGTGGGTCACGCAGTTGCTGGACCTCGCGTACGCAGCGGCCGGCCCCGTCGTAATAGTAGCGCTTGCTGCCCACCAGTATGCCATCGAGGTCCAGTCGGCTGTCGCTGAGGGGTTTGTCGAAACGGTTGAATTCGGTGCTGGTAAACTGGCGGCGCTTGCGTGGCCTGGCGTCCTCCGCGCGCTCTTGCCACTGCTGTACGATGAACCCTTCCTTGCCGAAGGGGGAGCGCTCGGTGCACGCCACGACACCGTCCGGCAGCAGGCTGGTGACACGGTTGCCCCAGCCGTCATAGGTAAACTGGCTGGTCAGTGTGAGTGTTTCGCTTTCCAGGTAGTCGTAAGTGATTTCCGACTCGACCCGGCCTGCGCTGTCGTACTGCGTGGTCTGCACATCGCGCCAGTTGCGCTGGGCGGTTTGCTCATCCAGGGTTTCCCGCTCTTCCCGGATGGGGCGGTTGTAGCCATCGAACCAGGTCCGCGTGACCACGCCGTTGACATCTTTCGCTGTTTCGTTCGCTTGCCCGCCCAGCGTGTAGGTGCGTTCCCGGGTCGCGGCGTGGGCGGTGCCGGGGGCGACGGTCTCGGAAATCAAACGTTTGAGCATATCGTAACGGAAGTGGATTTCGACCCTGTCGGCATCCTGGGTGCGACACACCAGGCCGTTATGGATGGACGTCGCGCTGGCCGTCACCCGCTCTGCCAGGTCATGCCCCTTGAAGGTCTCGCGCACCTGCAGCAAGGTCTTCTTCTGGTTGTCGTCTTCGACCAGCGAATGGAAGAAGGTCAATGTCGAGGTCTTGTCCTTGCTGGCATCGCTCGCGTGCTTGAGTGTGTTGGTCTCCTGATCCAGGCGGCCATGCAGGAACTTACCGTCTGTGGCTTCCGTGAAGAACCGGCGCGTGGTGCTGTGCAGGAGTTGCTCCTGGTCGCCGTCCACCTGCAGCGCGTCTTCCTTATGGGCGACCACGTAGCCCATGGCCCCTTTGGCACTGCTCAATGCCGCAATGTGCTGGTAACGGTAACGGGTTCGCAGGGTAGCCGCCGAGCCTTCGCCATCGGCGGCCGGGTACACGGTGCTGGTCTTGCGGCTGCGGGTGAACAGCTGCGGGTCGGGCGGGCAATCGTCGCCATTGTCGGTAGGCGGGTAGTAGGTATGCCGGGTATAGACCGTGGTGGCAAGGGTGGCGTCCTCGTCGATCTCAGCGCCCCTGTACACCGGCGCTGTGGCTTTGGATTCCAGGGCCAGGTTGCCATGCTCGTCGTAGTAGGTGATGACCACTTCTTCACGCAGCCGGCTGACATCCTCCTTGATCTTCCAGCGCTTGAGCTGATGCTTGGGCATCTGGAAGTAGTTCGGCTGCAGCTTGAACTCCTCGTTGGTCTCGTGGTAGACGGTCTCGAGCTCATGCAGGCAGGTTTCGCGCCGGGGCTGCGTGGCGCCTTCGTCGTAGACCTCGTGGACCTGCTCGGTCACTTGCCGGGTCAGCAGGTGGAAGCGGTTGAAGCTGCGAGTGATGGTGCGCAGAGGGGTAGCGTCAGCCAGGTAAGTCGCGGTCGAACCGTAGCTGAAATCGGTGCCAGTGAACTCGTAAAGGTTGTCCTCGCCGTTGTCGCGCCACGTGATGCCGCTGCCCCTGCCAAGGAAGTTGTTGCTGGTGTAAGCGTAGGTGGTGACCATGTCGGGCTGCTCGGCACCAGGCTTGATGGTGTGCTTGGTCACCCGGGGCAGCGCGTCACGCACGTCGCCGGGGAAGAGGTGGCCGTCATCGTTGTACTCGATGGTCTCGACGCCGCCGACCGGGCTACGCACTTTTGTCAGGCAGACCACCTCACGCACCTTGTCGTAATCGAGCCCCCAGCTGGCCTTGTCGTCGCTGGGCAGGACAATGGTATGGGGCAGGCGCACCGCCGGGCTGAAGCGGCGGTCGTATTCCAGGGTGTAACGGGCCAGTGGGGTAAAGCCGGGACCGGATTCCGGGTGCAAATCGACGGTGATTAGGTCGTCGGTGTAGGTGATGGCCAGCAGCTTGAGCCCGGTGTCGTCCTCGATGCCGACCAGGCATGGGGCCTTCTGGAAAATGTTGTAGCTCAGGGTGATGCCATGGCCCGAAGGCGCCTCGACCCGGGTGGGCACGGCGATAAGATTGTCGCTGGGGCCTTTCAATTCGAGCAGTTCGACCAGGCCGGCCTTGTGCTCGACGCGATAGCCCGCGCCGTGATCATGGAAGTGGAAGCTGCGCAGCTTGCGCTCTTTGAACACCTTGCCGGTGCCGTCGCTGGCATCGCTGCCGGTGACCTTGAAGCTTTCACCGGTGTGCAGGTGCAACAGATTGGTGCCGGGGTCGTATTGGGTGAGGTTGAGGGTCCAGCCCATGCCAAAGCCCGAGTCCTGGGTGTTCATCGGGTTGAAACCGATGTGCAGAGGCAGCGAAGGGCCACTGAGGTTATTGGCGACCAGCTCCGGCAACTCGATGCCCAGGGTGTACTG
>NZ_SSOE01000036.1:0-14652 GCF_029871175.1 Pseudomonas sp. BN607
GCCGGGGCTTCGACTTTCAAGGTCTTGTTGGTGGAGGCGAGGGAAACGCCCAGATCGTCAGGCTTGACGGTCTCCAGCGGCTTCTTCTTGGCCTTCATGATGTTCGGCAGCGACGCGTAGCGTGGCTCGTTCAGGCGCAAGTCGGTGGTAACGATGGCTGGCAGGTTCAGTGCAACGGTCTGCAGGCCGCCGTCGATTTCACGGGTGACATTCAGCTTGTCGCCAGCCACTTCAACCTTGGAGGCGAAGGTGCCCTGAGCGAAGCCGGTGAGCGCGGCCAGCATCTGGCCGGTCTGGTTGTTGTCACTGTCGATGGCCTGCTTGCCGAGGATGACCAGCTGCGGCTGCTCCTTGTCGACAACGGCCTTCAGCGCCTTGGCCACGGCCAGGGAGTTCAGTTCGTCAGCGGCTTCGACCAGGATGGCACGGTCGGCACCCAGGGCCAGGGCGGTACGCAGTTGCTCCTGGGCAGTGGTCGGGCCGACGGAAACGACGACGATCTCGGTCGCAACGCCTTTTTCCTTCAGGCGTACGGCTTCTTCCACGGCGATTTCGCAGAAGGGGTTCATGGACATCTTGACGTTAGCAAGGTCGACGCCGGAGTTGTCCGCCTTGACGCGAACCTTGACGTTGTAGTCGACCACTCGTTTGACAGCTACAAGAACCTTCATGGATTCCTCGTTACTCTCCGGTGAATAGATAGTCGCCTGGGGCCATGCCCGGCGATGCGCGTGGGTACAAGGGCACCTCTAAAAACGTACCGGGAAGCAGCATCTTCACTGTGACCGAACAGTCTTGTCCGGACTCTTGCGACAAATACTCACGGGTCATTTTCTGTCGTGGCGTGTAAACTCCACTACAAACCGGCCTAAGCCCGCAAAACCCTGCTCCACACCTGGTCTTTAGAGGTGTACCTGCGCCCGGCTGCAAGCCTACGGCGAACGTAAAACCGCTCGTATCTTGACCGTAACACCCAATCCGGTCAATACGGCAAATCGGTCACCCTCCAGCCGCGTTCCTGTGATTTTACTGGCCTGCGGCAAATTCAAACAAACGTTTGTATTGGACCCGCCAAGTGGTGTAGATATAATGCGCGGCCAAGACAAAACGGTGTAGTCCGTCATTTGCGCAGCTACAGTTTCGCTCCCGTGATGAGCCACTGCGCGCAAGCACCCATAAGACAAAGCAACAGCACGAGCCTTGATGAGTAGGAGAGAACCAGTGGAACGCGAATACATGGAATTCGACGTGGTCATCGTCGGCGCCGGCCCGGCGGGCCTGTCCGCCGCCTGCCGCCTGAAGCAGAAGGCCGCCGAAGCCGGTAGCGAAATCAGCGTCTGCGTGGTGGAAAAAGGCTCTGAAGTCGGCGCCCACATCCTCTCTGGCGCAGTGTTCGAGCCCCGCGCCCTGAACGAGCTGTTCCCCGACTGGAAAGCGCTCGGCGCACCGCTGAATACCGAAGTGAAGCGCGACGACATCTACGTGCTCAAGGATGCCAGCAGCGCGACCAAGGTGCCTGACCTGTTCGTGCCCAAGACCATGCACAACCAGGGCAACTACATCATCTCGCTGGGCAACCTGTGCCGCTGGCTGGCCCAGCAGGCCGAGAACCTCGGTGTGGAAATCTACCCGGGCTTCGCCGCCCAGGAAGCGCTGTTCGACGACAACGGCGTGGTTCGCGGCATCGTCACCGGCGACCTCGGTGTTGACCGCGAAGGCAACCCGAAAGACGGCCTGTATACCCCGGGCATGGAACTGCGTGCCAAGTACACCCTGTTCGCCGAAGGCTGCCGTGGCCATATCGGCAAGCAGCTGATCAAGCGCTTCAACCTCGACAGCGAGTCCGACGTCCAGCACTACGGCATCGGCTTGAAGGAAATCTGGGAAATCGACCCGGCCAAGCACGAGCAAGGCCTGGTGGTGCACACCGCCGGCTGGCCGCTGGACGTGATGGCCAAGGACAACACCGGTGGCTCGTTCCTTTATCACCTGGAAAACAACCAGGTGGTGGTCGGCCTGATCGTCGACCTGTCCTACGCCAACCCGTACCTGTCGCCGTTCGACGAGTTCCAGCGCCTCAAGCACCACCCGGTGATCAGCCAGTACCTCGAAGGCGGCAAGCGCATCAGCTACGGCGCCCGCGCCCTGGCCAAAGGCGGCATCAACTCGCTGCCGAAAATGGTCTTCAATGGTGGCGCGCTGATCGGTTGCGACCTGGGCACCATGAACGTGGCCAAGATCAAGGGCAGCCATACCGCGATGAAGTCCGGCATGCTTGCCGCCGAAGCAGTGGCCGACGCATTGATCGCCGGTAGCGAAGGCGGTGATCAGTTGAACAGCTATGTCAGCGCCTTCAAGGCCAGCTGGCTGCACGAAGAACTGTTCGCCAGCCGCAACTTCGGCCCGGCCATGCACAAGTTCGGCCCGCTGCTGGGCGCGGCGTTCAACTATGTCGACCAGAACTGGTTCGGTGGCAAACTGCCGTTCACCCTGCACGATACCAAGCCGGATTACGCTTGCCTGAAGCTGGCCGCCGATTCGCAGAAGATCGATTACCCGAAACCGGACGGCAAGCTCAGCTTCGACAAGCTGAGCTCGGTATTCCTCTCCAGCACCAACCACGAAGAAGAACAGCCCTGCCACCTGAAGCTGACCGATCCAAGCGTACCGATCGCCAGCAACCTGCCCTTGTACGACGAGCCTGCCCAGCGCTACTGCCCGGCAGGTGTATACGAAGTGGTCACTCAGGAAGACGGCAACAAGCGCTTCCAGATCAACGCGCAGAACTGCGTGCACTGCAAGACTTGCGACATCAAGGACCCGGCCCAGAACATTACCTGGGTCACCCCTGAAGGCGCTGGCGGGCCAAACTACCCGAACATGTAAGGCCCCTGCCCTTGTGGCAACGAAAAGCCCCCGGTCCTGATGGGCCGGGGGCTTTTTGTTGGCTATCCGCGCCTACAGACAGTGTCATTTGGAAACCCAAGCAAGGCCGGGCAACCGCCTCACGCAGTCCTGACTTCCTCAAAGAGCTCCGGGTGACGGTCGAGCAACTTGAACAATTTGATCAGCGCCACCGGCGGTTTGGTTTTGCCATTCTCATAACGTGAAAAAGCATTGACTCCTCCACCGAATATTTCCCCAGCCTCCCGCTGATCCAGATCAAATTTCTTGCGTACGGAAACGATGAAATCGGGATCAACGTCTAGAGCATTGACTTGGCGATTGAAGGCAGACATCAGATCGCTGACTCGCATAGCCTCGTCATGACTTAGCACTGCCTCACCACAGACAGAACAGTAATCGCCCGTCACATCAGGGATCAGGGTCGATTCCCCCTTATACCGGTAGGGCATGTCCTGAGTGTCTAGCGCGAGCTCGGCACCTCCGCAAATTGGGCATCTCATGTTCACAACTCCTTGAAAGACACGATGAGCGCGTCATCTCCCTTCCAGGTTAAATTTGGCTAATAGGTTATTCCAATAACCCCCGCCCGGAAGTCTGCCTCAACGCCCCGCATCCGTTACCGGCTCATTTGTCGCCACACATGACCGGCATCGGCTCCGCCGCAAACACCAAAGGCTCACGACGCCCGAAATACAAGGCCGTCAGCAGCCCCACCGCACCCATGATCAGACAAAACCCGACACACACCCACGGGCTCCACGGCATCAGCGCAATCAGCGCCAGCGGCGTGGTGCTGGCCCACAGTGCGTAGGCCACGTTGTAGGTGAAGGAAATCCCCGAAACCCGAATCTCGGCCGGGAACAGCCCGACCATGACCGAGGGCACCACCCCCACCACGCCACAGCTCAACCCTGCCAGCGCATACGCCAGCCAGGTCATCCCCCACTGCCCCACCAGGCTGGCGTACAACGCGCCGATACCCAGCGGCAGCAACAGGCTGTAGAGCATCAGCGCGCGCCAGGCCCCCACACGGTCGACCAGCAGCCCGGCCAGCACGCAGCCGATGTTGAGGAAGACGATGCCCACGCTGCTCAGGGCGAAGGTGTACCCGGCACTCATGCCGAAACGCTGCTGCATCACCGTCGGCGTGATCACCACCAGCACCACCACCGCCGAGGTCAGCACACAGGTCAGCAGCGCGGCGGGGACCAGCGCCCGGCGGTGCTCGCCCAGCACGCGTCGCAGCGGGAACGTCACAGGTTGCGCCTGGCGCGCGCGCAGGGCGAGAAACACCGGTGTTTCACTGAGCCAGCGGCGCAGCCACACACCCATCACACCAAACACCCCACCCAGGAGGAACGGGTAGCGCCAGGCGTAATCGAGGATTTCCTGCGGGGTGAACAGTTGCGCCAGCAAGGTCGCGGTCAGCGCCCCCAGCAGGTAGCCGAAGGTCAGCCCCGCCTGCAGAAACCCCAAGGCATAGCCGCGTCGCCCGTTTGGCGCATGCTCGGCGACGAAGGTCCAGGCGCTCGGCACCTCCCCGCCTACAGCAGCCCCCTGGAGGATACGCAGGGCCAACAGGACCAGCGGTGCCGCGTAGCCAATGTCGGCGTAGGTCGGCATCACCCCGATCAGCAGGCATGGCAAGGCCATCATCAGGATGCTCAGGTTGAACACCCGCTTGCGCCCCAGGTGGTCGGCGAAGTGCGCCATCAGGATACCGCCTAGCGGCCGCGCCAGGTAACCGGTGACGAAAATGCCGAAGCTTTGCAGCAGGCGCAGCCACTCGGGCATTTCGGGTGGAAAGAACAGCTGGCTCAGGGTCAGCGCAAAGAACACGAAAATGATGAAATCGTAGATTTCCAGCGCGCCGCCCAGCGCCGCCAGGCCCAGGGTCCTGTGGTCGCCGCGGCTGAACCGGGGCGGGCGAGCGGTATCGATGGCAGTCATGGCAGGGTCCGCAAATCGGCAAAGGGCAAGAGCATAACAAATCGCTGCCCGATTGCCCGCTGGCGGCTTGGCTAGCGGTTGAACACCGTGTGCGCGAAGTTGGCCCGTGGCCGGGGCCTGACAGCATTGGCAGGCGCGTTGCCCGGCAGCGGCAACTTGCCCACCAGCAGGGGGGCATCGATGATTGCCATGAACGTCTCCAGCGCCTCGTTATCGGGCGCCTGCGGCAGGCTCAGGCTGACGGCCTGGCGCTCGGTTTGCGGCACCGCAGGCACTTTCAACTGGCTGGAGTGGTACAGCAGGGCGTGCTGGATCTGGGTGCTGACGCGACAGAAGCGCGCCAGGTCGACGCCAGCATGGCTGGCCAGTTCGATATTGCCCAGCAACAGGTTGAAGGGCTGTAAGGCGCACAGCACCAAGCGCTGTAGCTCCTCGAAGCTGTCCACTGGGGCTATCCGGTAATAGCCCAGGCCATTGAGCAACCGCTCCAGCTGCAAGCGCTGGCACGGGTGTTCATCGGCGATGAGAATGCGCAGGGTCTTGTTTGCCATGGGCGGACCTGGGCAGCTGGGTAATGGGCACGCTCCATGACCATACTGCGCCAGTGACGGCGACTGCCAGAGTAACGCAGGCAGCGGTCTTCTTTGATAGAAGTCGGAAAAGCCGCATAAATCAAGTGATTGACTGACGGAATTTGCATTCGCCTTTAGCCAGGCAATCAGGACTCCCACTGCCGCATGCGCACCCGGCAGTGCTTCATGGCATTGACGATGTGCTTTTCCACCAGGCTGCGCGAGATGCCCAGGCGCTCGGCGATCTGCAGATGGGACAAGCCTTCGATCTTGCGTAGCAGGAAGCTTTCGCGGCAGGGGCCGGTCAGTTCGTCAAGTGCCCGCTGCATCAGGGCCAGGCGCTGATCGAGCTGCAACTCCTGCGCAAGCGGCGGCACGTGCCAGCACTCGTCACTGTCCAGAACCTCCAGCGGCTCGGCCTGACGCACCAGATGGCGACGATGGCGGTCTACCAGCAGGTTCAGGGCGGTGCGGTACAGGAAGGCGCGCGGATGCTCGATCTGCCCGTTGTCCGTTCGCTCCAGTACCCGCAGGTAGGCATCGTGGGCAACATCCTCCGCCGCCTGACGGTTACCCAGGCGCGCGGACAGGAAACTCACCAATTCACGATAGTAACGTTCCACAACCACACCTGGAATCGTCCTGCACCCCCACGCTGGGGCCGATGCAGAACTGAGTGATATCAGCGCGCGATCTTACAAAATATAATGATTCTCAGCAACGCATGCTTGCACTGCGTTTACCGTCAGCCCGACGCCTGCACGAGTTTCAGATTGCGGGCGTACCAAGGCCGCTGCGGCACCCGCGGTCGCAAGCGGGCAAAGAGGTCTTCGTTGCCGTATATGATGCGCAACGCCAGCTTCATGGTTTCCGGGTCCATCTCGACACTTCGACCCGGCCGCAGGCCCGGCACCGTGGAGCAGCCATGGGTATCGGGACCAAGCCATGGGTCCGCCACCTCCACCCAGCGCCCGGGGGCGAACCAGGATACGCCGTTCACCTGCAGGCGACGGATCTCGCCCGGGTGGATCCGCTCATGGGCGCGAAACCAGTCGTCGATCCGGTCGTCGATCCAGCCATGGAAATGCCAGAACACCGGATTTACATGTGACGAGAACGGGTCGCCGAGAAAGTCGTTGCGCGCCTCGAACCAGCGCTCGGCAAAATCACCCGGCGTACGTGCGGCGGGCACCGGCATACCGTTGGACGGGTCGCGCGGCACCGCTGCCCAGCGCATGTGCAACCAGTCATGCAGGCCCAGCTCCAGCTCTGAGCCGAACTGCCCCAGGGTCAGCTTGCCCAGGTAATCCGGGTCACTGTATCGCGACTCCCAGACCTGGAAGTTGCCATGGAAAGTGTCCGGGCTCTTGATGGCGCGTACCCACTGGGTGTATTCCGGGTCGTCATGGGCCAGCCAGGTCGGTGGCAGGGCGTTGCCGTCGTGGTTGTCGTAGTACCGCGCAAACCCGATGCGGTCACGCTCGAGTTCCGGCTGAGGCAGCGGGAACCGGGCCCACGAGGGCAGTGCCTGCAGGGCCCTGGCACTGCCAAGCATGTGCCGGTGCATGAACAGGAAGTCCTCTCCGGAGCCGTTGCGATCCTTGTGTCGGCCACGTGCATCACGCTCCTGGCCACGCGGCCCGGGCTGCCAGCCCAAGCCACGCAGGGCGGACTGCTTGTCTTCTTCCAGCTTGTGCCACTTGTCCCGTGAAGCGTGCCAGAGCTGGTGGAACAGCCGGTGCTCCGGTGCAATGAGCCAAGCCAGCAACTGCGGCGACAGCGGTGTACGTTCGCGAGCCTCCGGGAAGGGGCGCTTCAAGGCCAGGAAGCCATTGTCCAGCACAGGCAGAGACAGGGCGCGGTCCAGGGCCGAGACACGGCCGTTGAGCGTTGCCGGCCCGGCATTGCCAAAGGCGCCCCAGACCTCATCGATCACGACATGGCATTCATAGCGCGCCTGCCCTGCACCGGGCTCGGTTGAAAACAGCCGCCAGCGCAACGTCCCGGGCTTGTCCGTCAGCAAGTCACCCATCACCCGGTAACGTGGTTCCTGCTCACTGCGCAGCCGTTCGGCGGTGTCCAGGTAGCCGCGCAGCCCCCGGCCATTGCTGGCGACATCCAGAAACAACTCCAGCTCGCCGTCGGGCAGGCCCTGCAGCTGGGCATCCTTGCCCTGTGCAGTCCAGCGCCAGACACCCCGCAGGATGTCGCCCAGCTGCTGCAGGCGGGTATCGGCCAACTCGACAACAGCCTCGCCAGGCGTTTCCGGAAACGCCTCGGCATCCCGCTGGCGCTGCACATACAGCGCACCGGGCACCGCCACGCCCGTCAATGCCACAGCGGCGATGAACCCGCGTCGAGAAATCGTCATTGCCACTACCTGTGCCTTCATTGCGGCCATGGAGCACGGCCCGTCCAAGGCTAGAACGTTGTACCTGCGCTGAAATTTAGCGCCGCGGCCGGGGCGGCTAAATTTCCTTCGTGTCGACTCGTTCACCCCAGGTAGCGGCGGCCCCTGTGCCATCCCTCGACGGTGAACCTACTGAGACCAAGATGACGACACCACGCTGGAAAAAAGCCCTGTACATCAGCCTGGCTGCGGCAGTCGCCGCGGGTGCCGGTCTGGCTGCCTGGTACCATTTCGCGACCCCTGGCGGTTACCCCCGGGAGGTGGTTCGTCAAGCCAACGACTTGCAAGAACGCATTATCTCGTTCGACAGCCACGTCACCTTGCCGCTGGACTTCGGCAACGAAGGCAGCGAAGCCGACAGGGACGGGCCGGGCCGCTTCGACCTGGCCAAGGCTGCCCAAGGGCGGTTGTCTGGCGCGGCGCTGACCATCTTTGCCTGGCCCGAATCCTGGACGGGCG
Organism: Pseudomonas sp. BN607; assembly: GCF_029871175.1. NCBI lineage: Bacteria > Pseudomonadati > Pseudomonadota > Gammaproteobacteria > Pseudomonadales > Pseudomonadaceae > Pseudomonas > Pseudomonas sp. BN607. The sequence continues at coordinate 8,299 of NZ_SSOE01000036.1, forward strand.
CAAACAGCCCGCATCGCCCCACCCCAGGCTTCGTCGAGGCCGCCCGCCATACTCAGGAAGTGCGCTACAACGCGATCACCGCGATGGTGCGCGACTTCCCTGAACGCGCTGCGGTTGCCTACACCCCCCAGGACATGCGGCGCTTGCACGGCGAAGGCAAATTCGCGGTGTTTCTGAGCATGCTCAATGCGTATGCGCTGGGGGACGATATCGACCAGCTCGACCGCTGGGCGGCACGCGGGGTGCGCATGTTCGGCTTCAGCTATGTCGGCAACAACAGCTGGGCCGACTCGTCTCGTCCCCTGCCATTCTTCAACGACACCGTCGATGCACTCGATGGCCTGTCCCCCATCGGCAAGCGCGCCGTACAACGGCTCAATGACCTGGGCGTGATCATCGATGTCTCGCAGATGTCCACCAAGGCACTGACCCAGGTCCTCCAGCTCAGCCGTACACCAGTGGTGGCCTCGCACTCCGCACCGCGGGCCATGGTCGATATCAACCGCAACCTGTCCGACAAGGAAATGCAACTGATCAAGGACGGCGGCGGTGTCGTGCAACTGGTCGCGTTCTCCAGCTACCTCAAGCCGCTCAGCGCGCAAACCCAGGAAAAGCTCAATGCCTTGCGCGCACGCTACGCCCTGCCCCCCTTGGCAGACCTGAACTACGCACTGATGCCAGGTGACCCGGTCATTGCCGGCTGGCCGGAGCAGAAAGTCGGGCAGTACGCCAATGAGCTCTACGCAATCCTCGATCAAGAGCCCCCGGCGACGCTGAAGGACTACGGTGATGCCATCGACTACGCCGTGCGCAAGATCGGCATAGACCACGTAGGCATCAGCTCGGACTTCAACGAAGGCGGCGGCATCGACGGCTGGCACGACGTCAGCGAGGCACGCAACGTAACCGCCGAACTCATCACCCGCGGCTACTCCGAAGCCGACATCGCCAAACTGTGGGGCGGCAACTTCCTGCGCGTCTGGGAACAGGTGCAGAGCGCCGCCCACGGCACCGAACCCTCTCAGCGCTAAGCCATCGAGCACCTTCATGAACGACCGCCGCACCTTTCTGAAACAGGCTGGCATCCTTGCCGCCAGCCTGCCGCTTGCCGGCCAGCTGCTACCGGTTGCCGAGGCGGCCACGGCGATCCCGAGCGCCGGCAACCAGCGTTGGGCCGATTTTCGTCGCCTGTTCGAACTCGACCCCAACTATGCGCACTTCGCCAATTTCCTGATCACCTCTCATCCAAAGCCGGTGCGCGAAGCCATCGAGGCCCTGCGTGCACGTTTCGACCGTCACCCGGCGCGAATGGTCGACTGGGATGCCCAGTCGGAGTGGAAACACGAGGCTGAGGTACGCCAATGGGCGGCACGCTACCTGGAGGTGGCGCCACGCCAGATTGCCCTGACAGGCAGCACTACCGAGGGCCTGGGTTTGATCTATGGCGGCATCAAGCTGGCGCCCGGCCAGGAAATCCTGACCACGGTGCACGAGCACTCCGCCGCCCGACAGACCATGAACTACCGCAGCGCCCGCGATGGCAACCCGGTACGCAGGCTGCGCCTGTTCGAGCAGCCCTGGCAGGTGAGCACCGACCAGGTGCTGGGCACCTTGCGTGCGGCCATCTCCCCGCAAACGCGTGTGCTGGGCATGACCTGGGTACATTCGGGCAGCGGGGTCAAACTGCCGGTTGGCGAAATCGGTGCGCTAGTACGCGAAATCAATCAGAACCGGGATGAGCGCGACCATATCCTGTATGTCATCGACGGGGTGCACGGCTTCGGTGTCGAGGACATGGGCTTCGCTGACCTGAACTGCGACTATTTCATCTCCGGCACCCACAAGTGGATGTTCGGCCCGCGCGGTACCGGCATCATCTGCGCTGCATCCTCGGCGCTGGGGCAGCTGCACCCGAGCATCGCCACCTTCTCGGAAAACGAAGACTTCGCCACCACCATGAGCCCGGGCGGCTACCACGCCTTCGAGCACCGATGGGCCTTGGGCAAGGCATTCGAATTGCACCTGCAAACCGGTAAGGCAGCCGTGCAGGCGCGTATTCACGCCCTCAACGAATACCTGAAACAACAGCTGGAAAGCCTGCCCGCCATCGAACTCGTGACCCCGCGCAGCAGCACTCATTCAGCGGGTTTCACCTTCTTCCGCGGCAAAGGCCAGGACGCCGACGAACTGGCCAGGTACCTGACGAGCCAACGCATCGTCGTCGACGCCGTTTCGCGCGATGCCGGGCCAGTGGTGCGCACTGCGCCGGGCCTGTTGAATACCGAAGCGGAAATAGACCGACTGGTCGACGTGCTGCGTCAGCGCCTGCGCGCCTGACAGGCCGCGCCCGGCATCGCGATCCCATGCCAAACCTGCACAACGACAACCGACGAGGCTTACCGTGGACTTTCAGCGCATACTCGAAAAACTGTTCGTCAATGCCCATGCCGTCGGTATCGAAGGCGTGTTCCAGTTCGACTTCGGCCAGGGGCTCGCCTACTGGTCCGAGGTACGCGACAACCCATGCACGGGGGGTGGCCGGCATGAGGCTCCGGACGTCACGATCGAAGTGGCCCAGGATGACTTCCTCGGCATCATGGCGGGCGCTGTCGACGTAGAGGAGCTGTTCGCCAGCGGACGCCTGAAAATAACCGGCAACATGGGCCTGGCGACCCTGCTGCCGCAAGTTATCAGCAGCGCGCGGCAGGGCACGACCGCCAGCAAGGCAGCGATGAACCAGCGCTACCCCACACCAGGACGCTACAGCGAGGAGGTCTCGGCAGCCCAACCCGTGCTGCATGAGGTACAACGCCTGTCACGGGCCGAAATGCCACCGTCACGGTTTCACCATGAACACCTTTCAACGGGCGTGCCAGTGGTGCTGAGCGATGCCCTTGGCGACTGGCCGCTGTTCACCATGGGCCGTGACGCCTCGCTGGCCCACTTTGCCGAGCTGCAGGGCATCACCCGGCATGGTGACTACGTGAAGAAGACTTTCTCTACCGACCGCGACTTTCGCGCCACCTCCATGGCCGACTTCATCGCTTCGCTCGACAAGCCGGCCAAGCCCGGCGAGCCGCCCGCCTACATGGGTAACAATATCGTGCCGGAGAAGCTGCAGGCCCTGATCCGCTACCCGGACTACTTCGATCGCCAGCGCTTCATTCCACCGCGCATCTGGATCGGCCCCAAAGGCACCCTTACACCCCTGCACCGGGATGATACCGACAACCTGTTCGCCCAGGTCTGGGGGCAAAAATCGTTCATCCTGGCAGCACCGCACCATCGTGCCGCACTGGGCACCTGGTCAACCAGCCCGAAGGGCGGGCTGGACGGCTGCGACTTCAACCCCGATGCCCCCGACTACGAGCGCTTCCCCGAAGCCCGTGAAGTGCCCTTCTTGCGCGTGGTATTGCAGGCCGGCGACTTGCTGTTCCTGCCCGAGGGCTGGTTCCACCAGGTAGAGTCGGTGTCCACGTCGCTGTCGGTGAACTTCTGGGTAGATTCCGGCCGCGGCTGGTAACCGGCGATCACGGCAACCTAATTCGCGGGGCCAACAGCTCGTCCACAAAGAAACACCCCTGCAAAAGGCCCCGCATGTCCAGCCTGACCCAAACGCTGCAACAAGGCCTGCGCCGCCTGCTGGGCAGCCGCCCGGCCGCCAGTGCCTATCGCCTGTTCGACCTGGTGCTGCACCAGCGGATCGAACTGAGCCCATCCTTCGTGCGCATGGTGTTCAAAGCCCCCGAGGTGGCCCAAATGACCACGCGTGCGCCCGACCAACGGGTGAAACTGTTCTTCCCCGGCCCGGATGGCTCACTGCCCAGGTTGCCCGACAGCCAGCACTGGAAAAGTGCGCTGGAAGCGCTGCCCGTGGCCCGACGCCCGGTGATGCGTACCTACACCATTCGCGCCCTGCGCCGCGAAGCGCATGAGGTGGACGTGGATTTCGTACTGCACGGCGTCAACGGGCCGGCTTCGACCTGGGCGACTCACGCCCAGGTGGGCGACCGCTTGCAGATGCTGGCCCCGCACCTGGCCCATGAAGGCCAGCTGGGCGGTTATGAGTGGAAGCCACCCGCAGGGGTGCGCAACGTGTTGTTGGCCGGCGACGAAACGGCACTGCCGGCTATCGCCGGCATTCTCGAATCTCTGGCAAACGACGCGGCGGAGCTCAACGTAGAGGCCTTCATCGAAGTCCCCCTGGATGCCGACTGCATCGCCCTGCAACACAGCCCGGCCACCCGCGTGCACTGGTTGCCCAGGGACGTGCTGCGCTGCGCGCACGGCCAGGGTCTGCTGCATGCCGTGAGTGAACTGGCCAGCCTGCCACAAGGCCATGCCACACCAGGCATGCGCCTGAAGGAAGTGGATATCGAGAAACGCATACTGTGGGAACAGGCCAGCAGCACCGGCAGCGCATTTTACGCCTGGGTGGCGGGAGAGTCGGCGACCGTGATGGCCATACGTCGGCACCTGATCAAGGAGCGTGGGTTGCAGCGCGAGTGCCTTACCTTGATGGGCTATTGGCGGGCCGGGCGGTCCCTGGGTTGAGTTGGTACAGCCGGGGCCGCAAAGCAGCCCCGGCAACCGGTCAGACTGCCGCGATCAACGCCTCGGCAAAGCGCTGCGCCACCTCATCGACCTGCTCGCCGCTGATGATCAAGGGCGGCAGGAAGCGCACCACCGCGCCATGCCGCCCCCCCAGCTCCAGGATCAACCCGCGCTTGAGGCACTCGCGCTGCACCTTGGCCGCCAGCTCATGGTTGGCCTGCGGGTAACCCAAGGCATCCCGTTTGCCATGCGGGTCCACCAGTTCCACCCCAAGCATCAAGCCACGCCCGCGAACATCACCCAACTGCGGATAATCCCGTTGCAACTGCAACAGGTGCTGGCGCAAGCGCAGCCCCATGGCCTCGGCATGCTCCGGCAGGCGGTGCTCGACCAGGTAGTTGATCACCGCCGACCCCGCCGCCATGGCCATCTGGTTGCCACGGAAGGTACCGGCATGGGCGCCCGGCTTCCAGGTGTCCAGCCAGTCGCGATACACCACTACCGCCAGCGGCAGGCTGCCGCCGATTGCCTTGGACAACGTCACCACGTCGGGCACGATGCCGGCGTGCTCGAAGGCGAACATCCGCCCGGTACGGCCGAAGCCGCTCTGGATCTCGTCGACAATCAACGCCACGCCCGCCTGCTCGGTAATGCGCCGCACGCCTTTGAGCCATTCGATGTCAGCCGGAATTACCCCGCCCTCACCCTGTACCACTTCAAGGATCACGGCGGCAGGCAGCGGTACACCGCTTTCAGGGTCGAGCAGCAGGTTTTCCAGGTAATGCAGGTTGGCCTTCACACCGGCCTCACCACCCAGGCCGAACGGGCATCGGTAATCGTACGGGTACGGCATGAATTGCACGCCGTTGCTCAGCAGCGCACCCAGCGGCTGCTTGGGGCCATGGCTGCCCATCAGGCTCAAGGCGCCTTGGCTCATGCCGTGGTACGCCCCCTGGAAGGCCAGTACGGTGCTGCGCCCTGTTGCGCCCCGCACCAGCTTGAGGGCCGCTTCCACGGCGTCGGTACCGGTCGGGCCGCAGAACTGCACCTTGGCCTCGCGACGCAGGGCCTCGGGCAGGATGCCGAACAGGTCCTGGACGAAGCGGTCCTTGACCGGGGTGGTCAGGTCGAGTGTATGCAGCGGCAGTTCGTCAGCCAGCACGCGCTGGATTGCCTCGATCACTGCCGGGTGATTATGCCCCAGGGCCAAGGTGCCAGCGCCGGCCAGGCAATCGATGAACTGGCGGCCTTCGACATCTTCGACATGGATACCACGGGCGCGCTTGAGTGCCAGCGGAATGCGCCGCGGGTAGCTGCGGGCGTTGGACTCTTGTTGCTGCTGGCGCTGCAGCAAGGGTGAATCGGTGAATTCGTACAGAGGCTGCGGCGCGCTGGCCGGTGCGACCTGGGCAAGGCTGGAAGCGGTGGACATGGGTGAATCCTCGCAAGCAAGCGAATGGGCAGTTATCGCTTTGAAAACGCTTGAGTGCGGGTAGGATTTAGCGGTTGCTGCGGGATTTATTTTGGTCTGTGCCGGCCCTTTCGCGGGTGAACCCGCTTGTGTCTGTATGGGGATTGGTCACTGCGCGATCGAGGAAAACTTCCCAAACACGGTGCATGGCACGGGCTGCGCCCGTGTTCGCGGGACAAGCCCGCTCCCACAGTGATTGCGCTAGATTTTGGAAATTGAGGAAGAGTTGTTTCCCCTGGTACTGCACCAGCCTCAAGCCTGCGGGATACCTGTGGGAGCGGGCTTGTCCCGCGAAGCATCCAACACGGTGCATGGCACGGGCTTCGCCC
>NZ_SSOE01000038.1:0-19423 GCF_029871175.1 Pseudomonas sp. BN607
ATTCGCGTCAACGGCCTGCAGCGGGTTTCCGCCGGCAGCGTGTTCGGTGCCTTGCCGCTGAACGTCGGTGACCAGGCCGATGACCGCCGTCTGGTGGACTCGACCCGTTCCCTGTTCAAGACCGGGTTCTTCCAGGACATCCAGTTGAACCGCGATGGCAACGTGCTGATCATCAACGTGGTCGAGCGCCCGTCGGTGTCGAGCATTGAGATCGAAGGCAACAAGGCGATCAGCACCGAAGACCTGATGAAGGGCCTGAAACAATCTGGCCTGGCCGAAGGCGAGATCTTCCAGCGTGCCACCCTCGAAGGCGTGCGTAACGAACTGCAGCGCCAGTACGTGGCCCAGGGCCGCTATTCGGCCGAGGTCGACGCCGAGGTGGTGCCGCAGCCGCGCAACCGTGTGGCGCTGAAGATCAAGATCAACGAAGGTACCGTCGCTGCCATCCAGCACATCAACATCGTCGGCAACAACGTGTTCGACGATGAAACCCTGGGCCAACTGTTCGAGCTGAAGACCACCAACTGGCTGTCGTTCTTCAAGAACGACGACAAGTACGCTCGCGAAAAACTCTCCGGTGACCTGGAGCGCCTGCGTTCCTACTACCTGGACCGCGGCTACATCAACATGGACATCGCCTCCACCCAGGTGTCGATCACCCCGGACAAGAAGCACGTCTACATCACCGTCAACATCAACGAAGGCGAGAAGTACACCGTTCGCGACGTGAAGCTGTCCGGTGACCTGAAGGTGCCGGAAGACCAGGTCAAGTCGTTGCTGCTGGTGCAGCCGGGCCAAGTGTTCTCGCGCAAGGTGATGACCACCACGTCCGAGCTGATCACCCGTCGTCTGGGTAACGAAGGCTACACCTTCGCCAACGTCAACGGCGTGCCCCAGCCGAACGACGAGGACCACACGGTAGACATCATGTTCGTGGTCGACCCGGGCAAGCGTGCCTACGTCAACCGCATCAACTACCGCGGCAACACCAAGACTGAAGACGAAGTGCTGCGTCGCGAGATGCGCCAGATGGAGGGCGGCTGGGCTTCGACCTACCTGATCGACCAGTCCAAGACCCGTCTGGAGCGCCTGGGCTTCTTCAAGGAAGTCAACGTCGAGACCCCGCCTGTGCCAGGCACCGACGACCAGGTCGACGTCAACTACAGCGTCGAAGAGCAGGCTTCCGGTTCGATCACCGCCAGCGTCGGCTTCGCCCAGAGTGCGGGCCTGATCCTGGGTGGTTCGATCAGCCAGAGCAACTTCCTCGGTACCGGTAACAAGGTGTCCATCGGGCTGACCCGTTCGGAATACCAAACCCGCTACAACTTCGGCTTCGTTGATCCCTACTTCACGGCTGATGGCGTCAGCCTGGGCTACAACGCCTTCTACCGCAGCACCGACTACGACGATCTCGACGTCGACGTGGCCAGCTATGCGGTGGACAGCTACGGTGCCGGCGTCAGCCTGGGCTACCCGATCAGCGAAACCTCGCGTCTGACCTACGGCCTGAGCGTGCAGCAGGACAAGATCAAGACCGGTAAGTACACCGTTGACGAGATCTTCGACTTCCTTGAGCAGGAAGGCGACAACTTCCTCAACTTCAAGGCTTCGATCGGTTGGTCCGAGTCGACCCTGAACAAGGGCGTGCTGGCCACCCGTGGCCACTCGCAAAGCCTGACCCTGGAATCGACCATTCCAGGCAGCGACCTGTCGTTCTTCAAGCTTGACTACCGTGGTCAGCTGTTCCAGCCGATCAACAACGATTACACCCTGCGCCTGCACACCGAGCTGGGCTATGGTGATGGTTACGGCAGCACCTCTGGCCTGCCGTTCTACGAGAACTACTTCGCAGGTGGCTTCAACTCCGTGCGTGGCTTCAAGGACAGCAGCCTTGGCCCTCGCAGTACACCGAGCATCGGCGAGGCCGCGGGTGGCAAGCCAGGCACCATCGCCGACCCGGATCAGGATCCGCTGCCGTTCGGTGGTAACGTGTTGGTGCAAGGTGGCGTCGAATTGCTGTTCCCGCTGCCGTTCGTCAAGGACCAGCGTTCGCTGCGCACCTCCGTGTTCTGGGACGTGGGTAACGTGTTCGATACCAACTGCGGCAACAAGCCTGATTGCGAAAAAGTCGGCTTCTCGGGCATGGCCAGCTCGGTCGGCTTGGGCGTGACCTGGATTACCGCACTGGGCCCGTTGAGCTTCAGCCTGGCAATGCCGGTGAAGAAGCCGGACGATGCCGATACCCAGGTGTTCCAATTCTCTCTGGGCCAGACCTTCTAAGGTCGGCCCTTGCTTAATGACAACGGTTTATCCAGGAGTGCATCGTGCGTAAATTGGCTCAACTGGCCGTAGTGGCCGCGGCGCTGGTCGCCACCCCGGCTTTCGCCGAAATGAAGGTTGCCGTTCTGAACTATCAGATGGCCCTGCTTGAATCGGATGCCGCCAAGAAATACGCGGTCGATGCCGAGAAGAAGTTCGGCCCGCAACTGACCAAGCTGAAAAGCCTGGAAAGCAGTGCCAAGGGCATCCAGGACCGCCTGATCAAAGGCGGCGACAAGATGCAGCAGCAGGAGCGTGAGCGCCTGGAGCTCGAGTTCAAGCAAAAGGCCCGCGATTTCCAGTTCCAGTCCAAGGAGCTGAACGAAGCCAAGGCCGTTGCCGATCGCGACATGCTCAAGCAGCTGAAGCCGAAGCTGGACGGTGCCGTCGAAGAAGTGATCAAGAAGGGCGGTTACGACCTGGTCCTGGAGCGTGGTGCGGTCATCGATGTCAAGCCTCAGTACGACATCACCCGCCAGGTCATCGAGCGCATGAACCAAGCCCGTTGATATGAGTGTGACCATGACGCTAGGCCAGCTGGCCGAGGCCCTCGGTGCTACCCTCAAGGGGCCCGAGGCGCTGCAGATTACCGGGCTGGCCACCTTGCAAGAGGCTGGCCCGACGCAGTTGAGCTTCCTCGCCAACCCGCAGTACCGCAAGTACCTGGATAACAGCCAGGCCGGCGCGGTGCTGCTCAAGGCTGCGGATGCCGAGAGCTTTGCCGGCAATGCCCTGATCGTGGCGGACCCGTACCTGGCTTACGCGCGGATTTCCCACCTGTTCGATCCCAAACCCAAGGCTGAGGCGGGAATACATCCCAGCGCCGTGGTGGCGGAAGATGCCCAGGTGGACGCCAGCGCCAGCATCGGGCCGTTCGCGGTCGTCGAAAGTGGTGCGCGCATCGGCGCCAACGTAAGCATCGGCGCACACTGCTTCATTGGTGCCCGCTGTGTGGTCGGTGAAGGGGGGTGGCTGGCACCGCGGGTCACGTTGTATCACGACGTGACCATCGGTAAGCGTGTGGTCATACAGTCGGGTGCCGTGATCGGCGGCGAGGGCTTCGGCTTCGCCAACGAGAAGGGCATCTGGCGTAAAATTGCACAGATCGGCGGCGTCACCATCGGTGATGACGTGGAGATCGGCGTCAATACTGCTGTAGACCGTGGCGCGCTGTCCGACACCCGGATCGGCGACGGGGTCAAGTTGGACAACCAGATCCAGATCGCTCACAACGTGCAGATCGGTGATCACACGGCCATGGCCGCTTGCGTCGGAATCTCCGGCAGCACGCGCATCGGCAAGCACTGCATGCTGGCCGGTGGTGTGGGGCTGGTTGGGCACATTGATATTTGCGACAACGTTTTCGTTTCCGGAATGACCATGGTTACCCGTTCGATCACTGAACCGGGTTCCTATTCTTCCGGCACTGCCATGCAGCCATTGGCTGACTGGCGCAAGAGCGCCGCGCGTATCCGCCAACTGGACGACATGGCCAAGCGTCTCCAGCAGCTGGAAAAACGCGTCGATACCGTGACCTCAGGTGGCCTGCCGACATCAGAAGGCTGATACCATTCCCTGAGCAAGAGTGAACAGTCGCTAGCTGGCTCCTCTTTGGATTGCAAAAGGAGCGTGTGGTCAGCACCTGCGCTCCCTATTCTTATTACAGGCTTCCCCCCCGAAATGATGGACATCAACGAGATTCGCGAATACCTGCCTCACCGTTACCCGTTCCTGTTGGTGGACCGCGTAACGGACCTGGACTTCGAGGCCCAGAGCATTCGTGCCTACAAGAATGTCAGCATCAACGAGCCGTTCTTCAATGGCCACTTCCCGGCGCACCCGATCATGCCGGGCGTCCTGATCATCGAAGCCATGGCCCAGGCGGCCGGCATCCTGGGTTTCAAGATGCTCGATGCCAAGCCGGCTGATGGCACCCTGTACTACTTCGTCGGTTCCGACAAGCTGCGCTTCCGTCAGCCGGTGCTGCCAGGTGACCAGCTGGTGCTGGAGGCCCGGTTCCTCAGCCGCAAGAGCATGATCTGGAAGTTCGAATGCCGTGCGCTGGTCGACGGCAAGCCGGTTTGCTCGGCAGAAATCACCTGCGCGGAACGCTCCCTATGAATTCGATTGATCCTCGGGCCATTATCGATCCATCAGCCAGGCTGGCCGATGGTGTCGAGGTCGGCCCTTGGTCGATCATTGGCCCTGATGTAGAAGTCGGGGAGGGCACCGTTATCGGGCCGCATGTTGTGCTTAAAGGGCCGACCCGTATCGGCAGGCACAACCGTATCTTTCAGTTTTCCTCGATCGGCGAAGACACCCCGGACCTGAAGTACAAGGGGGAGCCGACGCGGCTGGTCATTGGTGATCACAACGTGATCCGCGAAGGGGTGACCATTCATCGTGGTACCGTTCAGGACCGTGCGGAAACCACAGTGGGTGACCATAACCTGATCATGGCCTACGCCCACATCGGCCATGACAGCGTCATCGGTAATCACTGCATCCTGGTCAACAACACGGCGCTGGCCGGCCATGTGCATGTGGGTGACTGGGCAATCCTGTCCGGTTATACCCTGGTACACCAGTACTGCCATATCGGTGCCCACGCGTTTTCCGGCATGGGTACGGCAATCGGCAAGGACGTACCGGCGTTCGTCACCGTGTTCGGCAGCCCGGCCGAAGCCCGCAGCATGAACTTCGAGGGCATGCGCCGCCGCGGTTTCAGTGACGAGGTGATCCATGTGCTGCGTCGTTGCTACAAGATTGTCTACCGCCAGGGCCTGACTGTCGAAGATGCGCTCAAGGAGTTGGCCGAACCGGCTGCGCAACATCCTGAGGTCGAGCTGTTCCGCCAGTCGATCGTGAACTCCGCCCGCGGCATTACCCGCTGACATGGCCCGGCTTTGCGTAGCCTTGGTCGCGGGTGAGGCCAGCGGCGATATTCTGGGTTCAGGCTTGATGCGGGCTCTCAAGGAACGCCACCCCGATGTCCGTTTCATCGGCGTGGGCGGCCCTTTGATGGAAGCAGAAGGCCTGCAATCCTACTTCCCCATGGAGCGTCTGGCGGTCATGGGCCTGGTCGAAGTACTGGGGCGCCTGCGCGAATTGCTCAAGCGTCGCAAGCTGCTGATCAAGACCCTGATCGATGAAAAGCCCGATGTATTCATCGGCATCGACGCCCCTGACTTCACCCTCAATATCGAACTCAAACTGCGCCAGGCCGGGATCAAGACCGTGCACTACGTCAGCCCTTCGGTATGGGCCTGGCGACAGAAGCGTGTGCTGAAGATTCGCGAAGGCTGCGACTTGATGCTGACGCTCCTGCCTTTCGAGGCGCGCTTCTACGAAGAGCAGGGCGTGCCGGTGCGCTTTGTCGGCCACCCGCTGGCCGACACCATCCCGCTTGAAGCCGACCGTGCGGCCGCGCGCGCCCTGCTGGGGCTTGGTGACGGGCCAGTGGTGGCACTGATGCCGGGCAGCCGCGGTGGCGAAGTGGGCCGCCTGGGCGCATTGTTCCTCGATGCCGCCGAGCGCTTGCGCCAGCAGGTGCCAGGCGTGCGCTTCGTGCTGCCTTGCGCCAATGCTGCGCGGCGCGCCCAGGTCGAGCAGATGCTTGAAGGGCGCCAGTTGCCGCTGACCCTGCTCGATGGCCAGTCGCATCAGGCCTTGGCCGCATGTGATGCCGTCCTGATCGCCTCGGGCACCGCTACTCTCGAAGCGCTGTTGTACAAGCGGCCGATGGTGGTGGCTTATCGCCTGGCGCCGTTGACCTACTGGATCCTCAAACGCCTGGTGAAAAGCCCCTACGTGTCGTTGCCGAACCTGCTGGCCCAGCGTGAGTTGGTGCCCGAGTTGCTGCAGGACGACGCGACCAGCGAAGCCCTGGCCAAGACCTTGGCGCCGCTCGTGCAAGATGGCAGCCGGCAGACCGAACGCTTCGACGAAATTCATCGCACCCTGCGCCGTGACGCCTCAAACCAGGCGGCCGAAGCGGTACTGGCCCTGCTCAAGGACCGCTGACATGCAAATTGGATTGGACTTCAACCTGGTCGAAGACCTGGTCGCCGGTGTCGACGAAGTAGGCCGTGGCCCGCTGTGCGGCGCAGTGGTGACGGCGGCGGTGATCCTCGACCCGGCGCGGCCGATCATTGGCCTGAACGACTCGAAGAAGCTCACCGAGGCCAAGCGCGAGGCGCTGTTCGACGAGATTTGCGAAAAGGCCCTGAGCTTCTGCATCGCCCGCGCTGAAGTCGAGGAGATCGACCGCCTGAACATCCTGCAGGCCACCATGCTGGCCATGCAGCGTGCGGTCGAAGGCTTGCACGTTAGGCCCAAGCTTGCCCTGATCGACGGTAACCGCTGCCCGAAACTGGCAGTCCCGTCAGCGCCTGTGGTCAAGGGTGATAGCCAGGTGCCGGCCATTGCGGCGGCCTCGATCCTGGCCAAAGTGACCCGTGATCGGGAGATGAGTGCATTCGAACTGATCTACCCAGGTTATGGCATTGGCGGGCACAAGGGCTACCCAACCCCGGTGCATCTCGAAGCCTTGGCGCGCCTTGGGCCTACGCCCATTCATCGGCGTTCCTTCGCCCCGGTGCGGGCAGCCTGGGAAGCGCGCGAAGGCGTCACCGATTCCCTGATCTGACCTATTGGGGCCGCTTTGCGGCCCTTCGCGGGCATGCCCGCTCCCCAGGATTCATCGGTCTGAGCAGCGGTGCCGTACCTGCAGGAGCGGGCGTGCCCGCGAAGGGCTGTAAAGCAGCCCCAAAAAAAGCCCCTAGTTAGGCTACAATCCCGCCCTTGTCGTTCAGCACTGCTACAGGATCTTCCATGTCGGTTCCCTTCGTTCACCTGCGCGTCCACTCCGAATTTTCGCTGGTCGACGGCCTGGTGCGGATCAAACCACTGGCCAAGGCACTGGCCGGGATGAACATGCCGGCGGTAGCCATCACCGACCAGAGCAACATGTGCTCGCTGGTGAAGTTCTACAAGACTGCCATGGGCGCCGGCATCAAGCCGATCTGTGGTGCCGACCTGTGGCTGGCCGGGGCCGACCCGGAAGCGCCGCTGTCGCGCATCTGTTTCCTGGCCATGGACCCCAAGGGTTATCGCAACCTCACCGAACTGATTTCGCGCGGCTGGACCGACGGCCAGCGCAATGGCCTGGTCATTCTCCAGCGCGAATGGATCGCGCCTGCGAGCGAAGGCCTGATTGCTCTGTCCGCAGGCAAGGAGGGCGACATCGGCATGGCCCTGCTGGCCGGCCGGGAGGATGAAGCCCAGGCCCTGCTGCAAGACTGGATGGGCATGTTCCCCGACCGCTTCTATGTCGAGGTGCAGCGCACCAACCGCGCCCGTGACGAAGAATACGTGCACGCCGCTGTGGCGCTGGCCGACAAGCTCGGCGCGCCGCTGGTTGCCACCAACGACGTACGTTTCATCAAGCAGGCCGACTTCGATGCCCACGAAACCCGCGTGTGTATCGGTGAGGGCTGGACCCTCGACGACCCGCGCCGCCCGCGAGGCTACAGCGACCAGCAGTACCTGAAGTCGGCTGAGGAAATGGCCGAGCTGTTCAGCGACCTGCCCGACGCCATCGCCAACACCGTGGAAATCGCCAAGCGCTGCAATATCCAGGTACAGCTGGGCAAGTACTTCCTGCCCGATTTCCCCACGCCCAACGGCATGGGCATCGACGACTACCTGCGGCATGTTTCCCACGAGGGCCTGGAAGAGCGCCTGGCGGTGCTGTGGCCGAAAGAGACCACGCCCAATTACGAAGAGAAGCGCCAGGTCTACCTGGACCGCTTGAAGTTCGAGCTGGATATCATCATCCAGATGGGCTTCCCCGGTTACTTCCTCATCGTTATGGACTTCATCAAATGGGCCAAGAACAACGATGTACCGGTTGGCCCGGGCCGTGGTTCGGGTGCCGGCTCGCTGGTGGCCTATGTCCTGAAGATCACCGACCTCGACCCGCTGGCCTATGACCTGCTGTTCGAGCGCTTCCTCAACCCGGAACGTATTTCCATGCCCGACTTCGACGTCGACTTCTGCATGGATGGCCGTGACCGGGTGATCGACTATGTGGCCGAAGCCTATGGCCGCAACGCGGTAAGCCAGATCATCACCTTCGGTACCATGGCCGCCAAGGCGGTGGTGCGTGACGTGGCGCGTGTGCAGGGCAAGTCCTACGGCCTGGCCGACCGCCTGTCGAAGATGATCCCGTTCGAAGTGGGCATGACCCTGGAGAAGGCCTACGAGCAGGAAGAGATCCTGCGCGACTTCCTCAAGGGCGACGAAGACGCCCGTGAAATCTGGGACATGGCCTTGAAGCTGGAAGGCGTGACCCGGGGTACCGGCAAGCACGCCGGTGGTGTGGTTATCGCACCGACCAAGCTCACCGACTTTTCGCCGATCGCCTGTGATGAAGAGGGTGGCGGCCTGGTAACCCAGTTCGACAAGGATGACGTCGAGGCCGCCGGCCTGGTGAAGTTCGACTTCCTCGGCCTGCGTACCCTTACCATCATCAAGTGGGCGATGGAGATCATCAACCGCGAGCAGGCCAAGAAGAACCTGCCCGATCTCAACATCGATTTCATCCCGCTGGATGACCGCAAGACCTACGAGCTGCTGCAGAAGGCCGAAACCACGGCGGTGTTCCAGCTTGAATCGCGCGGCATGAAGGAGCTGATCAAGAAGCTCAAGCCCGACTGCCTGGAAGACCTTATCGCACTGGTTGCGTTGTTCCGCCCAGGGCCGCTGCAATCGGGCATGGTGGACGACTTCATCAACCGCAAGCACGGCCGCGCCGAACTGGCCTACCCGCATTCCGACTACCAGTACGAAGGCCTCAAGCCGGTACTGGCCCCCACCTACGGCATCATCCTGTACCAGGAACAGGTGATGCAGATTGCCCAGGTCATGGCCGGCTACACCCTGGGTGGTGCCGACATGCTGCGCCGGGCAATGGGTAAGAAAAAACCCGAAGAAATGGCCAAGCAGCGCGGTGGTTTCATCGAAGGTTGCGTGGCCAACAATATCGATGCGGACCTGGCCGGTAACATCTTTGACCTGGTGGAGAAGTTCGCTGGCTACGGCTTCAACAAATCCCACTCCGCCGCCTACGGCCTGGTGTCGTACCAGACAGCCTGGCTGAAAACCCACTACCCGGCGCCGTTCATGGCAGCGGTACTGTCGGCGGACATGCACAACACCGACAAGGTGGTGGTGCTGGTCGAGGAAGTACGCAGCATGAAGCTGCGCCTCGACGCGCCGGACGTGAACTTCTCCGACTTCAAGTTCACGGTCAACAACGACGGCCGTATCGTTTACGGCCTGGGCGCCATCAAGGGGGTCGGTGAAGGCCCGGTGGAGGCGATCGTCGAAGCGCGTGCCCAGGGCGGGCCGTTCAAGGATCTGTTCGACTTCTGTGAACGCATCGACCTCAAGCGGGTCAACAAGCGTACCCTCGATGCGCTCGTGCGCAGCGGCGCGCTGGACCGCCTGGGGCCGCATTTCCATGACGAGATCAAGGCCTACCAGGCCAACATCGACCTCAACCGGGCGACCTTGCTGTCAGCGCTGGGCGAGGCGATCAAGGCCGCCGAGCAGGCCGCGCATACCGCTGACAGTGGCCATGTCGACCTGTTCGGCAGCATGTTCGCTGAAGCGGAGGTTGACGTTTATGCCAACCACCGCAAGGTGCGCGAGCTAACCCTCAAGGAACGCCTCAAGGGCGAGAAGGACACCCTTGGCCTGTACCTGACCGGCCACCCGATCGACGAGTACGAGACCGAGATTCGCCGCTTCGCCCGCCAGCGCATCATCGACCTCAAGCCGTCACGCGAAACCCAGACCATCGCCGGCATGATCATTGCCCTGCGGGTGATGAAGAACAAGAAGGGTGACAAGATGGGCTTCGTCACCCTGGATGACCGCTCCGGGCGCATCGAGGCATCGCTGTTTGCCGATGCCTACATCGCGGCACAGTCCTTGCTGCAGAACGATGCAATGGTGGTGGTCGAGGGAGAGGTCAGCAACGACGACTTCTCCGGTGGCCTGCGCCTGCGGGTGAAGCAGGTCATGACCATGGAAGATGCACGTACCAAGCTGGCCGAGAGCCTGCGCCTGAAGGTGGCGCACGAAGCGCTCAAGGGCGACCGGCTGAAGTGGCTGGGCGAGTTGATCACCCGCCATCGTGGCGCGTGCCCGATCACCCTGGAGTACACCGGCAGTGATGCCAAGGCCATGCTGCAGTTCGGCGAGCAGTGGGCGATCGATCCGGCTGACGGGCTGATTCAGGCGCTGCGTGACCAGTTCGGGCGTGAGAACGTCTTCCTGCAATATCGTTGAATCGACAAAAATTTAATCTCGACCTGAATGCGCCTGATCCCTTAAGGTAGGGCGCCAAACGGATCAACCGGCCGGCCGCCTGGCCGTAGACCCAAGACGGATGACTATGAACCCGAATTTTCTCGATTTCGAACAGCCGATTGCCGACCTGCAAGCCAAGATCGAAGGCCTGCGCCTGGTAGGCAACGACAACTCGCTGAACATCAGCGATGAAATTGCCCGTCTGCAAGACAAGAGCAGCACCCTGACCGAAAGCATCTTCGGCAACCTGACCAGCTGGCAGATTGCCCGCCTGGCGCGTCATCCACGTCGTCCATACACCCTGGACTACCTGGAGCACATCTTCACCGAGTTCGAAGAACTGCACGGTGATCGCCACTTCTCCGACGATGCTGCCATCGTGGGGGGGACGGCGCGCCTGGACGGCAAACCGGTCATGGTCATTGGCCACCAGAAAGGCCGCGAAGTGCGCGAGAAAGTGCGCCGCAACTTCGGCATGCCGCGCCCTGAAGGCTACCGCAAGGCCTGCCGCCTGATGGAAATGGCCGAGCGGTTCAAGATGCCGATCCTGACCTTCATCGACACCCCGGGCGCCTACCCGGGCATCGACGCCGAAGAACGCAACCAGAGCGAAGCCATTGCCTGGAACCTGCGCGTGATGGCGCGCCTGAAAACCCCGATCATCGCCACCGTGATTGGTGAAGGTGGTTCCGGCGGTGCACTGGCCATCGGTGTGTGCGACCAGCTGAACATGCTGCAGTACTCCACCTACTCGGTGATCTCGCCGGAAGGCTGCGCCTCGATCCTGTGGAAGACTGCCGACAAGGCAGCTGACGCGGCCGAGGCCATGGGCATCACTGCCGAGCGCCTGAAGAGCCTGAACATTGTCGACAAGGTCATCCAGGAGCCGCTGGGCGGCGCCCACCGTGATCCGGCCAAGATGTCCGAAAGCATCCGCGCCGACCTGGTGCAGCAGCTGGACATGCTCGGCAAGTTCGACAACGATGCGCTGCTGGCCCGTCGTTACGAGCGCCTGATGAGCTACGGCCTCTGATTCTGATTTGCCCCGGGGCCGTTTTACGGCCCTTGTGATTGATGGCACCGGCTTCGCCGGTGTTCGCGGGTAAACCCGCTCCTACAGGTATTGCGTTGCCCTTGAGGCTTGCGCCGTACGTGTGGGAGCGGGCATGCCCGCGAATGCTTTCTGGAATCGGGCGAGGGCTAGATGATCAACCTCACTCCTTGGCTCAACGCCCCCACCTGGCACGTCGCCTTCTCTGGCGGCCTCGATTCCACCGTCCTCCTGCACCTGCTGGCCGAATACGCCCGCAACCACGCATCCCCCCCACTGCGCGCCATTCATATCCACCACGGCCTGCAAGCCGCTGCCGACGCCTGGCCCGCCCACTGCCAAGCCATCTGCGACAATTTCGACGTTGAGCTCCAGGTCATCCACGTCCAGGTCTCCCCAGGCGCCAGTCTGGAACAGGCGGCCCGCGACGCCCGCTATGCCGCTTTCAGGCAAGCCCTGAGCCCAGGCGGCATCCTGTTCACCGGCCAGCACCGCGACGACCAGGCCGAAACCCTGTTGTTCCGCTTGTTGCGCGGTGCCGGCCTGCGTGGCCTGGCGGCAATGCCGGGGCAGCGGGCGTTGGGGCAGGGCAGCCTGGTCAGGCCGTTACTGGCCTGTTCCCGGCAACAGTTGCAGGAATATGCCGAGGCCCAAGGGCTGACCTGGATCGAAGACCCGTCTAACGCCGACACACAATTCGCACGCAACTTCCTGCGCGGCGAAGTGATGCCGCAGTTGCAGCAGCGTTGGCCACAGGCCAGCCAGAACTTCGCCCGTGCAGCACAGCATTTGGGAGAGGCGCTGGGCATGCTGGACGAACTGGCCCAGGAAGACCTGGCGCTTGCGGGGGAGGGCGCGCCCACGGCCTGGGCAGGGCTGGACTCCCTCGACCTGGCAGCCCTGAGGGCACTGTCCCCGGCGCGTCAGCGCAACGCCTTGCAATACTGGCTGAGCCAACGCAGCCGGTTGCCCGATACCCGGCATTGGGCTGGTTGGGTAGATCTGCGCGATGCCGCTGCCGATGCACAACCGATCTGGCGGCTGGCTGACGGGCAGCTGCTGCGCAGCCATGGGCGCATCTGGTGGTTGAGCGGGGATTGGTTGCAGCATCCTGTTGGCCAGCTGGACTGGCCAGTGCCCGGGCTGCCGTTGCTGCTGCCAGGCAACGGCAGTGTGCGGCTGGTTGGCGCAGCCGGGCTGCACGGGCTGCGCGTAGCCTACCGGCAGGGCGGCGAAGTGCTGGAGGTTCCCGGCCGAGGCCGACGTGAGCTCAAGCGCCTGCTCAACGAGCAGCAGGTCCCGCATTTCCTGCGTTCGCGCCTGCCGCTGCTGTACCACGGCACGCGCCTGTTGGCGGTGGCCAACCTGCCCGGGCTGTTGCAGGCGGATTGCCAGCTGCACTGGCAGTTACCGACGAACGCGCAAGGTTTGAGCTGAAGGGTACATTCCGGTAGACTACCCTCCCTTCTTGATACAACTTCTGTGGGTTCCGCGAAAACACAGCAGTTGCCGATTACCAAGCAGTTTTTTGCTGGGCTGATTCTGAAAATGACGAGCGAGCTCCATGCCGGGGATAACCCTGGTCTGTACAGACGCGGCAGTTTTTCGAGATGCACTGTGATTGACGCAGGTGATCGGGGGCTTCGGCCTTCCTTCGCTTTCTCCGGCGGCGCTGGCCGCCTTAACGCAGACTTCTAGGGTTTTTCATGACGCGCTACATATTCGTCACGGGCGGTGTTGTTTCTTCATTGGGGAAAGGCATTGCCTCGGCTTCCCTGGCGGCCATCCTGGAAGCGCGGGGCCTGAAGGTCACCATGCTCAAGCTGGATCCGTACATCAACGTCGATCCGGGCACCATGAGCCCGTTCCAGCACGGTGAAGTGTTCGTCACCCACGATGGCGCCGAGACCGACCTCGACCTGGGCCACTACGAGCGGTTCATCCGCACCACCATGACCCAGAACAACAACTTCACCACCGGCCGTATCTACGAGCACGTGCTGCGCAAAGAGCGCCGTGGTGACTACCTGGGCGCGACCATCCAGGTCATCCCGCACATCACCGACGAGATCAAGCGTCGCATCATCAAGGGCGCCGGCGATGCCGACGTGGCCCTGGTGGAAATCGGCGGTACCGTGGGTGACATCGAGTCGCAGCCGTTCCTCGAGGCAATCCGCCAGCTGCGTGTAGAAGTAGGCTCCAAGCGCGCCATGCTGATGCACCTGACCCTGGTCCCGTACATCGCCACCGCTGGCGAGACCAAGACCAAGCCGACCCAGCACTCGGTCAAGGAGCTGCGCTCCATCGGCCTGCAGCCGGACGTGCTGATCTGCCGCTCCGACCACCCGGTCGATGCCTCGTCGCGTCGCAAGATCGCGCTGTTCACCAACGTTGAAGAGCGTGCGGTGATTTCGCTGGAAGACGTCGACACCATCTACAAGATCCCGGGCGTGCTGCACGCACAGGGTCTGGACGACTTCGTCGTCGAGCGCTTCGGCCTGCAGTGCAATGGCGCCGACCTGTCCGAATGGGACAAGGTGGTCGATGCCAAGCTCAACCCGGAGCAGGAAGTGACCATCGCCATGGTCGGCAAGTACATGGAGCTGCTGGATGCGTACAAGTCGCTGATCGAAGCGATGAGCCACGCCGGCATCACCAACCGCACCAAGGTCAACCTGCGCTATATCGACTCGGAAGACATCGAGAACCAGGGCACCAGCCTGCTCGAAGGCGCCGATGCCATTCTCGTGCCAGGCGGTTTCGGCCTGCGTGGCGTGGAAGGCAAGATCACCGCGGTGCAATACGCCCGTGAGAACAAGGTTCCGTACCTGGGTATCTGCCTGGGCATGCAGGTGGCCGTGATCGAGTTCGCCCGTAACGTGATGGGCTGGAAGGACGCCAACTCCACCGAGTTCGACCGCAATAGCGGCCACCCGGTCGTTGGCTTGATCACCGAGTGGGCCGATGCCACTGGCGCGGTCGAGACCCGCGACGAAGCTTCCGACCTGGGCGGCACCATGCGCCTGGGTGCACAGGACTGCCAGCTGGCTGCCGGTTCGAAGGTGCACGACTGCTACGGCAAGGACGTGATCACCGAGCGTCACCGTCACCGCTACGAAGTGAACAACAACCTGCTGCCGCAACTGGTCGACGCTGGCCTGGTGGTTTCCGGCCGTTCCGAAGACGGCGCGCTGGTGGAAGTGGTCGAATCCAAGGACCACCCATGGTTCGTCGCCTGCCAGTTCCACCCAGAGTTCACCTCCACCCCGCGTGACGGCCACCCGCTGTTCAGTGGTTTCGTCAAGGCAGCCCTGGCTCAGAAGAACAAGGCCTGATCAATGACCCAGAAGATCATTCGCGTCGGTAACATCGAGATCGCCAACGACAAGCCGTTCGTCCTGTTCGGCGGCATGAACGTCCTGGAGTCCCGTGACCTGGCAATGAAGGTCTGCGAAGAGTACGTGCGGGTTACCGAAAAGCTCGGTATCCCGTACGTGTTCAAGGCCAGCTTCGACAAGGCCAACCGTTCGTCGGTAACGTCCTACCGTGGTCCAGGCATGGAAGAAGGGCTGAAGATCTTCGAAGAGATCAAGCGGACTTTCAACGTGCCGGTGATTACCGACGTGCACGAGCCGTGTCAGGCCGAGCCGGTGGCCAAGGTGTGCGACATCATCCAGCTGCCGGCCTTCCTGTCGCGGCAAACCGATCTGGTAGTGGCCATGGCCAAGACCGGTGCGGTGATCAACATCAAGAAGGCCCAGTTCCTCGCACCCCAGGAAATGAAACATATCCTGGCCAAGTGCGAAGAGGCCGGTAATGACCAGTTGATCCTCTGCGAGCGTGGTTCCAGCTTCGGTTACAACAACCTGGTGGTGGACATGCTCGGCTTCGGCATCATGAAGCAGTTCGAGTACCCGGTGTTCTTCGACGTGACCCACGCCCTGCAGATGCCGGGTGGTCGCGCCGATTCCGCCGGTGGCCGCCGCGCCCAGGTTACCGACCTGGCCAAGGCCGGTATGAGCCAGGGTCTGGCCGGGCTGTTCCTTGAAGCCCACCCCGATCCGGACAACGCCAAGTGCGATGGCCCGTGCGCGCTGCGCCTGGACAAACTGGAGCCATTCCTGGCCCAGCTCAAGCAACTGGACGACCTGGTGAAAAGTTTTCCGACGGTAGAAACCGCGTAAAGCTCATTTCTCGGGTAAAGTACTGCCCGTTCCACCCCTGACCCGCCGGTCAGGGGCCCCCTTCACTTGGCCTGCCAATCGCAATTTCAGCCAGGTGAACGGCAAGAATTCTCTAAGCTGCGTTGTTTTCGTCAATTCTGGAGTGCTTACAACAATGGCAAAAATCGTCGACATCAAAGGTCGTGAAGTTCTCGATTCGCGTGGCAACCCCACTGTGGAAGCCGATGTACTGCTCGACAACGGCATCATCGGCAGCGCTTGCGCGCCGTCCGGTGCTTCCACCGGCTCGCGCGAAGCGCTGGAGCTGCGTGATGGCGACAAGAGCCGTTACCTGGGCAAGGGCGTGCTGAAGGCTGTCGCCAACATCAACGGCCCTATCCGTGACCTGCTGCTGGGCAAGGATCCTTCCGACCAGAAGGCCCTGGACCGCGCCATGATCGAGCTGGACGGTACCGAGAACAAGGCCAAGCTGGGCGCCAACGCCATCCTGGCCGTGTCCCTGGCTGCCGCCAAGGCCGCTGCCCAGGACCAGGACCTGCCGCTGTACGCGCACATCGCCAACCTGAACGGCACCCCGGGCCAGTACTCGATGCCGGTGCCGATGATGAACATCATCAACGGTGGCGAGCACGCCGACAACAACGTCGACATTCAGGAGTTCATGGTGCAGCCGGTTGGCGCCAAGACCTTCTCCGACGGCCTGCGCATGGGCACTGAAATCTTCCACCACCTCAAAGCCGTGCTGAAGGCCCGTGGCCTGAACACCGCCGTCGGTGACGAAGGTGGCTTTGCACCGAACCTGGCTTCCAACGAAGACGCCCTGGGCGCCATCGCCGAAGCCGTGGAAAAAGCCGGCTACAAGCTGGGCACCGACGTGACCCTGGCCCTGGACTGCGCTGCTTCCGAATTCTACGAAGACGGCAAGTACAACCTGTCCGGCGAAGGCAAGTCGTTCGACGCCGAAGGCTTTGCCGACTACCTGAAGGGCCTGACCGAGCGTTTCCCGATCATCTCGATCGAAGACGGCCTGGACGAGTCCGACTGGGCTGGCTGGAAAATCCTCACCGACAAGATCGGTGAAAAGGTCCAGCTGGTAGGTGACGACCTGTTCGTGACCAACACCAAGATCCTCAAGGAAGGCATCGAGAAGGGCATCGGTAACTCGATCCTGATCAAGTTCAACCAGATCGGCTCGTTGACCGAAACGCTGGAAGCCATCCAGATGGCCAAGGCTGCTGGCTACACCGCAGTGATCTCGCACCGCTCCGGCGAAACCGAAGACTCGACCATTGCCGACCTGGCCGTGGGTACTGCAGCTGGCCAGATCAAGACGGGTTCGCTGTGCCGTTCCGACCGCGTTTCCAAGTACAACCAGCTGCTGCGCATCGAAGAGCAACTGGGCGCCAAAGCGGTTTACCGTGGTCGTGCCGAGTTTCGCGGCTAAGCAAGAGATGGTAAAAAGACAGTAGCCGGAGCTGTAGGGACGTTCTTACGGAACTGAACTGCGTTCCAACGGGTTTCTGTCGACGAAGCCTGGCCTCGGCCAGGCTTCGTGCTATTCGAGGCCCCGTAAAAGTACGCGGCAGCCTTTTTAACCTGGATAACGTGATGCGCAGTCCCTATTGGTTGTTCCTCGTTCTGCTCCTGCTGTTGGGAGGCCTGCAATACCGCCTGTGGGTGGGTAACGGCAGCCTGGCGCAAGTGACCGAGCTGAAGCAGCAGATTGCCGACCAGCATGCCGAAAACGAGCGATTGCTCGAGCGTAACCGTGTGCTCGATGCCGAAGTGCTTGAGCTGAAGAAAGGCATGGAGACCGTTGAAGAACGCGCCCGCCATGAATTGGGGATGGTCAAAGAGGGCGAAACCCTCTTCCAGTTGCCACAGAAATGATCGAAACCTTACCGGCCTTCTGGGCCGTGATTCCTGCTGCGGGCGTTGGCGCCCGCATGGCTGCCGACCGCCCCAAGCAGTATCTGGAGCTGGCCGGGCAGACCCTTCTCGAGCATAGCCTCGACTGTTTTCTTGGCCACCCGGCGCTGAAAGGTGTGGTGGTCAGCATTGCCGAAGACGACCCGTACTGGCACGGCCTGCGCTGTGCCAGCGACCTGCGAATCCAGCGTGCAGCGGGCGGGCGTGAGCGCGCCGACTCGGTGCTCAACGCCTTGCTGCTGCTGCATGCCCAAGGGGCGGCAGACAGCGATTGGGTGCTGGTGCACGACGCCGCGCGGCCAAACCTGGCACGCAGCGACCTGGACAAGCTGTTGGCGGAGTTGGCGGATGACCCGGTGGGTGGCCTGCTGGCGGTGCCGGCGCGTGACACGCTCAAGCGTGCCGATGGCAACGGGCGGGTAAGCGCTACGGTGGACCGCAGTACCATCTGGCAGGCCTACACGCCACAGATGTTCCGCCTTGGTGCCTTGCACCGGGCGCTGGCTGAGTGCCTGGTGTCCGATGTGGTGGTGACCGATGAAGCTTCGGCCATCGAGTGGTCCGGCCAAGCGCCGCGGCTGGTCGAAGGGCGTAGCGATAACATCAAGGTGACCCGGCCGGAAGACCTTGAGTGGTTGCGTCAGCGCTGGGCGGGTAGGCGCTGAACATCGTTCTCCTGTACCGGCCCATTCGCGGGTAAACCCGCTCCCACAGGATGGACTGCCCCCAAAAAGTTGGACAGTTCTAAGCTACAGCCTGAGCCCTGTACTCCACAGGGCTCAGGCCATTAAGCCTCAGCTTGATGCGATCATGGTTGTAGTACTGAATGTACTCATCCAGACCCGTTCTCAGCTCATCAATGCTCTCGAAACGCTTCAGATAGAAAAACTCAGATTTGAGCGTGCCGAAGAAGCTTTCCATGGCCGCATTGTCCAGGCAATTGCCTTTTCGAGACATGCTCTGCTTTATCCCGCGTTCGCTTAGCTTACGGCGGTATTGCGCTTGCTGGTAATGCCATCCCTGATCCGAATGCAGCACGAGCTTCGGTTTCTCTCCCAGGCAATCGAGCGCTTTACCAAGCATGTTCCCAACCAGGCTATAGCACGGGCGGCTGGCCATTTCGTAGGCCACGATTTCGCCGTTGTACAAATCCATCACGGGCGACAGATAAAGCTTCTGTTGAGCTACTTTGAACTCGGTTACGTCGGTCACCCACTTCTGGTTTGGGCGTTGAGCGACAAAATTTCGCTCCAGCACATTCGCTGCCACTTTACCGACGGTACCTCGATAGGAGCGGTATTTCTTGGGGCGGACTACTGATTTCAATCCCTGCTCAGCCATCAGCCGTTCAATCACCTTCTTGTTCACCCGCTTTTCCTTCCTGATTACGAGTGCGATACGGCGATAACCATAAAGCCCTTTCTGCTCGTGGTAAACGCGATGCACCAATGCCTTGAGCTCAGCATGCCGGTCTGGCTTCTGCTGAGCGTTTAGCTGGTAGTAGAAGGTGCTGCGCGCCAGCTCGACCAGCTGAAGGAGGTCAGGCAAAGGAAACCTGCGC
>NZ_SSOE01000039.1:0-8355 GCF_029871175.1 Pseudomonas sp. BN607
TGGTATTCCGAACGGGTCAGCCCGATGGACACCTTGTTACCGGTACCGAGGAAGTTGCTCTGGCTGATCGAACCACCCAGGATCAGGCCCGCACTCTGGGCGAAGCCGACGCTGGCGGTGATCGAACCGGAAGCCTGCTCTTCGACGCTGTAGTTGACGTCGACCTGGTCGTCGGTGCCTGGCACAGGCGGGGTCTCGACGTTGACTTCCTTGAAGAAGCCCAGGCGCTCCAGACGGGTCTTGGACTGGTCGATCAGGTAGGTCGAAGCCCAGCCGCCCTCCATCTGGCGCATCTCGCGACGCAGCACTTCGTCTTCAGTCTTGGTGTTGCCGCGGTAGTTGATGCGGTTGACGTAGGCACGCTTGCCCGGGTCGACCACGAACATGATGTCTACCGTGTGGTCCTCGTCGTTCGGCTGGGGCACGCCGTTGACGTTGGCGAAGGTGTAGCCTTCGTTACCCAGACGACGGGTGATCAGCTCGGACGTGGTGGTCATCACCTTGCGCGAGAACACTTGGCCCGGCTGCACCAGCAGCAACGACTTGACCTGGTCTTCCGGCACCTTCAGGTCACCGGACAGCTTCACGTCGCGAACGGTGTACTTCTCGCCTTCGTTGATGTTGACGGTGATGTAGACGTGCTTCTTGTCCGGGGTGATCGACACCTGGGTGGAGGCGATGTCCATGTTGATGTAGCCGCGGTCCAGGTAGTAGGAACGCAGGCGCTCCAGGTCACCGGAGAGTTTTTCGCGAGCGTACTTGTCGTCGTTCTTGAAGAACGACAGCCAGTTGGTGGTCTTCAGCTCGAACAGTTGGCCCAGGGTTTCATCGTCGAACACGTTGTTGCCGACGATGTTGATGTGCTGGATGGCAGCGACGGTACCTTCGTTGATCTTGATCTTCAGCGCCACACGGTTGCGCGGCTGCGGCACCACCTCGGCGTCGACCTCGGCCGAATAGCGGCCCTGGGCCACGTACTGGCGCTGCAGTTCGTTACGCACGCCTTCGAGGGTGGCACGCTGGAAGATCTCGCCTTCGGCCAGGCCAGATTGTTTCAGGCCCTTCATCAGGTCTTCGGTGCTGATCGCCTTGTTGCCTTCGATCTCAATGCTCGACACCGACGGGCGCTCGACCACGTTGATGATCAGCACGTTGCCATCGCGGTTCAACTGGATGTCCTGGAAGAACCCGGTCTTGAACAGGGAACGGGTCGAGTCCACCAGACGGCGGTCATCGGCCTGGTCACCGACGTTCAGCGGCAAGGCACCGAACACGCTGCCGGCGGAAACCCGCTGCAGGCCGTTGACGCGAATGTCGGCGATCCTGAACGGTGAGGCCTGGGCCAGCGTAGCTTTCAGCAGCAGGATGGAGAGCAACAGGCGCGGGTAGTTCATCAGGGGTTCCAGACAAGCGGATTTGGAAGGGGCAAGCGCGGGCAACCCGCAAGCAGCGGGCGATGAGGATACGGGCGGGCTGTGTACGGCGCGGTTAGCCGAGGGTAAAGATGTGTAAAGTCCGACCGGCCGGCGGTGACAGTGCCGGCGCGTAGGGCGATCATTACCACCCCTGCAATTGCGAAATCTGGCCCTGATGATCCCTGTGCTGCTGGTCGACGACGACCGCGAACTGACCGAAATGCTCTCTTTGTACCTGGCGCGCGAAGGCTTTCAGGCAACAGCCGTTGACACCGGTGAAGAAGGCGAGACCCAGGCGTTGTCCGGCAACTTCCAGGTGGTGGTGCTGGACGTGATGCTGCCCGGCATTTCGGGCATCGAAGTGTTACGCCGCGTGCGCGCGCGCAGCCAGGTGCCGGTACTGCTGCTGACTGCCCGGGGCGACAACATCGACCGCATCGCCGGCCTTGAACTGGGTGCAGACGACTATGTACCCAAGCCCAGTTCTCCTGGCGAGCTGGTGGCGCGCCTGCGGGCGATACTGCGCCGCGTGCAGCCACACCTGATGGGGGAAGCCAGCCCGCCCGAGGTACCTGAACAGGTACGCAGCGGCGCATTGAAAATGTGGCCGGGGCGGCGCGAAGCGCACTGGGGCGCAGCCACGCTGGAACTGACCGGCTCCGAGTTCAGCCTGCTCGAAGCCCTGGCGCGCCAGGCCGGTCAGCTGGTCAGCAAGCAGGACCTGTCGCTCAATGCCTTGGGCCGGCCGCTGACCCGCTATGACCGACGTATCGACGTGCACGTCAGCAGCATCCGGCAAAAGCTTGGCCCGCGTGCCGATGGCAGCAGCTGGATTCAGAGCGTGCGCGGCATGGGCTACATGCTGATCGTCGAATGATGCGCCGGCGTCTGTTCTGGAAGCTGTTCCTGGCATTCTGGCTGGCCAACACCCTGACCTTCCTGGTGGGGGCGGGGGCCTTCATGCTCAATGAGCTGCGCGGCGATACCCCCGGGCTGCGTTCGTTGCTGGCCACCGAGCTGCAAATGCTCGAACGGCATGGCGAGCGGGCCGGACGCCAGTTGCTGGACGTGTCGCCACAGCCGCAGGATGTGCAAGTAGGCCTTTACGACGATCAAGGCCGCTTGCTGGCTGGCCAAACGGTGCACGTGGCGCGTTTCGAGCAGGCACTGCTCGACCGTGACGGTCGCCCGCTGGTGCTGCGTGCTTCGGTGGCCACCCGTGTCGGTATGGCACCGCGCCCACGCAACCTTGGCCCGTTTGTGACAGGGGCCGTGATGAGCGCGCTGTTCGCGTTGTTGTGCAGCCTTTACCTGACCCGCCCGCTGGCCTGGCTGCGCGAGGCCATGGGCCAGGTTGCCCAGGGCCGTTTCGATATTCGGGTCCGGCCGCGGCTGGGCAAGCGCCGTGACGAAATCGTCGACCTGGCCGAGGACTGTGACCGCATGGCCGGCCAGCTCAAGGCCTTGGTGCAGGCCCAGCAGAACCTGCTGCATGATATTTCGCATGAGCTGCGCTCACCGCTTACCCGCATGCATGCTGCCATCGGCCTGATGCGCCAGCAACCCGACCGACCCGACATGCTGGAGCGGGTCGAGCGCGAGTCGCGGCGCATGGACGACCTCATCGAGCAACTGCTGACCTTGGCCCGCGCCCAGTCCCGTCAAGGCAACAGTGACTTCGCCAGCGTGGATGTGGTCGAACTGCTGGCGCAGATCGTCGAGGATGCCCGTTTCGAGGCAGGCATGAAGCAGTGCCAGGTGTCCTTGCTGGCGCAGGGGGCGTTTCTCATGCATGGCCATGAAGAACTCCTTTACCGGGCCTTCGAGAACATCATCCGCAATGCCGTGCGCTACACCAAGCCCGGCACGGCGGTATTGGTGGAGGCCGCACCGGCACCCGGTGGGCAATGGTTGCAGGTGTGCGTCAGCGACCATGGCCCGGGCGTCGACCCGGCGCGCCTGCAGCGCATCTTCGACCCATTCGACCGGGGCACCGACAGCAGCAGCGACGGCTTCGGCCTGGGGCTGGCGATCGCCCAACGGGCCATCGCCTTGCACGGTGGCAGCATCACCGCGCTGGCCGCCGCCACAGGGGGCTTGCGAGTGCGTATCGAACTGCCGCAAGCCATTGCTACTTGAAGCCGGTGACCACGTGGGGAACGTAAGGGGCCTGCAAGCGCGCCACCTCGTCCTCGCTCAACTGCAGTGACAATGCGCCCAGGGCATCGTCCAGGTGGGCGGGCTTCGAGGCGCCGACGATAGGGGCGCTAACGCCGGCCCTACCCAATACCCAGGCCAGTGCAACCTGGGCCATCGGCACCCCCCGTTCGCTGGCGATCTGCTCGACCACATCGATTACCCGGCCGTCCTCCGCCTCGGTCTTTTCATAGAACGATTGCCCGGACACATCGGTGCGCGTGCGTTGGGTTTGCTGCCCATGCGGTCGTGTCAGGCGGCCGCGCGCCATCGGGCTCCAGGGCATCAGGCCGACGCCTTGATCCAGGCACAGCGGGATCATCTCTCGCTCTTCTTCGCGGTAGATCAGGTTGAGGTAGTTCTGCATCGACACGAAGCGGCTCCAGCCATGGCTGGCGGCTACCTGCTGCGCCTTGGCGAACTGCCAGGCATACATCGACGATGCACCGATGTAGCGCGCCTTGCCGGCCTTGACCACATCATGCAGAGCTTCCATGGTTTCCTCGATGGGGGTGTGGTAGTCCCAGCGATGGATCTGGTAGAGGTCGACGTAGTCTGTGCCCAGGCGACTGAGGCTGGCGTCGATGTTGGCCATGATCGCCTTGCGTGACAAGCCTTGCTCATTGGGCCGGCTGGCGCCTTCCCACATGTTGGCAGGGAAGAACACCTTGGTGGCAATCACGGTTTCTTCGCGGCGGGTAAACTCCCTCAGGAGTTTGCCGAGGATGATTTCCGAGGTGCCGGCGGAATAGCTATTGGCAGTGTCGAAGAAGTTGATGCCTTGCTCGACGGCATGGCGAATGATCGGCCGGCTGGCGTCTTCGCCCAAGGTCCAGGGATGAGTGCCGGCGTCGGGTTCACCGAAGGTCATGCAGCCCAGGCACAGTCTTGAAATGTCCAGCCCAGTGCTACCCAGCTTTACGTACTGCATCGTCGTCTCCTTCAAGGGCGTGAGTGATGGAGTTAGCCTAACGCTGGCTGGGTTGGGCGAAAATTCCGTATTGATGCATGCGCTATCTGCAAGAATTCACAAGCGCAGCAGCGGCCGCACCTGTTGCTGAAGGAAGTCGGTAACCGCCTTGATCCGCGGCGTGGCGCGCACGTCTTCATGCACGGCCAGCCAGATTTCGATGCTCATTGTCTGTTGGGCGCTGCCTGCCTCTTTCAGACCGTGTTCCTGTGCCATGAACGCGGGCAGGCAGGCGATGCCGATGCCGCCGGCACAGGCTTGGGCCTGGATGCGCAGGTCATTGCTGTGCAATGCGAACGGCTGCTGGCCGGCCTGGAGGTTGAGCCATTGCTGTTGTGGGGAACGGGCCTGAGACTCGTCGTAGCCGATGTAGCGCCTGACCGTCGCGCTGGCCAGGTAACCGGGCGAGGCATACAGCCGGTAATCCAGGTGCCCCAGCAGGCTGACCACCAGAGTTGGCTCTGTCGGCCTGGCCAGGGCGATGCTGATGTCAGCTTCGCGGCGGACCAAGGATGCCTTGGATTTGCTGCCTACCAGTTTCAGGCGCAGTTGTGGGTAGCGCTGGTACAGCTCGCCCAAGCGCCGGGCGACGATGCTGCCCAGCAGCGCCGGTGGTGCCGAGAGCACCACTTCGCCTTCCACTGTCTGTTGGCCGGCGCTGGCGAAATGCTCCAGGGCAAACGAGGACATGGCCATCTGCTCGGCGAGTTCTGCAACACGTTGGCCTTCGTGGGTGAGGGCATAGGCGCGGGGACGTCGGTCGACCAGCTTGAGCTTGAGCGAAGCTTCGAGCGAGGCGATGCGCCGGGCCACTGTGGCGTGGTCGACACCCAGGGTCTTGGCAGCGGCCGACAGCGAGCCGGCCGAGCTGAAGGCGGAGAAATGGCGCAGGTCTTCCCAATCGAACATGAATGACTCGGCAGTGGCGGGTGCATAAAGGGGTAGGGTAACCCTTTATGACCCTGCCGGCTTCAATGCCCGCCTTTCATCCGCCGCGCCACCAGGTAAATGCCCAGGCCAACCAGCGCCGTCGCGGCGCCGATGTACCCGGTGCTGGTCCAGCCCATACCTGCAGTGATCGCCATACCTCCCAGCCACGGCCCCAGGGCATTGGCGAGGTTGAACGCCGCGTGGTTCGAGGCTGCCGCAAGGCTCGGTGCTTCATGGGCAATATCCATCAACCGGATTTGCAGCGGCGCCGCCAGGGCAATCATGGTGCCCACCAGGCCGATGCCCAGCAGCAGGCTCCACAAAGCTTGTGCAGCGAATGTGAAGAACAGCAGCACGGCAACCGACCACACCAGCACCAGCCCCACCGCACGGAACTGCAAGCGGTCGAACAGTTTGCCGCCCGCGATATTACCGACGATACCGCCTACACCGAACGCCGCAAGGCCGAACGGAATCCATTGCGGTGACACTTGGGTCACCTGCAGCATGGTCGGCGCCAGGTAGCTGAACACGCAGAACATGCCGGCAAAACCGATTGAAGCGATGGCCAGTGCCATCCATACCTGCGGCTGGGTGAAGGCTTGCAGTTCCTTGCGTGGGTCGCTGCGTGCTTCATCATGGCGCTGGGGCACAAAGCGCCAGACCAGGGCGATGGTGCACAGGGCGATCACGCCGACCAGCACGAATGCTGAACGCCAGCCTAAGTACTGACCGAGGAAGGTGGCCACCGGGTTGCCGAGCAGCATGGCCAGGGTCAGGCCCATCATGACGCGGGCAACGGCCCCCGCGCGTTGATCCTTGGCCACCATGCTTGACGCCACCACGGCGGCAATGCCGAAGTAGGCGCCGTGGGGCAGGCCGCTGATGAAACGGAAAGCCACCAGGCCGCCGAACGAAGGGGCGAGGGCGGTGGCCAGGTTGCCCAAGGCATACAGCAGCATCAACAGCAGCAGCATGTGCTTGCGCAGCAACTTGGCACCGAGAATCGCCAGTGTCGGCGCACCGACCATTACCCCCAGCGCATAGGCGCTGATGGCATGGCCGACTTGCGGCTCGCTCAGTTGCAGGTTGCTGGCAATGTCGGGCATGAGGCCCATGATGGCGAATTCGCCGGTACCGATGGCGAAGCTACCCAGTGCCATGGCGGCTTCCATCTTGGCCACCGTGCTTTTACTGGGAAGAGGAGGTTGTTCCTGGACTGACATCTGTATCCCTATTGAGGCATGCATTGAAACATGCTGAAACGTTCAACGCGGGATGATAGTCAATTCGCGACTTCAACGTCGAGGAAGTAGAGCGGCTTCCTCTCTTTCTCGTCGTTCGCCGGGCACCTATTGGACCGCCAAAGGGCCGGAACAGGTGGCTATCAGCGCTCCAGGTAATGGGTTTGTGCGGCGAAGTCGATGAAGCGCTTGCTGGCCAGCGACAGGTATTCCCCCGAGCGCCAGCACAGGCGAAAGCTCATTTGCTGCGCCGGCCGGAACGGCACGCCGACAATGCCCGGGGTGCGCTGCTGCACCGAACGCAGCAAAGTCGCCACGCCCATGTTGTCCAGCGCCGCTTGTACCACCAGCGACACGAAGTTGCTTTGCAGCGCCACCTGATAAGTGATCCCGTGTTCGGCAAAGAACGCGTCCAGCAGTTGTCGTTGCACGAAAGTGCGGTCAAACACCACCATGTCGGTGTTGCGCAGGTCCTCGGCGGTGAGGAATGCCTTGCCTGCATAAGGGTGGTCGGGGTGCATGCACGCCAGCATCTCGTCGCTGCCCAGCAGGATCGACTCCTTGTCCGGCGGCACCCGACGTGACTCCAGTAGCGCAAGGTCGATTTCCCGTTGTTCCAGGCGGTGACCAATGTCTTCGGCACTGCCTTCGAACACGGTCATGGCAATGCCTGGGTAAAACTGGCGGAAGGCATTCATCAACCCCGGCACATAGTGCAGGCCGAACATCGGCGGGATGCCCAGGCGCACTTCACCGCGCTTCAGGTCGGCCATGTCGCGCAGCTCTTGCCGGGCAACGTCCATTTCGCGCAAGGCCGATGCGATACGCGGCAGGAACTGCTCGCCCTCGGCGGTAAGGAGTACTTTGCGCGTGGTGCGGTTGAACAGGGTCACGCCCAGTTCTTCTTCAAGCCGGGTAACCGCCATGCTCAGTGCCGGCTGGGCAATGTGCAGGTGCTGCGCAGCCTTGGTGAAGCTGCCTTGCCGGACGATTTCGACACAGCAACGCAATGCCTTGAGGTTCATCGAGGGGTACTACCTTTCATGCCAGTTGCATTCATAACGAACTGTGATGACACGCATCATAACAATATATTTATTATTATTAACCAGAGGGCCTACGATGCGCGCCACTGAGACATCCTGCAACATCTCAGTCGCGCAGCTTAATAAATCTGCAATTCCACGAAGATTTTGAGGTAGTACCCCAAATGGCCAAGGCCGCCGATGTCGTTGTGCAATGCCTGGAAAACGAAGGTGTCGAGTATGTATTCGGCATTCCCGGTGAAGAAAACCTCGACCTGCTCGAATCCCTGCGCAAGTCGAAGATCAAGCTGGTACTGACCCGTCACGAGCAGTCTGCAGGCTTCATGGCTGCCACCTACGGCCGTCTGACTGGCAAGACCGGCGTCAGCCTGTCGACCCTGGGCCCTGGTGCGACCAACCTGGTGACCGCTAGTGCTTACGCCTACCTGGGCGGCATGCCGATGATGATGATCACCGGCCAGAAGCCGATCAAGAAGTCCAAGCAGGGCCGCTTCCAGATCATCGACGTGTGCGGCATGATGGACCCCATCACCAAGTACACCCACCAGTTCGCC
>NZ_SSOE01000040.1:0-13858 GCF_029871175.1 Pseudomonas sp. BN607
TTGCCGCCCGTTGCGCCGGTAATGGTGGTGCTGACGGTCGAGCCGTTGTTGTAGACGTCGTTCGCCGGGGTCTGGAAGTCGACACTGCCCTGAGTCTTACCAGCTTCAACGGTAATGGTCTGGCCGTTGGACAGGGTCACGGTCACCGGAGTCTGAGCCGGGTTGCTCAAGGTCACGGTGTAGGTGATCACACCGCCTTCGGTCACGCTAGGCGAAGCTGTCAGGGTTGCCGTGGTGGTGTCGATGGTATCGGTCACCTGGGTAACGGCCGGTGTCTGCGGCAATGTTACGGTCAGGCCGCCACCACCGGTGCTCCCTGTGACGGTGGCAGAAATCTGTGAACCGTCGATGTATGGCGTGTCGTTCGCCGGCACCACGACGTTGACGCTACCGCTGGTTTGCCCGGCCGGAATGACGATGACGGCGCCATTGGACAAGGTGATTACCAGGTTGGTAGTGGGTGCCTGGCCAACCGTGGCGGTATAAACGATTACGCCACCCGCTTCGCTGATGGAAGGAGTGGCGCCAAGAATCAGGTCAGTCGCAACGTTGGTGTCCGTCGTCGGCGTGGTCACCAGGTTGTTGCCATTGGTATCCAGCAGACCCACTTCTTCGCTATCGAGCACGGCAGCAAAGCCCAACCCGTCAGTCGGGAAACCAACCGTCGGGTCTACCCGGCCAGCGGTTTCTTCCAGCATCACAAAGCTGTGGCCGCCGCCCAGCGTACCGCCACCGCCCGCTGCCGACGGGCCTGCCGCAGTAGCTTCAAGCTCGGTAGTGGGGTCGACACCCGCAGCAATCGCCTGTTGCAGCTCTTCCACCGACGGCGCGGCCTGGGCGGTCGCCTGGCTCAGGTCGGTGCTGCTATCCGGCGCGTCGGCGCTCCATTGGCTGTCACGACCAAGGTCCAGCAGGCGGCCATCCGCCAGTTCCAGGGTAACTGCGCCACCAGGCCCAGTGAGCACTTCCTCACCAGCCAACAGGCGGTCCCCTTCAATGAGTACACGCCGGATGCCCTCTGGGGATACCGCGATAACCTGGCCGACAATGCTTTTGACGATGGCTACAACGCTGCTCATTGGACTCTCCGTGTGACCCGGTGGGTACTTCCCTGCCAGAGCGGCGCTTGTTGGCCACTTCAGGCGGAACTATGTCGATGATCTTTTGACGTTTTTTGACGTCAATATTCCGTCTATAACTGTTTGGAATTACTTAACTGCCAAACTATTGACCTTATACATGCAATCCTAAACAATCGGCAATGTAATGTCACATTGATATTTGTACCTTAGCCAAGCGTTTCTTGCGGGCAAATGTCGCACGTCATCTCACGCGCGAAAAATCCTCGGCCGATGTTCACTTCCACTCACCTCGGCTGCCTGGAAACCAGCGGCTGGATGACTGCCCAGCGCGGACCTTCACGGTTACCGGCGCCAATATTCAGGCCACTTCCGACTGCCCGGACTATTGCTCGGCTAACAAGCACGAACCTTGCCTATCAGGGCCTCCAGGGCGAAACGATAGCGAGGCCCAGCCACTGGCCGGTCGCCGTCGATGCGTGCCTACGCTGGTAATCGGGCGAGGTCGAATTCAGCGATGTGTGACAAATCAAAGAGATGACCCACAAGCGAGCGATAAATGCCTTCCAAATGATCGGCGCCCCGCTTGCGACTATTGAATGAAGACGGTCCAGGGACCTGCTTTCTATAGATGAATTTTGACTAAGAAGTTACAACACGTCGCCAATAAAACAGCGCCTGTTTACCGACCATGGCTATGCTGAATATCGATGGACCTGCAGCGGCTCACCCTAACGGGGGGTGTATCAAAGATGAAACATTCAGGCCTGCCCCGCGTCTGGTAAAAATGATGTACGTAGAATTGTTTACTCAACATCGATTCAAGGCGAACATTGGTCAGCTGCTCAAGCCTTCGGGAATTACTCCCTGCGCTTGCCCGCACCATTGAAAGCCAGGGTGAGCCGGCCCGCATGAGCGGCGGTGCACCCACCCCACCCACCACAAGGATGAAGAGAGCGCCGCGTGGAATCCGAAGTCAGTCGAGTCCAACTCAGCCACGATCCACGCAGTCAGCATGACGATCCCCTGCTGGATAGTCTGTTGAGCCTGTGTGTCCTGCATCAGAAACCTGCCAGTCGGGTCATGCTGACCACCGGCTTGCCGCTACCCGCCCAGCGCCTGAGCCCCGAGCTGCTGCCTCGCGCCGCAGCCCGTGCCGGCCTGCAAGGGCGCGTGCTGCAGCGCAAACTGGAGCAGATTCCCAGTATCGCCATGCCAGCCATGCTGCTGCTGAAGGAAGGCCGAAGCGCCGTCCTGTTGGGCTGGGAGAACGAAGACACCGCACGCCTGCTGCTCAGCGAGAGCGATGGCGGCGAGGTGCACGTCAGCCGCGAAGCGCTGCAAAGCGATTACAGCGGCCGGGTGTTCTTCGCCCAGCCGCAGCACAAGTTCGACGTCAACCACGGCAACCTCATCCCGCGGGCCAAATCGTGGTTCCGCGACACCCTGCTGCGCAGCAAGTGGCTGTACATCGATGCTATCGCCGCTAGCCTGGTGATCAACCTGATCGCCTTGGCCGCGCCGCTGTTCGTGATGAACGTGTATGACCGGGTGGTGCCCAACCAGGCCACTTCGACACTGTGGGTGCTGGCCGTCGGTATCGCCGGCGCCTACATCTTCGACCTGATCCTCAAGGGCCTGCGCGGCCTGTGCCTGGACCTCGCCGGCAAGAAGACCGACCTGATCATTTCGGCGACATTGTTCGAGCGCATCGTCGGCATGTCGATGAAGTACCGACCAGCAAGGGTCGGCAGCTTCGCCCAGAACATCCATGAGTTCCAGGGCCTGCGCGACTTCCTCGCCTCGCTGACCCTGACCAGCCTGATCGACCTGCCCTTCACCATTCTGATCCTGATCGTCATCGCCATCATTGGCGGGCACCTGGTATGGATCCCGGTCATCGCCTTCCCGCTGGCCCTGGGCATCGGCTACGCCCTGCAGCGGCCGCTGATGGCGACCATGGAGCGGACCATGGCGCTGGCTTCGGAGCGCCAGTCCAGCCTGATCGAGACCCTCGCCGGCCTGGATGCGGTAAAGGTCAACAACGCCGAGAGCGAACGCCAGTACATGTGGGAACAGACGCTCGGCACCCTAAGCCGCCTGGAGCTGCGGGTGAAGGTGCTGTCGAGCCTGGCGATGAACATCACCCTGCTGATCCAGCAACTGGCCGGCGTGGCCATGATTTGCGTGGGCGTGTACCTGATCATCGACGGCAACCTCAGCATGGGCGGCCTGGTGGCCTGCTACATGCTCAGCGGCCGCGCCCTCGGCCCGCTGGGCCAGCTCAATGGCCTGCTCGCGCGCTACCAGCAGGCCAAGGTGACCATGGTCTCCACCGACCACATGATGGAGCTGCCGCAAGAGCGTAATTTCGAAGAGCGCCCGCTGAGCCGCAAGGTACTGCAGGGAAGCGTCGAGTTTCGTGGGGTCGATTTCACCTACCCCAACCAGCAAAACCTGGCGCTGAAGAACATCAACCTGACCATTCGCCCCGGCGAAAAGGTCGGCATCATCGGCCGCAGTGGCTCGGGCAAAAGCTCGCTGGCCAAACTTATTGTCGGCCTGTACGAGGCTGATGCCGGCTCGCTGCTGGTCGATGGCGTGGACATTCGCCAGATCGACGTCAGCGAGCTGCGCCACAACATCGGCTACGTCCCCCAGGACATTCAGCTATTGGCCGGCACCCTGCGGGACAACCTGGTCAGCGGCGCCCGTTACATCGAGGACGAACTGATCCTCCAGGCCGCCGAACTGGCTGGCGTGCATGAATTCGCCCGGCTGCACCCGGATGGCTACGAGCTGCAGGTCGGTGAACGCGGGCAGAACCTGTCCGGCGGCCAGCGGCAGAACGTCGCCCTGGGCCGTGCGCTGCTGCTCAACCCGCAGATCCTGCTGCTGGACGAGCCAACCAGCGCCATGGACAACACCGGTGAA
This sequence comes from Pseudomonas sp. BN607, assembly GCF_029871175.1. Classification (NCBI taxonomy): domain Bacteria; kingdom Pseudomonadati; phylum Pseudomonadota; class Gammaproteobacteria; order Pseudomonadales; family Pseudomonadaceae; genus Pseudomonas; species Pseudomonas sp. BN607. The sequence goes on from NZ_SSOE01000040.1 coordinate 4,014, forward strand.
GAACGCCTCAAGCAGCGCCTGCAAGCGGTAGTGGAAGGCAAGACCGTATTGCTGGTCACCCACCGTGCGTCGCTGCTGTCACTGGTAGACCGACTGATCGTGATCGATCGCGGGCAGATTGTCGCCGACGGCCCGAAAGCCGCGGTCATGGATGCGCTGAAAAAGGGGCAGATCAGTGTTGCATAAGCTGGATATGGGGCAGTTCAAGGACAGCCTGCGGCGCTACTTCAAAGGTTCTGACTCACTCGGCGGCCAGCCACTGCCAGAGGTCAACAAGGCCCTCATCGAGGATGCTCCGCGGGTGGTGCGGCTGACCATCTGGGGTGTGATCCTGTTCTTCGTGTTTCTGATCGTATGGGCCAGCGTTGCGCCCATCGACGAGGTCACGCGGGGTGAAGGCAAGGCCATTCCGTCTTCCAAGGTGCAGAAGATACAGAACCTGGAGGGCGGCATCGTCGCTGAAATCTTCGCCAAGGAAGGGCAAATCGTCGAAGTGGGCCAGCCGCTGCTTCGCCTGGATGAAACCCGCTTCGCCTCCAACGTGGGTGAAACCGAGGCCGACCGATTGGCCATGGCCTTGCGGGTAGAACGCCTGAGTGCCGAGGTCGGGGACACCCCGCTGAAAATCGATGAGGAGCTACGCAAAGCCGCACCAAGCCAGGCGGCGAACGAGGAATCGCTCTATCAAAGCCGGCGCCAGCAACTGCAGGACGAGATTGGCGGCCTGCAGCAGCAACTGGTCCAGCGCCAGCAGGAACTGCGCGAGTACAGCTCCAAACGCGCCCAGTACGCCAACAGCCTTGAGTTGCTACGCAAGGAAATCGGCATGTCCGAGCCGCTGGTGGCCACCGGGGCGATCTCCCAGGTCGAAGTGCTGCGCCTGCGTCGCGCTGAGGTGGAAAACCGTGGCCAGCTGGATTCCACCACGTTGGCCATCCCGCGGGCCGAAGCGGCCGTGCGCGAAGTGCAGAGCAAGATCGAGGAGACCCGCGGCAAGTTCCGTAGTGAGGCGTTGACCCAACTGAACGAGGCGCGCACCGAGCTGAACAAGGCCACCGCCACCAGCAAGGCGCTGGATGACCGGGTGCACCGCACCATGGTGACGTCGCCGGTGCGCGGTATCGTCAAGCAGTTGCTGGTGAACACCATTGGCGGGGTCATCCAGCCAGGCAGCGATATCATTGAAATCGTGCCACTGGACGACACGCTGGTCGTAGAAGCGAAGATCCTGCCCAAGGATATTGCCTTCCTGCACCCGGGCCAGGAGGCGACGGTCAAGTTCACGGCGTATGACTACACCATCTATGGCGGGCTGAAGGCCAAACTGGAGCAGATCGGCGCCGACACCATCACCGATGAAGACAAGAAGACCACGTACTACCTGATCAAGCTGCGCACCGATCGCAGCCACCTGGGTACCGATGAGAAGCCACTGCTGATCATCCCGGGGATGGTGGCGACGGTGGATATCATGACCGGCAAGAAGACCATCATGAGCTACCTGCTCAAGCCGATCATGAAAGCGCGCTCTGAGGCGCTGCGCGAGCGTTGATGAGGCTGGCCACTGATCCTGGTGGCCCGCTGCCCCAATCGCCGGCAATCCAGCTGCTACACCGACTGCATCGGGCTAAAGCCAAGTGCAAAATCAGTGAGCGCTGCCTTGTTGGCGATAGGGCCAGACTGCCAGCGAAGAACTCAGCGCCAGGGCGCGGGTTCACCCACCAACTGTCCCTGAATCCCACCCACCCTCATCTCCTGCAACACCAACCGCTCACCTTCGGTCTCGACCCTCTCGGCAATCAGCGGTAAATCGATGCTGTGCGCTGCACGCTGGATCGCTTCGATGAACAGCCGCTTGTGCTGCTCGTGGTCGATGTTACGGATGTAGCTGCCGTCTATCTTCAGGTACGCCAGGCCCAAGTGCGCCAGGTTGCCGATCATGCTGAAGCGCCCGCCAAAGCGCTGCAGCGCCAGGCCAAAACCAAGCCCGTGCAGACGCCGGGTGAGCTGCTCCAGGGCAGCCTGCTCAGGCAACTGCTCCTCGCCAATTTCAAAAACCAGTCGCGGGCCGAGCGCCGTATTCTGGCCCAACAGCTCGAAAACTCGCTGCAGGGCCTTGGGGTCAGCCAGGGTTGCAGCGGAGAGATTCAGCGCCAGCATCTGATCATGCCCACGCAGGTGCGCCAACACTTTCTCCAGTACCAGCACGTCAAGCCGCGGCATCCAGCCGAAGCGCTCCAGCCAGGGCAGGAAACGCCCCGCCGGCAGAGCATCGCCGTGGCCATCCTGTAGGCGCGAAATCACCTTGTGGTGCAACACCTGTTGCGCTGTGGCGCAATCCACCACCGGCTGGAAGAACAGCTCGAAATGACCGTTGATGAACGCTTGGTCGAGCCGTTCATGCCAGGCATGCTGGCTGTCTGCGGCAACTGCAGCCACGCCTTGTTCAAGGCATACCCAGCCCGGCGTTGGCTGGTTCTCGGCTCGGGCCAGGGCCTCGTCGGCGAGCTTGAGCAGCGCTTGCGGTGAATCACCCGGGCTGAACGGCGCGAGGCCGATGCAGGCCACCGGGTCGATATCACTGGCGCCGGTTTCATGCAGGCTTTGCAGTGTTGTTTCCAGGGCTTGGGCAAGATGCACGGCCTCTTCATGCACCATGCCCGGCGCCAGCACCGCGAACTCGCCGCCGCGGCTGCGAGAGATCAGGTCGTTGGTTTCCGGGAAACTGGCACAGGTACGGCGCAGCTGTTCACCTACTGCCTGCAGCAACTGGTCGGTACGCTGGCCGCCCAGGCGGGCGTTCAGCCCGGCCAGGCCCTGGACACGAAGCAACAGCAGGTAGCCGGCGCGCGCTTCCTCCAGGTTGCTTACCCGAGTATTAAGCTGCATTTCGAAGTAACGACGGTTGGACAACCCGGTCAGGCTGTCCTGGTACGACTCGGCCCGCAGCCGCTCACTGCGCTCGGCCTGTTCGGTGAACAGTGCCTTGAGCTTCTCGACCATCTGGTTCATCGCCTGCACTACGCGACGTAGCTCTGGAGTGCGCGGTAGCTCCGGCAGGCTGAGGAATTCGCGGCGGGCGATGGCGTGGGATTGCTCGACCATGTAGTCCAGCGGCCGCAACTGCCGACGCAACAGCAGGGCACCAAGCACGGCACTGGCCGCACCGCACAGCAGCAGCCAGCCTAGGCTGCCCAGGGCGCTTTGCCAGAGCTTGGCAATGGCAAACATCGGGTGGCTGATCACCTCTACGCGTGCGGCCTGTTGCCAGCCGCGGCTGACGATGGCATCGCCGCCAGCAGCCTCCAGGCCGATGAGGTGCACGAACCAGCGCGGCACACCGCCCGGGTCCGGCTCGGCGTGACGCTCTACCAGCACGGCGTTGGAACCAAGGTCGACGACCTTGATGCTTGCGTAGTACCCACTGTCGAAGATTGAACTCACCATCAACTCGACCATGGCCGGGTCATCGATATTCGGCGTCAGCGACAGCGCCAGCGCGGTCGCCGCATCCTGCGCGTGCGAGCGCAACTGGTTGACGTACTGGCTGCGCGAGCTCTCCAGGCTGACCATGAAACTGCCACTGAAGGCGACCACCAGGAACAGGCAAATGGCCAACAGCAATTGTTTGAACAGTGACATCTGTGCTCCTTCAGTAAACCGGCTCGGCCGGGAACCCTTCGGCCTGCATTTTCTTCAGCAAATCCTGCCAGCGTGACAACCGTTTGGTATCACCGACCTTCTTGTTGCCAGCGGCACCCGTCAGCCACAACCCTTCGCCATTGAAGGCGTAAACCGGCAACAGGTCGGTACGCTGGCTTGCCGGCTTGATGGCGTCCATCAGGCTGTCGAGCACCAATGGCTGGGCCTGTGGGCTTGAATAATAGGTCAGTACCATGTGCGCGCGGTTCTGCCGCAGCGCCTTGACGTAGGTAATGCGCAGTTTCTCGCTGGGGATACCCATGCGTCGCAAGCTGAAGTACTTGGCAATGGCGTAATCCTCGCAGTCCCCTGCGCCCTTGATCAGTGCCTGCACCGGCGTGGCCCAGTAATCGACCTCATGCCAAAGGTCAATGTCCTCGACATAGCGCAGTTGCTGGTTGAAGAAGCGGTTGACCACTTGCAAGCGCTCAAGCTCGCTACCCTGGCTCTGACTGGCCATCAGGTTCTGCCAAGCGTCGATACGACTTTGGCCAGTACCCAGAGGGCCATAAAGGGCCTGCGCTTTGCGACTGATCTGGGAAAAATCCCAATCCGCGTGCAAGCCGCCCAGCAGCACGCCACCCAGCAGCGCCGCCAGGCCAACACGCAGTACAACTGTTTTGAGCAACCAGGATATCGCCACTGCGAAGCCCTGTTCAGGCCAGTCGAAAGGAGCGATGGTGCGGCTTGCCAAAGCAAAAGACAATGGCATCCTGAAATCATGCACCCGCTGGTCAGCTTGCCTACACTTTCTGATTATATCCTTCAGTTCGCCGCTTCCTTTGGCGTACGACTTCATCCACCATAGCCGCGCTTTTGGGGCGCCTGTACCAGAGACGGTACCGGTTTGACACCCCTACAAGCTGTTACTAGTGTCATTGGATCCAACTTTAGTCATCGTTAAGGCAGGCGTCACGTGGCCGAGAAAATCAAATTGAGCAATGTGCTGGCCAGCGAGCAGCTGTTGCCGCACCAGGCCCGCGGTGTGATTGAAGAACGCCTGCGTGGTGCCATTCTCGACGGTCGCTTGCCACCCGGCACGGCGGTGCGCCAGCAAGAGCTTGCCACCCTGTTCGGCGTCAGCCGCATGCCCGTGCGCGAAGCTTTGCGCCAACTCGAAGCGCAATCGCTGCTGAAGGTGGAAATGCACAAGGGCGCCGTGGTTGCCCCGCTGATCGGCGAAGACGCTGTAGACACCTATGCCCTGCGCGTCTTGCTTGAAAGCGAAGCGCTGCGCCAGTCCATACCATTGCTGGATGCCAACGACATCGCTACCGCCCGCGGGTATATCCAGCAACTGGAGAACGAAACCCGCCACAGTGAACTCGGTCGCCTGAACCGGCTGTTTCACATGACTCTCTACAGCAAGGCGACGAACAAGAAACTGTTGCGCCTGATTGAAAACGAGCTGAATGAAGAGGAACGCTTCCTGCGGTTTCATCTTTCGTCCATGGGACTGGGCAAGCTCACCCAGGATGATCACAACGCCTTGGTAGATGCAGCCAGTGACAAGCTGGTGGATCAGGCCGTTACGGTGCTGGAACAGCATCTCAATGGCGGTGCGAAGGTAATCCGCAAATACCTGGATAGCCAACTGGGGCGCTAGCCCGCCGCGCAGGTTGCGTGCAGACGGGTTGCAAATTTGGTGTAACACCGCCAACAATGAGACTAATTATCATTCATGTCCATTGATGTCGACACCCTCCCCCATGCCCAGCAACGACTTCGTGCAAACGCTCTACAGTGACCATCACCGCTGGTTGCATGCCTGGCTGCGCAGCAAGCTGGGCAATGCCGCCGATGCCGCAGACCTCGCTCAGGACACCTTCGTGCGCCTACTGCAGCGCCGCGAGCAACTGCAGTTGAATACACCGCGAGCCTTTCTGCGCACAGTCGCACGCGGGTTGGTAATCGACCACTGGCGCCGCGAGGAACTGCACAGAGCCTACCTCGAGGCTTTGGCCCACGTACCAGAGGCACTGGCCCCTTCGGCCGAAACCCGTGAGCTGCTGCTGGAGCTTCTTGAACGCGTAGCTCGCATGCTAGATGGCCTCAAGCCGAAAGTGCGACGTGCCTTTCTGCTGGCACAGTGCGAGGGATTGAAGCATCAGGCCATCGCCGAGCAGATGGGCATCTCAGTGCGTACCGTAGAGCGCTACATCGCCGATGCGCTGTACCACTGCTACGTGCTGCGCTACGAAGACGAGTGCTGAGCCAATGACTGTCGTGCGTCCTGGTGCAACAGCGGTCAAGCAGGCTATCCAGTGGATGCTGAGGCTGCGTGAGAGTGGCCATGACCCGGCTCTGGAGCAAGAGTGCGCACAATGGCGCAATGCTCACCGCGAACATGAACTGGCCTGGCAACGGGTGAACCACCTTCATCAGGACCTCGACTTGCGCGCCATTCCCGGCGCCGGCTTAGCGCTGCAGACCTTGGAAACCAGCCAGCGAGCGTTACGCCGCCGGCAGGCGCTGAAACTGTTAGGCGGTGTTGCCTTGGTGGGGACCGCAGCGTGGCTGACTAAAGACCCGGATGCGCTTGATGCCTGGACTGCAGACTACGCCACAGACACGGGTGAGCGGCGTAGCTTCACACTGCCAGATGGCTCGCTGATGCAACTCAACACGCGCACTGCAGTGGACCTTGCTTTTAACGAGCAGAGACGGCTGATCCGCTTGAAGCACGGCGAGCTGATGGTTACCTGCGGCCAAACGGCGACCCCGCAGCGCCCTTTGCTAGTACAAACGCGGAACGCCTTGCTGGAAGGATTCGATGGGCGCTTCGTGGCACGCCAGGACAGCGGCTGCACACGGGTGAGTGTCAGTCATGGCAGAGTCGCGATCCGCAAATCTGGCGATGGCCAGCTGCAGTGGATCGAAAGCGGCGAGGACTGGCGCATAGATGCAAAGGGTGCGCAGCGGCTGGAACACGTGGACATGGACGCGATGGCCTGGAGCGAGGGGTTGATCATTACCCGGGGTATGCGCCTGTTCGACTTTCTTGCCCAAGTCAGCCGCTATCGTCATGGCTATCTGGGTTGCAGTGACGAGATTGCCAATTTGCGCCTGTCAGGGGTATTTCGGCTTGAGGACCCCGAGCAGTTGATACAGCTGCTGCCGCAGACGCTGCCTGTGCGGCTGCGCCAACGCACACGCTGGTGGGTGCGGGTGGAAGGCGTGGCCTGATAACGCGGGCGACGTAAAAGCGTATGGCGGCGCTCAGTTTTTTGGCGGGTTTTGAGTGCCAGTTCGGCTAGGACAGTAATTGACCCCTACCGCCCTCAACTCCCCAACGGACTCCTCATGCCTAACGCCCCGGTGCATACGCACATTTTCAGCGTGAATGATTTTCGACCTGTTTTGCACTCAGCGCTCATACGCAAAGCTATCCGAGCCGCCCTGCTCGGTACGGCCTTGGGCCTGACTGGCGCCCCGCAACTATCCATGGCGGCTGACATCGCCGACGTCAGCCATCGGTACGCGATCCCGGCTGGCCAACTGGATGATGTGCTCTACGAATTTGCCCGCCAGGCCGGCATAACCTTGTCGAGCACACCCCAGCTCACCGGTGGCCTGAAATCCAACGGGTTGCAGGGGCAGTACGCCACTGAACAGGCGCTGCGCCAGTTGCTCAATGGCAGCGGCCTAAAAGCCGTCAGTGAGGATGGACGCAGCTATGTGCTGCAGGCACAGCCCCAGGACGCAGCCCTGTCACTGCCAGATACCGATATCCGCAGCTTCACCCTTGGTAATGCATTGGGTAGCACAGAGGGTTACAACGCCACGCACAGCCAGGTGGCCACCAAGACCAGCATGCCGTTGGTGGAGACCTCACAATCGGTTTCGGTGGTGACCCGCCAGCAGATCGACGACCAAGGCTCTCAGACCGTTGCCCAGGCCATGCGCTACACCCCCGGCGTACTGACCAACCCCTACGGGGCCACCCATCGCTACGACTATGTGGCCATGCGCGGCTTCAACGACGGATCGGTGGACAATATCTACGTCGACGGGCTGAAGTCGATGGGCGACAACGGTACCTACAGCACCATGCAAGTGGACCCCTACTTTCTTGAGCGCATCGACATTCTGAAAGGGCCTTCTTCGGTGCTGTATGGCCGCAGCTCACCGGGTGGGCTGGTAGCGCTAACCACCAAGAAGCCACTGTTTACCCCCTACCATCAGATCCAGGCGCGGGTCGGTTCTCAAGGCCAGCGTGGCATGGGTTTCGACTTCAGCGGCCCTGTGGATGCCGGTCAGCGTATAGCGTATCGCCTGACAGGCCTGGCCGACACGTCCGACACCCAGTTCGACCACAGCGAGGAAGAACGCTATGCCATAGCCCCCGCCTTGAGCATCGACTTCAACGAAGACACCTCGCTTACCCTACAAGCCTATTTGCAGCACGACCCCAACGGTGGCTACCACGGCGGTAACCCTGCCGACGGTATGCTGCACCAGCGCAATGGCTTGCGCCTGTCAGATCACTTCTTTGAGGGTGAACCGGGTATCGACAACTACGAGCGTACCCAACAGTCCCTCAGCTACCAGTTCGAACATCGCTTCAACGACGTATTCACCGCGCGGCAGAACTTCCGTTACCAAGACTCCGACGTGTCGATGGATCAGGTGTACTCCGCCGGCTGGGCAGACGCCGACAGCAACATCCTCAACCGTGCCTACACCGTCGGCGACGAACGCCTGCACTCGTTCATCATCGATAACATGCTGCAGGCAGAATTCTTTACCGGCGCCGCTAAACACACCTTGCTGCTCGGTACTGACTACCAGCGCCGCAAGGCCGACGTGACGTGGCGTTATGGGACGGTCGACCCGCTGGATGCCGGCAACCCGCAGTACGGTAATGGCAACCTTCAGGTATTGGGCGAGAACCGCTATCAGCGGCGTTTGCAGCAAACGGGTGTGTACCTGCAGGACCTGGTGGAGCTGGACCAATGGCGCTTTTCTCTGGGGCTGCGCCAGGATTGGGTGAAGGTTTCTGAAGAGAACCGTGACAGCGACAGCAAGGTGAGTGATCAGCGCTCGAAGTTCACTACTCGTGCCGGGGTGCTCTACCTGTTCGAGAACGGCATTGCGCCCTACGTCAGCTACTCGGAGTCGTTCAACCCCAATACCGTATCCGATCAGGACGGCCGCCCATTAGCGCCTACCGAGGGTACGCAATGGGAAGCAGGCATGAAGTATCAGCCTCCAGGCAGCGACAATCTGTTCACCGCATCGGTGTTCCGCATCGAGCAGGAAAATCTGGCGTCGAAACAGCCGAACGAAGACTTCTATCGCCCGGTGGGTGAAGTACGTTCGCAAGGGCTGGAGCTGGAGGCGCATGTGCAACTGACCGACAGCTTGAAGTTGCTGGGTGGCTATACCTTTACCGATATCGAATATTCCAAGTCGATGCCGAGCCTGGTGTCGAGCAACCTGGACAACAAGGGCAACTCACCAACCCAAGCGCCGAAGCAGATGTTCTCGCTGTGGGCTGACTACAACTTCCGCCAGGGGGCTCTGGATGGGCTCCGGTTGGGCACTGGGGTGCGATACGTAGGGTATAGCTGGGTGGATGCGGAAAACAGCATGAAGGTACCGTCTTACACTCTGTTGGACGCTTCGATCGGCTATGACCTCGGGAAGGTCGGCCTGACGGGTGTGGATCTGCGTTTGAACGCCAACAACCTTACCAATGAAAGCTACATCACTTCGTGTGCCAGCCTGAACTACTGCTACATGGGGGAAGAGCGCAATGTGAGCGCCACGGTGAGCTACCAGTTCTGACCCGAGGACCATGGCTAGTTCGCGCTTCAACGCGAGGGACGCGCTAGCCTAAAAGTTATGGCCCGAAAAAGACAAAGCCCCTGTCTGCATCGCAGACAGGGGCTTTGGATTTGAATCTTGACGATGACCTACTCTCACATGGGGAAACCCCACACTACCATCGGCGATGCATCGTTTCACTGCTGAGTTCGGGATGGGATCAGGTGGTTCCAATGCTCTATGGTCGTCAAGAAATTCTGTGTGCTGGCCCGTCACTCGGACGTGCCTGCAAATCTCTGTAGTTCCTACTTAAAGACAAAACCCCTACCTGCATGTGCAGATAGGGGTTTTGCGAAATGAATCTTGACGATGAC
>NZ_SSOE01000041.1:0-125592 GCF_029871175.1 Pseudomonas sp. BN607
CATAATGTTTCTGACCTTATGTTGAGCGACGTCTGGAAGATGCCACCGGCTCCAGGCGTCGCGTAACATAGGGTCGATTATGAGAATCCCCCTCACGCTCTCCGAACGCGCTGTGCGCGATGCCAAGGCTTATATGGTCAATCCCGACCCTGAGCACGCGGTCGAATCCCTGATTGACTCCTACGGCAACCTAGTCGCAGACGTGCGCAAGCTGCGTGCCCGGGTTCGCCAGTTGGACGACGAATCCGCCGAACTGGACGTTCTTATCAGTAAGCTGCGAGAGGTCGCCCGGCTGATCGACGACCTTTGACAGGTACCAAAACACTCAACCTGGTTAGATCGATCGAAGGGCTTTTGGTACCAAAAAATGGATTCTATCGAGATAAAATGGTACCATTACTGCAACCCGGGGCGACTCCCAGGAACAAGGATAGGTACCAAAATGCTGATTAAGATCCCAAACATGGACGACCAAATTCTTGAGCAATTGAAGGCGGCCACCTGTAGAAATACTGGCTCACGTGCTGTTGAGTCTGCCGCCATTGGCTACCTTGAATTGCGGGCCACCGTCGCGAAACAGCATCACGAGAACAAGCGGCTGATGCAGAGGCTTGAGGCCGCTGAGGCGACGATTCAACGTGCCCGAGCCGCTGCATCTGAGTTGCTTGAGCGCACTGCCGAACTCATCTGATCGGTACCAATTGATTTGCCGGCGAAGCGGTCCTGGACGGGAGTCTGGTACCGCTTTTTTGCTTTTGGCCAACCGTCCCGGCGCCGTCTTGAATGGTCAAGGGCCGCGACCCCGGCTCGTCGTGACAGCGCTTCATCGTCACGATGAACGGAGTCCCGGAGCGCAGCGCCCCTTTACCACGCCTCGCCCCTTTATCCTCTGAGGTGGGTGGCTGGGAGGCGCTTTTCCTCCCGGCCTCCCGCCGATGCATCAAAGGGATGCCCGCCGGAGGCGCTTTTGATCTTGATTTGTGGTCGCCCTAACTCGGGCTGGAGAGGGCCGCCGAAGGCGGACCGAGGGTGGGGGTGCTGTTACACCCCCACTTTGGTATGGACTTCCATACTTTCAGGGTTATCGCAGAGCTTCTTGCTCGTATCCGAAAAGCACACCTTTCAGGGCAATGCGGGCTTGAATCCGCGCAGCCTCCGGCAGGGCCTCAAACCTCCGTAATATGGGTGCTAGGTCTTGGGATACCGATAGCTCGTCAGCGTTGAGCAACAGCTCATCTGTGGTGACGCGAAGCACCTTCGCCATGGCGACGATCTTGTCACCAGACGGCATGCTCCTGCCGGCCTCGTAGGACGTATAGCTTGATTTGCTGATCCCGGAAGCCTCCCACACCTGCTCTTGCGTCAAGCCGCGTGCCTCCCGAAAACGTTTCAGGTTTGCGCTGAGAATCATAGATCGCTCGGTTACGTTGCTCATATCCTCCGCAGCGTAACCACTGTCATTCCGTACAGTTCCGGTATCCCGGTACATTTTGTCTTGCATGTCGGTATCCTCCATGGCTAGAATTCTGCCAGTTTTGTACCGGGATTCCGATATTGACGGATTCCCAGACGGCAATGGATCGCTAAGGACAGCGGATGTTCATCGACTGGCTGACAATCTCTCAAGAGCACGACCACGACCTGCCGGTCGTCTGCGATGTGTTCACGCTGACGATTGACGCCAATACGGACGAAGTCCTAAGCACGAAGCAGCCACGGTTTGTTCACCGCGAAAGCTTTTCCACCTCCGTGACGATTCATGTGTCCGGCCGCAATGTGCGCATTGATGGCAACCCGAGCCGGGTAGGGCGCATGGACAACCTTTTTGGATTCACAACCATTGACCAGTGCGTTGCTGTGTACAACGCGTTACTTGCTCAGTATGGCCTGCCGCCTTTTACGCGATGCACTCGCGTAATGCTTCGCGATGGGGCATCGGGCGGCAAAGCTGGTGATCTTGTAGCTGACGGCGCGGTTATACATCGCATTGACCTGACGACTAACGTCGCTCTCGGCGAAGGGAATGCACTTGCTTACTTGCGCGGCGTTTCATCGCAGCGCATTGGTCATAGTATTGGCTACTTGTATCCGAACGGTAGAACAGTTGCTTGGACTCCCAAGGGGAATGGTAAGGGCGGTCGCCTACAGTACCGAAAGGCATACGAAAAATCTTTCGAAATGGATCAAAATTTGTTGCCAAAGATTAAGCGCGAATTTGGCGAAGATTCGGAAGAGTACAAGTATGTTGTGCAAGTCCGCGATTACTGCGTCGAGAATGGCGTAGTGCGTATGGAACAAGAGTTGAAAGCAGAGTATTTGAAGCGCGAAGGGCTGGCCTACTGGGGCCTTTTTAAGGAAGCCCGCTTCATTGATATACACAACGAATTTCTTGCCATTGACGAGCGATTGCAGGTTACGGCCATGGATATGATGACTATCGCAGACAAGTTACTTGAACTCGAAATAGTAAACAGCCGACAGGCTGCAAACTCTACCGCCTCCGCAGCGATTCTCTGGATGCACGGACATAAGTTTGATTTCACCAAGTCGCAGGTCAAGACAAACGCTGCGAGACTTAATCGTATCGGGATAAATATTCGCAACGCCTGCGATACGTCGCGTTTTGCGCCTGTATTCGTTCGTCAATGCCGGGAAGTTACCAAGCGCGAATTGCCAGTGCCTTCTTGGTATCGTCGTCCAAGCCACCTGCATCTGGTGGCGGCATGAAAACTGTAAGCTTTCAAGGCACACAGCTTTCACCTGGGCAGCAGCGCAGACTGGAACAACAGCGCCAAGTTCAGGCGTTTATGAATCCGGTTCTTGCCGAGCAAGTTGCACAGACCATAAAAGTGCTTGAAGTACGAAAAGAGCAGGGCGCTAAGCCTGAGAAACAATGGACTCTTGTAAGCGAGTCTCGCGGCACTACCTGTATAGCCGATTGGATGGGCTACTAACCATGCTCGACTTCTCTATGTGGTATCTGGCGATACCGGCCGTGATCTTTGCTCTGTATGCACTGGTGTGTGGCTAGCATTTATTTTCGCCCAACTGGGCATTTAATGAGCCGGGCAAAGTTCTCGGCCGCCATTTGAAAAAAAAGAGGGCAACACCATGTCTAATACTCTCATTGTGGAAGTTACCGGTCAGCAGCGTTCTGGCATCGCGGCCAAGAGCCAGAAGCCGTATTGCATGTTCACGTGCTTCGTTCATCTGCCGAACATTCCTTATCCGCAGATGTGCGACTTCTATGCGCAGGCCGCTAACGAAGTTCCGCAGCCCGGTACTTATGAGTGCGACATTATTGCAACTGTGCGTGATGGTCGCCTGAATTTTGAGGTTGACCCGCGCCAAGGTCGTCGCATTAACAGCGTCAAATCGGCGTGACTGAAATTCTTGGCCAGATAACACTGGGTGATATCTGGCTACTCCAATTCATGCAAGGCATTGTCTTCTTGGCAGGGCTGGGCATGATTCATGGGCACCAGAGGTAAGCATGGCATTAACTTTTGAAGTTTACCTGTACCTGCTGGGGTTCTTTTGCTGTGTCTTCGGGGCTGGCTGGATGATTGGCCGGACCTTGTTAGGCTTTAAACAACTACTTGATGTGAGTGTGAGCTAATGGAAAAGCTGAAATCGTTCTTCAAAAAAACTACTGTTCGCAGCGTTGCTTCCGCTGTTGTTGTAATGGGCATTTCCGGCGCTGCAATGGCCGCTGAAGGCTCGGGCGGCTTCGATGTAACGGCGTTCATGGATCCGATCAAAACTTCGTTGACCGAGAACCTGACCACCATTCTCGGCGTAGTCGGTGTGATCTTTGCCGCTTACTGGGGTGCCACTTCCGGCATCCAGATCGTGCGCAAGTTCCTGAGCAAGGCAACCAGCTAAGTGTTCCGCAGGGTTATTTTGACCCTGCTTACTGCCTCGGCGCTTTTGGCGTCGGGGCAATCTCAAGCGGTGTCATACAAGTTATCCACTTCTTCGACCACTCACTACGCCACACTTGAAGAAGCCTGCACAGCATCATTTGCCTCTTTCAATACGAGCGGGTCATATACGGAATCAAAATACCTGTCTGCCACTGAGAAAGTAGCAGGGTATTCGTATACCTGTAATATGCAGGGGCTTAATCTGGCTAGCGTTTGGAAGGATATAAAAACGACAGTATATGTAGTTGAAAAAGGGTGCGCCGCCGGACAAAGCGTGGCGGTTAAAAGTGCTGTTGGTTCAGTTAGTGAGGTTGACGGCAAATTTGTAGTTGGCACTAGGACACCTGAGCAAGGGTGCTTAGACGGCTGTATGGTTGAGCAGAAGTACGAGAACGGTTCCGATAAGTCTACTGGCTGTTACTTCGTTACCGGATCAACTACGCAAGGTTTTTGTAATTACAGCCTGATGACTACCGGCCAGTCATGCAATGGCAATACACTCTCTCCAGGTGGGACGGGTGATCCACTGGTGAAACCCGAAGAACCCACTGATCCTGGTGATGATGGAACGGGCACGCCGACTAATCCCGGGTGCGTTTTTGACTGCGATGACGGAGGCAGCAATGGAAGCGGTAGCGGTGGTAGTGGTGGGGGCTCTGGTGATGGCTCTGGCACCGGTACGGGTGAGACTGGTGGTAGCGGCAGCGGTGATGGGGGCGGCTCTGGTGATGGCTCTAACGGGTCTGGTGGAACTGGCAGCGGCGGCTCTGGCAATGGTGGTAGTGATAGCGGTGGTTCTTCTGGCGGCTCTGATTCGTCTGGCACTCCGTGTAAGGGCCTGAACTTTGGTGAAGCCGGCTGCGCTGAGTATGTTTCAGCTCAAGGATTGAATAGCACTCTCTCTGCATCGTCTGAAAGTGTGAAGACCGCCCAAGATGGTGTGTGGAGCGCTTACGACGACGTTGTAATCGAGGGCGATAAGATTCAACAGTCCGCAGAAGATGGTTTATTGCAGCGTTTCGGTTCGATGCTCCCCGCTCCAGGCGTATGCGTCAACCCGGTCATGGATTTGAAGTGGACTATTATCACAATTGATGTTTGTCGCTACACGTTTGTGAAACAAATACTCGGCTGGATGTTTGCCGTGTTCACGATGATCTATGTGTATCGCACCATGACTTCACTGGGCACTAATAATTCTGAGGCTTAAAGAAGATGCCAGCTATTCTGTTGCTGCTCTCCGGCATAGCGACGTTTTTAGCTGAGACGTTTGGCCGCTACATGTCCGAAAAGCTCTTTCATTTGGGGAGCGCCATTGTTGGCTTGGGCATTATGTTTGCGGCGGCCTATGCGTCTCTAGAGGCGCTAATGGGGGCACTTGCAACCCAGTTTCCGCCTGAATATTCGTCACTGCTTGTCGCATTCTTGCCGGACAATACCGGCATTTGTATCTCTACTTGCATCAGTGCCCGGTTCATCAAAGCTGGGTTTGATTGGAAAGCTCGCTTGGCAACGATAAGCCAGCAGGGAGGCTAAGTTGGCTGTATATGCTGTGACTGGAAAGCTTGGGGCAGGGAAGTCGTTATACGCTGTCTTTAAGATACAGCAGTATCTGTTTCAAAAGCGCAGGGTTGCCTGTAACTTCGATATCAGTATTGGCAAGCTGCTTAGTGAAAAGAACACAACTGCTAATGTATGCAGGCTTCCGGACATGCCTACAGCGGATGATATTCGTGCTCTTGGTCGTGGAGATGGCAAGCCGGAAAACTCGGATTTCTATGATGAATCTAAGTTTGGTGTCATTGTCCTAGACGAAGCCGCACTTTGGCTAAACTCGCACGACTACAACAAAGGCGCCGCGCGCGACCTGTTTAATCTGTTCATCCTGATTCGCAAAATGTGTTGGGATGTGTACATTCTGATTCAGAACATCGATGTACTAAATTCGCAGATTAAGAAAAGTATTTGCGAGCACGTGGTGTACTTGATGCGTCTTGATCGAATGAAGATTCCGGGCGTCTCTCAGATTGGATTCATTGTGACTCTTGGGTTTTGGAAGGGGCATCTTCCGCGAATGCATCACGCGGTTATTCGCTATGGCCTTGGGGCGAGTGCGCTTCGTGTTGGCTCTGAACAGTTCCGGGGGACTTCGCTTTACGGTGCGTATAACACGCGGCAAAAGTTCGACAGTACGGAGGAGGTCGGGACGTATTGCGTTATCCCGCCCGGGCGAATCCCTCGACGGATTCCAGCGGCTGCATTGAATTGGGGTTTCATTGTGAGAGCTACAAAGATCTATTGGCGTCGATTGAATCGCGTCCTTTGCGTCCTCGTCGGGGCAACGCTTGCCACTGGCGTATTGATGTACCTGCGTCCTCCCGAGGCTACTCCCGAAGCCTCTATCGCGGCTGTTCAGCGCGGCCTTGAGCAGTACCGCAGTTACAAGATCGTGTCTTCTCGTAACTTCAATGGGAATTGGTACTACGAGCTTTCGGACGGATCCAAGAAGATCAGTTCGGACGACTTAATTAGCCTTGGTATTGGTGTGTATCCGCTCGGCGCCGGTCAGCTTAGGCTTGAGTCTAAAACCGGTTCGTTCTTTGTGTTCAGGTGATTTATGCGCAAACTGGTGATGCTGCTTGTCATGGCGTTTTCTTCGGTTGCGCTCGCAGATCGTGTCGAGTTCGCCAATACGCCGCTGGAAGATGTAGTGAAATTTGTAGGCCCTAAGTTTGATCACCCGATCATCATCGGCGCCGACTTGTCGAACAAAAAGATATCGCTGTATGGCAGTTATGAGACGCCACAACAGCTAGAGTTTCTGCTGCAACGGTCGGTTGAGTCGGTCGGCTTGAATTACGTTATCGCTGCTGACGTAGCGACAATTTCGTCAGTCAAGATGCCGGATGTAGAAGCCGACTTCGAACAACCGGCGCTGCTCCAGGGCAACGCCGATTCGGCGCCTTTTGTAGTGATGCCGCCCGAGCAAGTGCCGGAAGTTGCAGAACCGGTGATCAACCATGTGTACCCGCTGCGATACGTCCAGTCGGCCTATGTGATTGATGCCGTGATGCCAGCATTTGCGCACGAAAAAGGGGCAGGGCGGCCGATACTCGTTTCGCTGCCAACAAGTAATTCGCTTGTGTTTGCAGGCACCCAAGCGCAGTTTGACTTGATGAACACGCTGTTACCTGAGGTAGATAAGCCGCGTCAGCAAGTGCTGATTACGGCTGTAGTTGCTGAGCTTTCCGACAGTAACTTTCGAAGCCTTGGGGCGAACCTCAAGGGCGTCTTTGGCGATCTGAGCTTAGCGAGCGTTACCATGTCCAGTCGGTCAGACCTTGGCACTGAGTTGACCTTTTCGGGGCCGAAACTTAGCGCGTTCGTCCAGGCTGTTGAGAACTCTGGCGATAGCCAAGTGTTGTCCACGCCGCAACTCTTGGTCCTCAATCGAGAGAAAGCCAGCATCGTGGTTGGCCAGAATGTGCCGTTTTTGACCGGATCTACGACCAGCGCAGCGACCCCGGCTGAAAACCCTTACCAGACCATTACGCGCCAAGACGTTGGCCTAACGCTCGATGTGCTTCCGACGATTACCCCAACGGGTGACGTTGAGCTGGTCATCAAGCAGAGTGCATCGAGCGTGTCGAACGACCGTACGGCCTCGGACATCATCACGAATACGCGGCGCTTGAACACTAAGATTACGCTCCATGACGGCGCCGGTGTTCTGCTTGGCGGCTTGCGGCAGCAGAGTACGGAAGAATCTGTATCAGGCGTTCCGGGGCTGCGCAGCATCCCTTGGCTTGGCCGTTTGTTTGAGTACCGTTCGACCAACAAAAAGACCACGAACCTTGTTGTCCTGATTTCCGTCCGCGTGTTCCAAGACTCGACGCCGACGACGGCCAACGGCGAGCACAGCGCGTCACGACTAGAACGCGCCCTAGGAAAAAGCTGATGGAGGCCGGGGACGGACACGCGCGCAGCGAGGGGCTGGCACCGGTCGCCAGCTGCTTTTGTTAGTCCGCATTCGTGGAGTAAGTTCTTTGATAGCCGTTGGCTGTCGGCTGGGGTCGTTTGGTACCAGTCCCGAAACCGATCGGCGCAGGCCGGGGCCAGCCTTAGCGTTGAATCGGTACCAGATGAAAGAACCAGGTCATCTGCTGCAGGAGAATTTTGGTACCCAAGCCTGATGCGCATATAACTAAACTAAATGGTAATTTAGTCGAGTTAGAACCTTTGGTGCTGAATTGTAGAGTACACCGCCCCGCGGGAAAAATCCAAGGATGCTCATAATCCATATTATGTTAAATCGTGTGTATGAGTAATGGTGCCTGCAGTTGTCCATCCCACATCACCGCTGAGTTACGACGTCACAGTCCTAATCGGTCGTAGGCATCGTGAACGCATCACTTCTCCAGGGTCTTTGCTTCAAGGCGTGCAAGATCTAACCGAGCCACTGCTCGGCTAGACCTCACGAGAGATACCTCATCACCTAACCCCCGCGCCCCTTGTTGTGTTTGAGCCGGCGTGGTGTGGCGCGATCATGGCTCAGAATGGCAGTCGAGCCTGCAGCCAGATGCGTGTACCTTCAGCCTTGTTCTTTGCCCCGAACTCTTCCTGCAGCTTGGCCACTACGGCGAAATCCTTGGTGAAACGGTACATCGCATAAGGCCCGAGGGCGTTGACCGAGCCGCGATTGCCGTTGCCATTGACTTCCTCGCCATCAAGCTTGTCGTCGGTGGTCTGTCGATACAGATAGCCGTTGATGCCCGCACTGAACGCCTGGCTGAAGCGATACCCTCCGCTGAACTCCAATGTCAACTCATCCCCAGAGCTGTAGTCCGTTTGTTCATTCCGGGTGTTGATGCCGTAGCGCAGTTTAGCGCTGGCTTCCCACTTCTCCGACGGAAGCCAAGTGACGGCGTAGAAAGGTGCAAACTGGTAGTAGTTGCGTCCCGTGTTCACCGGCTCGTCCTTGTCGTAGTCGCCGGTGGGCAAGAATGTTTCGATGCCTGCTGTTTGGTGCAAGGTTTTGGCATGCCAACCAAGCAGAACCGGTGCGAAGCTGAGGTCGCCCAGGTTTGTAGACGTGCCGCCTTTGTCCAATGGGGCCAAGGGCGCTGGACGCGCGACGTTCAAGGTCAAATCGATTGTTGGGACAGCGAGCGCCGCTCGGGTTTCGACGTTTGCGCCCAACCATTTCACCCCGGGCCATACATAGCTCAGGCGCAAGGACACGACGTCTGACTTAAGGCGATATCGAGCAATATTGGGATTGTCACGACCGTCGTTGGCTTTGACGTGTGCGGCTTCGTAGTGGGTGTAATACAACAGGGTATTGAGGCCTTCAGGCAGCATCATCCCAGACATGTTGGTCTCCACACCCAACGGGTAGGAGTTGCCATTTCCCTCGGTTGCGCTGGCAGTACCTTGTAGACAAATCAGCAAACCGGCGGCCTGCATAACACGAACGTGTACAGCATTCATTGGTAGTCCCTCTTTTTGTTGTTGTAGAGACACAGCGATGAGTGATGCCTGTTGTCAGCCGTCAGTCATGACACACCTCAAAGAGCGCTGCGGCACCCTGCCCGCCTCCGACGCACATGGTCACCACGACGTACCGAGCCCCCCGCCTGCGCCCCTCGAGCAGAACATGCCCCGCCATGCGCGCACCCGACATGCCGTAGGGATGTCCCAGCGCGATGGCACCGCCGTTGACGTTTAGCCGCTCCAATGGAATGCCCAACTGGCGCTGGCAATACAGCACCTGAGACGCAAAGGCTTCGTTCAACTCCCATAAGTCGATGTCGCCGATACCCAGCCCATGCCGAGCCAACAGCCGGGGTACGGCTAAGACCGGGCCTATCCCCATCTCATTCGGGGCGCAGCCAGCGCTGGCAAATCCCCTGAAGACTCCCAGCGGCTTGAGGCCGCGGTCGCGTGCGTGATCGGCGCTCATCAATGCGCACCCTGCAACGCCATCACTGAGTTGTGACGCGTTGCCAGCTGTGACCGAGCGTTGTGTGCCGTCAAGCACCGGCGCCAGCGCAGCCAACTGATCCGCCTGGGTTCCTGGGCGGTTGCATTCGTCTTTGTCCATACGCACAGGCTTGTCGTAATACTCGTATGAGGCCTTGTCCAAGGCGCGAGTGACCACATCCAACGGCACGATTTCATGCGCAAATAGGTCATCACGCTGTGCCTGGGCGACCCTTTGCTGGCTGATCACTGCGTATTCATCCTGGTCAGCACGCGTTACGCCGTAGCGCAGAGCGACTCGCTCTGCCGTCTCTAGCATGCTGATGTACGCGTCAGACCTGTGCTGCAACAACCACGGATCCTGGCCGTAGTGCTCATTGGTATGCGCGTTCTGCACCAGACTGATGGATTCGCCACCGAGCGCCAGCATGATTGAGCACTCGCCGAGCTTAATGCGCTGGGCTGCACTGGCGATCGCCTGAAGACCAGACGCGCAATGTCGGCTGACTGTCTGCGCGGCCACGCTGTCCGGCAATCCAGCACGCAGCGCACTGAGCCGGGCGACGTTTTTGCCCTGGGTCCCCTCGGGTCGACCGCAGCCCATCACCAGCTCTTCCACCTCGTCACCCTTCAGCTGCGAACGCTCGAGAATGGCTTGGATGATCGGCGCGGCCAGGCTGGGCATTGGCGTGTGATTGAACGCACCTCGATACGCCTTGCCGATGGCAGACCGGGCGTATGCAACGATTACCGCGTCATGCATGGGGTTCTCCTGCCGGGCGCTGCTGCCAGCACCCGGCCATGATCAAAGCGCCTGGACGATGGCCTGGTGAGCTTCGGTGTGATGGGAAAGTGCCTGATAGGCTGCCGACAGCTCCAGCAAGGGTTCAAGGCGGGTGTGCTGCCCTTCACGCAGCAGCTTCTTGGTCAGCCTCAAGGCATGGCCAGGATTGGCGGCAATGCGCCGGGCAAGATCGAGCGCGGTGGCCATAAGCGCGTCCGGTTCGACTACTCGCGACACCAAGCCGTACTCGAGCGCCTGCTGCGCCGAGATGGTATCCCCGGTAAAGGACAGCTCATATGCTCGGGAAAGGTTGTTCAATGCTCGGGGTAGCAGCCAGGCGCCACCGTCACCGGGAACAATGCCAAGGCGGACGAAGCTTTCGGCAAAGCGGGCCTGCTGCGAAGCGATTCGGATATCGCACATCAGGGCCAGATCGCAACCGGCACCGATCGCGGCGCCGTTCACCGCCGCGATGGTCGGTACCTCCAGGTGATAGACCGACAGAGGAATCTGCTGGATGCCATGCCGATAGCCGTCGCGCAGCTCGTAAGGGCTGCCAGCGAAGAGCCCCGTTCGCGCCTTCATGTCCTTGACGTTGCCGCCGGCGCAGAACGATTTGCCGGCGCCGGTGAGTATGACCACTGAAACACGACGGTCGCGATTGATCCGCCCACACACGTCAGCGAAAGCATCGAACTGCGTCTGATGGCTCAACGCGTTGTGCTGATCAGGGGCGGACAGGGTCAAGGTGACAATGCCCTCGTCGAAGCTGTACTCAATAAAGTCGCTCATATCAGGCAGCCTCTTCCTTGAGTTTTGCACTGACGCGCTCCACCAAGTCCTTCTTGGACACCTTGCCGAAGGTCGACAACGGGAAACTGTCTACCAGCTCAAGGCGTTCAGGGAGCTTGAAACGGGCAATTTCCTGGGTCTGCAGATAGCTGACCAGCTCCTCAAGGTTGAGCTTCGCTGCCGGTTTGAGGATGACAAAGGCGCACATTTTCTCGCCCAGCACCGGGTCAGGCATGGCCACGCAGGCAACATTAGTCACCGCAGGGTGCGCTAGCACCAGGTTTTCGATCTCCTCGGCAGAGATCTTCTCACCCCCTCGGTTGATCAGATCCTTCTTGCGGCCCTCGACCACGTAGTTGCCGGAGGGCAGTTCACGCATCATGTCGCCGGATCGGTAGAACCCATCCGGGGTGAAGGCCCGTGCATTATGTTCGGGTGCATTGAAATAGCCGCGCAGGGTGTAAGGGCCGCGACAGCACAGCTCTCCCGGCACTCCCAACGGCACGGGTTGGTCGTCCTCCCCCAGCAACATGACCTCATCGTCTTCGCACACCGGTCGCCCCACCGATTCACGACGCACATCCAGCGGGTCATCGAGTCGGACAAACATCAGAAGGCCTTCGGCCATGCCGAAGTTCTCCTGCACTGTACAATTGCGCAGCACATGCTCGGTGAGTGCGCGTGTTTCTGGTTGCAGTCGCTGACCACCGGACTGGATCACCCGAACGCTGTCCAGGTTGAATTCGTTTACCTGTGGGTCGTTCATCCACATGATCAACAGCGCTGGCACAACATGGATGTGCGTCACCTTGAATCGCTCGATCAGTGCGAACACCTCGCCCGCGCGGGTACTGCCATGCAGCACTACCTTAGCGCCACAGAGCATGAAGCCCTGCAGCCCCGGGCAGGCCAGCGGCAGGTTGTGGGCGATAGGCAATACGTTGAGCAGTACGGAGTTCTCGGTGATGCCTGTGTAGCGCGAAGCCAATCGCGAGTTGCAGGCGTAGTCATTGTGCGAACGAGGGATCATCTTCGGGATACCGGTGGTGCCTCCCGAAAGCAGGAACAGCGCTGGACTACAAGGGTCAATCGCCGCCTGAATGGCATCGATCTCAGCGGCATCACGCTCAGGCTCACGCCCCAGCAGCTCACTCAGTGAGACAAATCCTGGGGCAATGTCACCTAGCACGAACTTGCTGCGAATGCTGCCAGTGTCGGCTTCGACGCGATTGATGATGTCGATGAAGTCGCAGTCCTTGGAGCGATCTGCAGTAATGGTTGCGGTGGCACCGGACAGCTCGACGAACTGGCGTAGCTCGCGATAACGATGTGTGTGCAACGCCAGAATGGGGCGCACGCCAATCTTCTGTAGGGCGAGGTAAACGAAAACAAACTCCAGCACGTTCCCTAATTGAAGCACCACGATGTCACCTGGTACCAGGCCAGCATCCAGCAGGTTCAGGCCTAGACGCGTAGCGATCCGATCGAGTTCGGCGTAGCTGACTTCCCGACTTGCGTCACATACAGCAATGCGGTCGGCGTACTGACGGCACACTTCGCTGAACACGTTGGCAAGGGTCTGGTCTTGCCAGTAACCTTTTGAGCGGTAGTGTGCAGCGAAGCTTTCTGGAAACGGCACGAATCCCATCATGGAGAAATCCTCGATGTTGTCGTTATTGTTGGAAGGATGACGCGAGGCCGGCGCGCAGCGACGGCCTTGAAGGCAGAGGTCAGGTCGTCTTGGCGAAGCCGCCATCGATTACGATGGTTTCACCTGTCACGAAGTGCATGTGCTCGATCAGCGTCAGCACCACTTCGGCGACGTCAGGCATGGTTACGCAGCGTTGCAACGGTGTGGCACGAGCACGTCGGGTCATCAGCTTGTCGTAGTTGTCGCCAAGCATCCATTCCATCCACGCCCCTTCCATCCAGCCTGGCGCGATTGCATTGACCCGCACCTTCGGCCCCATGGCATTGGCGAGCGTCTGAGTCATACTGATCACCGCCGCTTTGGAAGCGGAGTACGGCAGCGGTTGAGCACCGGGGCGCATGCCAACGATCGAGGCGGTATTGACCATGCAAGGGCGCGGTGCTTCAAACAACAGGGCTTTTGTGTGCTTGGCAATGAGGAACAGCCCACGCACGTTCACTGCAAACACGCGATCCCAATCTTCAACATCGATCAGGTCGAACTTCTTTGGCGGCGTGTCGATCGATACGCCGGCATTGCTGCACACCACATCCAGGTGGCTGTAGCGTTCACTGATTGCCGACACCATAGCTTTGACACTGGCTTCGTCCGATACATCGCACTGCAGGAGCATGGTCTGCGCCCCAACTGCTTCGCAGGCCTCGACAGTGGCCCTGGCCGAGGCTTCGCTGCGGCTGTAATTGATGATCACGTCGTAGCCGGCTTTGGCCAGCGCCACGGCAACCGTAGCCCCTATGCCAGAGGCGGAGCCGGTGACCAGTGCGACTTTTTGAGCTGTGGACATGTTCTACCTCGTTTTTGTTTTTAAAAGAACATGTTCACTTTTAGACGCGATCAGAATGTTTGTCAACATGGGGGGCATCACTTAAGATGAGACCTACAAAGCGCAAGAAAACCAGAACAATCAAAGGTCTGATATGAACGAGAAACCGCCTGCGCCGTTGGGTTTGCGTGAACGCAACAAGCTCGACAAATTTTTGCGGATCCGTGCCGCCTCAAAAAAACTCTTCACCGAACAGGGTTTCGAGCCGACGACGACTCGGCAGATCGCTCAGGAAGCAGACGTGGGCCTGTCGACCCTGTTCCTCTATGCAACCGACAAGCGCGACCTGCTCTTTCTGGTGTTCAACGATGACCTGGACGACCTTACTACCCGCGCCTTCGCTGATTGCCGGGCCGATGCCCCACTCTTGGACAACCTGCGCCAGGCCCTGCGGCATTTCTTCGTGTTTTACGGGCAAGACAAGGTGATCGCGCGCGACCTGACTCGCGAGATCACCTTCTACACGACGGGGATGCAGAGCGAACGCTTTCAGGCGACCCGAGCACGTACCATCGACTCTATCGCCACCCTCCTCGCCTACGCGCGCGCCCAAGGAGAGGTACGCTGCCAGGAGGACGATGCCATGATTGCAAAGACCATGTTCTACCTACTGGCAGCGGAGATCCGGATGTGGTTGGCCAGTGACTCTGAGTCACCGGAAGATGGCGTCAATGAATTGATGATGCGCCTGAACCTGATAATGCATGGTCTGCAGGCGGGTTGACCTCAGGCGCCTTTCCCTGTGCACACAGGTTCGGATAGCGCCCCACCCCCAGCATTAGAACGCATGCCAGCACCATGCACCCGGCGAACAACAGCAGCACGCTGTCATAGCTGCCCTGTAAGGTTTGACCTACCCCCATAAGCAGTGGGCCGAAAGCCGTACCCAAGCAGAACAACCCGAACAGGTAACCATAGATCTCACCAAATGCTCGCAAGCCGAAGTACCGTGCAATCAAGTAGGCGATCAAGTCTACCTCCGCACCGACACCAAGGCCGATCAGCGCCGCACAGAACATCGCTGTGGTGCCCGTGGCGCCACTGTAGAGCAGGAGGATGCCAACCACAGGGCCGATAAAGAAGAAGACCGTCACGAACGGGGCAAACAGATAGTCAAGGAGGTAGCCTGCCCCCACTCGGCCAACGATCAACGCAATCCCGATGATAGATGCAATCTGCGCTGCTTCAGCGGCTGGTACCCCCCGGTCGGTTAGCAAGGGCACAAAGTGCACTGAGCAGCCATTGATGGCCAAGGCTGCCAGGAAGAACGCGCTGCCTATCAACCAGAACGACCGGCTCCGTATGGCCTGGCTAACGCTCATGCCGATCCTGTCTGGCGCATGCGGCAGACCATCAGCAGTAGGCTGGTTATCGGGGAAAAGTCCAAGATCTGAAGGCTTGTTCTTGAGTCGCATCGCCACAATCGCCGCGCCTAGCACAATTACCAGGCCCATCACTACATAGGCCCAGCGCCAGCCCAAGGACGCCACGGCATGCTGCGCCAGCATGGGCATCAGGGCAGCCCCCACGCCGATCCCGGCCATGCTCAAGCCCAACGCCAATCCACGACGACGTACAAACCAGCAACTCACTGCCATGGCGTAAGCCGTCGGGGTGCCACCGGTCGACAGCAATCCAATCACACAGAACGCCAGGTAGAACAGCACGAGGTTGGCAGGTAAAAGCCCTAACGCCATGACCCCTACACCAAAGAGCAGCAGCGCTGGAATCGCCACCTGCCGTGCACCTTTACGATCAATGAGTCGACCTATCCAGGGCGTGCATAGCGCAGCAGATAGGATTGCAACGGTCAGTCCGAGCGACACTTGAGAACGGCTCCAGCCAAACTCGGCAGTCAGCGGCTTCATGAAGATGCCGAATGTAAATACCAGGACAGGGCCCTGGCTAACGATCATTCCAACGATCGAAGCCAACACGACCCACCAGCCGTAAAACATGCGCGACGTATTCATTGCCTGTTACCTGTGATTATTTTTATTCAGGTACCGGTACCCATTGTGAGGGTACCGTATCGGGTGAAAGCCGGTGCAGCGGTTCAACATCCTCGCCAATGAGGTCGCCGTTTTTCAGCGAAGGCTCGGGGCCCTTCAAGGCTGTCCGCGCTGAGTTTGCGACGTTCTTCAGCCTCGTAGCGTTGGCTGACCGCCTGGGCAAGTGGCAAGTCCAGGCCTTGCATGGCACAGGCCTTGGTGGCGCGCACCGCTAGCGGTGCGCAGGCGAGGATATCTGCCACCCACTGTTCCACGGCCTCATCAAGCAGGTTCGCAGGCACTACTTCGTTGATCAGCCCCAACTCGTACCCACGCTGTGCAGTCATCGCTCGCCCGGTCAGCAGATAGCCCATTGCAGCCTTCAGACCGATCTGCCGAGGTAGACGATGTACTCCGCCCGCAGTCGCTATTAGCCCGCGACGGGGTTCTGGCAGACTCAATTGAGCATGCTCGGCGGCAACGATGATGTCGCACGCCAAGGCAAGCTCCAGCCCTCCTCCGTGAGCGGAGCCGTTGAGACGCGCAATCAGAGGCTTGGTGAAGTTGAAGCGGTCAGTCAGTCGCGTGGTGCGCTGCCATAATGCAGCCTCGGCATCCAGCTCTTCCTGTGATGCCGTGCTGGTCGCAGCCAGTTGCTTAAGATCGCGACCGGCGCTGAACGCATGCTCGCCTTCACCTGTCAAGACCCCGAGCCAGAGCTCTGGGTCAGCTTCGAGCTCATCGCAGGCCAGGCTCAACTGATGGTAAGCCAGCGGATCGAGCGCGTTACGCACCTCGGGGCGGTTGATTCGTATATGGAGCACATGCCCGCGCCGCTCGGTCAGCACATGCTTCTGCTCGCCGCCCACTTCAGAGCCCCAGCACACGTTCGGCGTTTTTGTGGAAGAACAGTTCAAGGACTTCTTCGGAGTAACCCAACTCGTTCCATTCCTTGAATAGCCGCTCATGGGGGATGCTGGGGTAGTCACTGCCGAACATCACTTTGTGCTTGAGGCGGCCTCGGATATCACGCTTCAGCGCTTCTGGCAGGTATTTAGGTGCCCAGCCGGACATCTCCCAAAAGACATTGCCCTTGTGCAGCGCGCAGACGGTGGTTTCATCAATCCATGGATAACCAGGGTGGGCCATGATGATTGTCAGATCAGGGAAATCTGCCGCCAGGTTATCGATGGAAGAAGGATGTGCATGGCGAGTCTTGGCACCCATGCCACCTGGCATGCCGGCCCCCATTCCAGTCATTCCAACATCGATCATCACGGGGACTTTCAGCGCGTTGATCTCCTCCCACAGTGGGTAATAACGCTGATCGTCGACGCTGAAGTGCTGCATGATGGGGTGAAAGTGGAAGCCGAGCATGTCCAGGTCCCGGATCGCGTGCTTCGCTTCATCAATCGCGACTTGCCCCAGTGCCGGCTCGACAGCGCCCCACGCCTGAATGATGCAGTCGTGACGGTCGCGCATCCCGGCGACGTAGTCGTTGTCACATGGCACGGTGTTGATAGTGGTACGAAGATCCAGTGCAACCAACACCGCCTCAATGCCTGCGCTTTGAAACTCACGCACCACTTCTTCTTCGGTCTTGGCCTTCCACTCGCGATGCCAATACTTGGCCAAAGCCTCCACATAGGGGCCCTGACAGTCGATCCAACGTTGAGTGTTCGGGTAGCAGTGCAAGTCGATACGTCGCATATGATCATAGCCTTTTTGTTGTTGATCATTTATGAACACGTTCTTTATAGGGGCGATTTGAATCGCTGTCAAATGCTTGCACAGCCTGGGTAAGGGCTAGAATTTGACGCCTGCAGGCCGGTCATTCCTGAGATTCAGGCCCAGCGGATGTGCGACTTTCGGCATTTCAGCTATGCAGGGCGAGGCTGTGCTGACGCAATTAGTCGCGGCGAAAACGGCAGGCTCGCCTAGATCGAAGCGCGCCTGCCTGAGTGAGCGGGTCTGCCGTCGGCAGGCTCTGGGGGACTTACCCTTTGCGCTGGAGAGTGTGGTAACCGTGGTCCTCGCGGGCCTGCTTCAGGGTCTTGCCCTGACTGATGGCGGCGCGGATATCGGCCTCCACGGCTTCGATCTGGCGGGCAAGCTGGGCGACATCACGGGCACGCCCGCGTGGCACCACCACTACGCCATTCGCGTCGGCCACGACGATATCCCGAGCGCAGACTCGCGCCTGGCCGATGGACACCGGCTCGTTGACTGCGCCGACCTCGACCCTGTCCTTGCCGGTGCGCATGAAGCGGCCCTTGGTGAACAGCGGATAGCCATCGCCCAGCGCCTTGTTGACATCTCGGCAAACGCCGTCAATCACCGTGGCGGCGACTTTTCGTGAGCCAGCGTACTGGGTCATTATGTCGCCCCAGACGGTGCAATCAGTCCGGCCGTCATTGTCGATCACCACCACATCGCCCTCGCCCACGTCCTCGACGAAGTCACCGACAGTGCCCGGCGGCACGCTGGCGGACACATAGCGGACGGTAAACGCGGGGCCGACCACGACCTGCTTGTAGTCGGCCAGTGGCATCACGCCAAAGCAGTGCCCTGGCAGGCCCAGCTTGTCCATGGCATCGGATACGCCGGGGGTGTCGAGCCCCTCGAACAGCGCGACCAATTCTTTGTCTTCGGTATTCATCAGCAGCTCCTTGGTACGGTCATCAAATTAAAGAATGTGCAGGGCAAAAAGCTTCAGGTCGTAGCCGTTCTGGGGACCGGTTCGATAATGGTCAACAGCAACATGAAACTGACGAACGAGCCGATCGCCAAGTAGGAGAAGACGTAGCTCCAGCCGTAACTGTCGAGCAAAAGGCCGGTCAGGAATGGAGTGGCTGCGGCGCCCAACTGGCCGACCATGTTGACGATGGCATTGGCGATCGGGAAGGTCTGTTTGCTGGCCAGCGCCATGGGGTAAACCATATAGGACGAAAAGCCCAGGCTCAGCACCACCCCCGTGGCCATCAGCAGTAGCCCATACGCCAATGGGTCGGCGGGCGAATTGATCAAAAGGTACATCATCACCGAGGTACCCAGCGCCGACAGCAGCATTCCGGGCTTGCGCCGGCCGGCCAGCCAGCGGTCCGAGCAGTAGCCGCCCAGCAGGTTGCCCAACACGGCGCCGACCCAGGGCGCTGCCGAGACCAGGCCCATGTTCATTACAGAGAAGCCCTTGACGGTCATCAGATAGGTCGGGATCCAGGCCAGAAGCACGCTGGACACGCCCAGCTGGAAGCAGTAGCTCAGCGCGCTGCCCCATATCTGCCAGGAGCCGAACACCTGGCGTCGGGTTTCAAGCTGTGGTACTTCGCGTCGACGAATGAAGGCATCCAACCGAGCAAAGCTGCGCGCCTTAGGTCGCCCGGTATTGCTCGCAGCGGTTCCGGTGCCGCCGGCCACTGCCGGATCGCTGATGTAGTCCAACTCGGCCTGGTTGACGAACCCGCTCTTGGAGGGGTGATCGGCAACCAGGAAGTACCAGGCAATTGACAGCAGGATCCCGGGTACGGCAAAGAAGTAGAACACCTCGCGCCAGCCCCACACCGAAATGATCACGGCGCACAGGGGGGGGACGATGACTGGGCCGAACTTTACCGCAGACAGAAAGATGCCCGAGGCGATGCCTTTTTCCCGGGGCGGGAACCAGTTGTTGATGGTGGTCGTCATGCTGATCGGTAACGGGCCCTCCGCCACACCCAGGCCCAGGCGATAGAGCTTCAATGCCAGCAGCGAGCCTGCCGTGCCGACCAGGCCGGTTAGCACCGAGGTCATGATCATTGCGCCGGGCAGGATTCGGCTTACGCCGTATTTGCTGAACGCCAGCCCGGCGGGAATCTGGGCCAGTGCGTAGGCCAATAGGAATAGGCTCATGAGGCCGCCGGCCTGGGCGTTGCTCATCTCGAATTCCTGGCGGATGAACGGCAGCGCGACACCGAGATTGGCCCTGTCCGCCGCTGCGATGGTGTAGATGGAAAAGATCATCCCGGCAACGATCCAGCGGTAACTGCTGCGCCCTTTGGCATGGACTGTTTCAGCGGTCAACATAATGTGCTCACCCTTTTTGTTGTAATTCGCGGGTAATCTAGGCACGGCAATACAAGAAAAAAAGCGACAAAAACTCAACTCAAATCATCGCTTTAAGTGAATAATCTGAGTTCCACTCGCCGTAGACGGCAGCCGTGCCGAGGTAATAAACGTGATCACCTTGAAGCAAATCGAAGCCATTTACTGGATTGTCGAGCTGGGCAGTTTCGAGGCCGCCGCCGTCAAACTGAACATGTCACAGTCGGCGATTTCCAAACGGGTCCAGGAGTTGGAGGATGCCTTCGGCGTATCGATCTTCGATCGTTCCAAGCGCACTGCCCGGCTTACGCAAAAGGGCATCGAACTGTATGGCTGCGCGGTGGACATGCTGCGCCAGCGTGACGACTTGCTCGAACGCATCAGCTCGAAGGAAACCCTGATCCGGCGGTTTCGCCTTGGGGTGACGGAACTCACCGCGCTCACCTGGCTGCCCTCGCTGGTCGAGCGCATACATCAGACCTACCCACGGGTCGACCTCGAGCCTTCCATCGAACTCAGCACCGACCTATTGCGGCGGCTGGAGAACGATGAGATGGACCTCATCGTAGTGCCCGACATCTTTCACGATCCGCGCTTCATCAGCACGCCCTTGAACGCCGTAGAGAACGCCTGGATGTGTGCACCCGCCTTGTATCCAGGCGACAGCGCCATCAGCCTGAACGCGCTGGCGAGCTTCACCGTATTGACGCAGGGCGGCAGCTCTGGGACCGGCCTGACCTACGAGCGCTGGCTGGCAGAACACGACATTCGCCTTGGCAAGACCCTGACCAGCAACTACCTAGTGGCGCAGGTTGGCCTGACCATCTCAGGTGTGGGCATCAGCTACCTGCCGCTCGCCTGCATGGGCGCACTTATCACCCAGGGGCGCTTGAAGGTGATCCAGACGCAGCAGCCACTGCCAACCATCAAGTATGTCTGCGTTCACAGGGCCGACCGCTACCAGGGGCTAACGGTCGAAGTAGCCCGTCTCGCCCAGCAAACCTGTAATTTCAACCAGCTAATCATCACCTGAGTCGATGGTTTCTGATGTAAAAATATCGCTAAAAGCAAAGCCAGTTCTCTCCTAACATCAGCGCACGCCCCGATGGTTACCTCTTGATTAGGAGATTGAACATGTCGTTACCCGGGTCCCGCATCCTCGCTTCACCTGCTCCGGCCCCCGCGTCAGTCATCGAAGCTTTCGCTTCGGTGGTCACCCCGCACATCAGCGACAACCTCGGCCGCCACATTGGCGCCCGAGGCCTGACCCGCTACAACACCACTGGCAAACTGGTGGGTACCGCACTGACCATCAAGACCCGGCCTGGTGACAATCTCTATATCTACAAGGCCCTGACCTTGCTCGAGCCGGGTCATGTATTGGTGATCGACGCCCAAGGCGACACCAACAATGCGGTCATCGGCGAGCTCATTAAGCTCTACGCCGAACAACGCGGCTGTGTGGGGTTCATCGTAGACGGCGCGATTCGTGATGTGGATTCCTTCCGTTCGAGCCCCTGTTACGCGCGGGGTGTCGTGCATTGCGGTCCCTACAAGACTGGCCCAGGCGAAATCAACGTGCCGGTGTCGGTTGGCGGCATGCTGGTGAACCCGGGTGACATCATCGTCGGTGACGAGGATGGCGTCGTGGCGTTCCCCCTCGTAGCGGCCGAGCAGGTGCTGGCTCAGGCCCGCGCACATCAAGCCCATGAAGAGCGGGTAAAGGCCGAAATCGCCACTGGAGCTGTGGAACAATCCTGGCTGGACAAGGTGCTGGAAAAAGCCGGGTTGGCGGATTGAAACCCGCTGCCGATCAGCCCTCCCGTGGCGGACCGTCTGACCGCCACGTTAACTTCCCCATATCAGCGCACGCATCAACTCTTATGGCAGGTGGCAAAGGCCGTTTCTGCACAAGAGCAGTCAATTCATGAGCGTCCGCTACCTGCTGGAACTCAATTTTATTCCAGACTTGTCAGGAAGTTGAAGAGATTCGCGGCTTCAGGGGACAGTCGCGTATTGACCGCGACACCTGCGAATAAAGTTCGAGATGCCCAAGCGTCCACAAGCGGAACAGCTTTCAATGTAGTCTCAAGAAGCCCGTGCCTCACCGATTCCAAAGGCAAAATTCCGATACCCAACCCAGCCTCGATCATTCGGCAGATGCCATCGAAGCTGGCCACCTGAATTCTGACCTTCAACAGTTTTCTCGCCTCATGGGCAGCATCGTTAATGCGCTGCAATAGCGAGCTGCCTTGATTCAGCGCGACGTAGTCATAATCGAGCGTGTCAGCAAAGCTCAACTGTGAAAATTCGGCCAAGGGGTGATCGTTTGGCACCAAAAGCACCAATTGGTCTGCGCGGTAGGGTCTTACCTCCAGATTGGGTGCCAGTACATTGTCAGCGAAGATGCCTATATCGGCACGCCCGTCCTCAACGGCCTGGATCGTCGAGTCGCTAAGCGCTTCTTCCATGCCGATACGCACGTGCGGGTTCGCCGCAAGGAAAGTGTTGAGGTCCTTGGGAAGGAATTGGATTACAGCTGACGTATTGGCGAACAGCCTGACGTGCCCGCGGATGCCATGAGAAAAATCATTGGCATCATGTGCCATACGTTCGACACCTTCGAGGATTAACCGAGCATGTTCGGCCAGGCCTCTCCCGGCTGGCGTTAACTGCAGTCCTCTCGGAAGTCGAATGAACAGGGTGCAGTCGGTGACGCGTTCGAGTTCGGCGAGCCGCTTGCTGGCTGCCGATACGGTCATGTGCGCGCCATCCGCAGCCTTCGTCAGGTTCTGGCTGTTCGCCGCCAGTACCAGCAGCCTCAGAGACGCCAGGTCGAGTTGAAGAAGATTCAGCACGCATCGCCCCATCGTTTCCATTTTGGAAAGTGTAATGGAAAACTTTGAAATTCTCACGCCGGCGCTTTAGAGAGATGATCCAAGCAGAACCTCCAACAAGAACGGAAAACGTCATGAGCCTACCGCTGGATGGCATCAAAGTCGTCGAAATGGGACAGCTGATCGCTGGGCCTTTCGCTGCAAAAATCCTCGCCGAGTTCGGAGCCGAAGTCATCAAGATTGAACCCCCGGTGACGGGCGACCCTTTGCGTAAATGGCGCTTGCTGCACAATGGCACTTCTGTGTGGTGGGCCGCCCAGTCTCGTAACAAGCAATCCGTCACGCTGGATCTTCGCCAGGCAGAGGCGCAGGACGTCGTGAAGCGACTGATACAAGACGCTGACATCCTCATAGAGAATTTTCGTCCGGGAACCCTCGAAAAATGGGGGCTTGGATGGGATGTGCTGAGTGGCATCAATCCAAACCTGATCATGTTGCGTGTATCAGGCTACGGGCAGACCGGACCTTATCGCGATCTTCCAGGCTTTGGGGTCATAGGTGAAGCAATGGGCGGGTTGCGGCATCTATCCGGTGAGCCAGGGCGCACGCCTGTGCGTGTAGGCGTGTCGATGGGTGATTCATTATCGGCGCTGCATGGCGTGATCGGGGTCCTCCTCGCTCTGCGTCACCGGGAGCAAAACCATGGTACAGGTCAGCAGGTGGACGTGGCGCTTTACGAATCAGTCTTCAACATGATGGAGAGTCTGATTCCTGAACATTCCGTGTTCGGCACGGTACGCGAGCCAGCGGGCAGTAGTCTTCCAGGGATTGCCCCTACCAACGCTTATCGTTGCCAAGACGGAAAGTACGCTCTGATCGCAGGTAATGGCGACAGCATCTTCAAGCGTCTGATGGAGAAGATCGACCGGCACGATCTGGCCGACGATCCTGAGCTTCAGCAAAACGACGGACGTGTCCGCCATGTCGCCAGGTTGGATGCTGCGATTTCTACTTGGACGGCTGAACGTCCACTGGACGAAGTACTTGCTGCGCTGAAAGACGCCAACATCCCCTCCGGTAAAATCTACGATGCAGCCGATATCGCTGCCGATCCCCACTACCAGGCCCGCGGCATGTTGGTCCGCAGCGAGCTGGATGACGGTACGCCGGTCACTTTGCCTGGAGTCGTCCCCAAACTTGAAGCAACGCCCGGGCAATTCCGTTCGCCCGCCCCGAGGCTGGGCGAACACACCGACGCGGTTCTCGGCCGTTTGGGCATCGATGCTCCCACCCTTGAGCAATGGCGGCAGCGCGGCCTAATCTGATTAGCGGAGTATCTTGAATGAAACGCCTGTTCATGCAGGAAGTTGCGACCCGTGACGGCTTCCAGAACGAAAAAAACTTTATACAAACCGATGATAAGATCTCGCTCATCAATGAGTTGAGCCAGTGTGGTTACGCCAAGATCGAAGTCACGTCGTTCACGTCGCCCAAGGCCATCCCGGCGCTGCGTGACGCCGAAGCGGTCATGGCCGGCATAGCTCGCCAACCTGGCGTCGAGTACACGGTGCTTGTGCCGAACGTTAGGGGGGCTGAACGCGCATTAAGCTGTGGCATTGATGAGGCCAACTTGGTGATGTCAGTCAGCGAACCGCACAACCGCTCTAACTTGCGAATGACTCGAGAGCAATCGTTTTCCCAACTCAAGGATGTGGTTGGCGTTATTGGCTCTGGACCCGTGGCAGTAAACGTTTCATTGTCGACAGTTTTCGGTTGCCCAATGCAGGGTGACGTCTCGAGTGCTGATGTGCTTCGCTTCGTTGAACGCTTCGCTGCACTGGGGGTGCGAGGTGTGACGCTCTGCGACACCACTGGCATGGCTTACCCGTCACAGGTTGAAGCGTTGTCCCGGCAAGTGCTCGAGCGCTTTCCCAGCCTGCAAATCACCCTGCATTTTCACAATACCCGTGGCATGGCCTTGGCCAACACGCTGGCCGCACTTGCCGCAGGCGTTGACCGTTTCGATGCTTCTCTGGGCGGCCTCGGTGGCTGCCCATACGCGCCGGGAGCGAGCGGCAACGTCTGCACAGAAGACCTGGTGCACATGCTCGAACTGATGGGTTACGAAACTGGCATGGATCTCCACCGGGTACTGGCAGCATCAGCGCGCCTGCCAGTTTTAATCGGCCACGATACGCCCAGCCAGATCCTCAGGGCAGGCAGGCGCCTGGATTTGCATCCGATACCGGAGCATGTGCATACGCTCACCAAGCAGATGACCAACATCGAGTTGGAGCGTGCGCAATGATCGATCATCTCGACCACCTGGTCCTCACCACAATCGACATCCAGGCTTGCAAGGACTTCTACGTCCGGGTGCTGGGGATGCGCGCCGAGACCTTCGGCAGCGGTCGGTTGGCGCTGTGTTTCGGCAATCAGAAAATCAACGTCCACGAGCGCGGACGGGAGTTTGAACCCAAGGCACACTTGCCTGTGCCAGGTGCTCTGGATCTGTGCTTTATCACAAGCATTGGGCTCGATGCCGTGATTGTCCGCCTGGAGTCGGAGGGCTGGCCAATCACCGATGGCCCCGTACAAAGAACGGGTGCAACCGGGCCTATTCGCTCCGTGTATGTACGTGATCCCGACCTGAATCTGATTGAAATCTCCGAGCTTCTCGCACCTAATCGCTGAAGAGACCCATTGCCATGAATATCGTCTTTCTTGACGGCGCCAGCCTGCCGTCCACGTTAGCACGTCCGCTCGAAGCCACTGAGTGGAGCGAGCGGGAGAAAACACCCCTGGATCAATTGGTTAAAGCACTGGCCGGGGCAGACGTCGCAATTACCAACAAAGTGCGCATTGATCGAGTTGCCCTGGAACAACTGCCCCAACTCAAACTGATCTGTGTGGCTGCCACTGGCTATGACTGCGTCGATATTGCAGCCTGCCGCGATCAAGGCGTGACCGTGTGCAACGTACCGGCATACAGCGCGGTGAGCGTTGCCGAACACGTCATGTGTTCGTTGTTTGCGCTGCGCCGTCAACTGCTTGCCTACCGAGCCGCTTCTGCATCCGAGTGGCCCGCCTCATCGCACTTCTGCGTTCATGGGGAGCCGATTCAGGATCTGCAAGGTTCGACGCTCGGCATCATTGGTCGTGGCGATATTGGCAGTCGCGTCGCCCGCCTTGCCCGCGCTCTGGAGATCAATGTGTTGTTCGCCGAACACCGCGGCGCCCATAAGGTGCGAGAAGGCTATACCGCATTCGACGAGGTACTGGCCCGGTCAGACGCACTCACACTTCATTGCCCGCTGACACCGCAAACCCGATACCTGATTGGCTCTGCGCAGATAGCCCGGATGAAGCCCGGTGCAGTTCTCATCAACACCGCGCGAGGCCCTCTGGTCGACGAAAACGCCGTGCTGGCAGGGCTCGCCAATGGGCAGTTGGGCGGGGCGGCATTGGACGTGCTCTACGCCGAACCACCCAGTTCGGATCATCCCCTGCTCCACTGCACACATCCCAATCTGATTATCACCCCGCACGTTGCCTGGGCGAGCCAGAGCAGCGTTGCACGGCTTAAGAGTGTACTTGCCGCGAATATCACAGCATTTGCCAAAGGTGAACCGGTCAACGTGGTGACTTGAACCCAATATCGATTCAATCAGACCAAAAGGTAGAGCCATGACAAAAACAATTAGCTCTTCGATAGAAACCGCTGACGTCGCCTTGCCATGTCGCAAACCCTTCTATCACCATCTGTACGTTCAGGTGCTGGCCGCCATCGTCCTGGGTGTCATTCTCGGGCATTACAGTCCAGGGCTGGGTGAGCAGATGAAGCCGCTGGGTGATACGTTCATCAAGCTGATCAAAATGCTCATTGCGCCGATCATCTTCTGTACGGTGGTCAGCGGGATCGCCAGCATGCAAGACCTCAAGCGCATCGGGCGGATCGGCTTCAAATCTTTGGTGTATTTTGAGGTGCTGACCACCATCGCATTAGTCGTCGGCCTCATCGGAGTCAACCTGCTAAAGCCGGGAGTTGGCATGCACATTGACCCTGCGACACTGGATGCATCAGCGATTGCCGGGTACACCAAGGCGGCTCATGACCAGAGTGTTGTGGGATTTCTGACTCATATCATTCCCAGCACGGTATTCGGGGCGTTCACAGACGGTGACATCCTACAGGTGCTGTTCATTTCCGTATTGTTCGCGTTCGGGCTGCAACTAATGGGCGAGGTGGGCAGACCGCTGCTGAATACCATCGACCTGATCGCCAAGGCGTTCTTCCGGATGCTCAAGATCGTCATGTACCTCGCACCGCTTGGGGCGTTTGGTGGTATGGCATTCACTGTGGGCAAGTATGGTGTCCAGTCGCTGGGGGCCTACGTAAACTTGCTGGTGTGCTATTACATCACTGGCTTGGTATTCGTCTTCGTGGTCTTGAACATCGTGGCGCGTCTGGCTGGATTCAGCCTCTGGAAATTCCTCAAATATATCCGTGAGGAATTGGTCCTGGTGCTAGGCACTTCTTCCTCGGAGTCTGCTCTCCCACGCCTGATGGGCAAGCTGGAGAGGCTTGGCTGCGAGAAGTCCACTGTTGGCCTGGTCGTACCATCGGGCTACTGCTTCAACCTCGACGGCAGCTGCATCAACATGACGGTGCTCGCGATCTTCATCGCCCAGGCGTTGGACATTGACGTGTCGCTCTACCATCAGGTGACCTTGCTTTTGATCCTGCTGCTGACGTCCAAAGGAGCAGCGAGTGTGACAGGTGGTGCATTCATAACACTGGCCGCGACCTTGGGTTCAATCGACGTCATTCCCGCTGCCGGACTGGTGTTAGTACTAGGGGTTTATCGCTTTATTTCCGAAGGTGGCGCTTTGATTAATGTGATCGGCAACGGCGTGGCCACGCTATTCGTTGCACGCTGGGATGGCGCGCTGGACAGAGAACAACTCAAACGCGAGCTGGGTTAACAGTTTGCTCTCAGCCCTTCAGCAGGCTGCCACGCACAGTGAGCTGAAGGGCTGCGAGCATCTGGAGTCGGTCATCCTTTGACTGCGTCCAAACAAAAAGGCTGCACCACCGGTACCGCACATAGGCAATTGATGAGGTGCAGCCTTCCGCTCGTCTACTTCGGAGTGGTTATCCCGCTATCGTGCGTCCTCGCAGAAGCGGTGGATGGCCTGGCACGCTGCACGCAGCGAGTCATCATCGAGCGCGTAAGCGATGCGCAGATAGCCTGAAAGGCCAAAAGCACTGCCATGAACGACTGCAACGTTGGCCTCCTCTAGCAACGCCACGGCCACCGCCTCATCATTGAGCAACTCACAACCGGCGGGAGAACGCTTGCCAATCAGCCCAGAACAGTCGGCAAAAGCATAAAAAGCCCCACCTGGGACCTCGCAACGGATGCCCGGCGCCTGGTTGAGCAATTCGACCATGAAATCACGACGCCGCTGGAACACCTCGCGACTGAGAGCGATGAAGTCTTTCGGGCCGTCGAGGGCAGCGATTGCTGCGTGCTGCGAGATGGAACACGCGCCTGAGGTCTGCTGACCCTGAAGCTTCTCCATCGCCTCGAGCAGCCAGCGAGGCCCAGTGGCGAACCCGATTCGCCAACCCGTCATGGCATAGGCCTTCGACACGCCGTTCATGGTTAATGTCCGTGCAGCCAGCCGCGGTTCAACCTGGGCAAGCGTGAGAAAGTCACGGCCGTCGAAGATCAGGTGCTCATAGATGTCGTCAGCCAGAATCAGAACTTGCGGATGGGCCAGTAACACCGCAGCCAGAGCGTGCAATTCATCGCGTTCGTACACGGCACCCGTGGGGTTGGACGGCGAATTCAGGATCAGCCAGCGGGTGTTCGGGCCTATCGCTTCGGCCAATGCTTGCGGGGTCAACTTGAAGCTGGTCTCGGCGCCGCAAGCAACAATACGCGACTCGCCGCCACACAGCTCAACCATTTCTGGATAGCTGACCCAGTACGGCGCAGGGATCACAACTTCGTCGCCCTCGTTCAAGGTCGCGGCCAGGGCATTGAAGATGACTTGCTTGCCACCGCTGCAAACCAGCGTGTCCTGCCAGCTGACGTCGAGACCATTTTCACGCTGGTATTTGCGCGCGATGGCTTCACGCAACGCGCGAAGTCCGGCCACCTGGGTGTATCGCGTATGGCCATCGTTGATCGCACTGATGGCCGCGGCACGGATGTGCTCCGGCGTATCGAAGTCCGGCTCACCCGCGCAAAGCGAAATGATCTTCGCCCCTTCTGCGCGCCGCGCAGCCACGCGGTCGATGATCTTGTAAGTTGCCGAAGGCTTGGCAGCCTCCAAGCGACGGTTCAGCATTTCCAGGCTCACGCGTGCTCCTCCGGGTGAGTAAGGCCCATCAGGTCCATGGTGCTGCGACCCTCGCGCAGCTTGGCGATGAACAATGCCTCTTTGTCGGAAGGCTCATGGCTGCTTGCTCTGCAGGGAGTGATAACCGAGCGCCGCACGCGCTTCTTTGAGGCTCTTGCCAGTGGCGATCTGTTCGCGGATCTGCGTTTCAACGTGTTCGATACGACGTGCCGTTTCAGCAACTTCCTGGGCACGACTGCGTGGGACAATGACGACACCATTGGCGTCAGCGACGACGATGTCGCGGGCGCAAACTCGCGCCTGGCCAATCGACACCGGCTTGTTGACAGCCACGACTTCCACGCGGTCCTTACCGGTACGCATGAAACGGCCTTTGCTGAACAGCGGGTAACCTTCCCCCAGCGCCTTGTTCACATCGCGGCAGACGCCGTCAATGACCGTGCCGGCAATACCCCGGGCCAGTGCGTACTGGGTCATGATGTCGCCCCACACCGTGCAATCGGTACGGCCCTCATTGGCGATGACGACCACGTCGCCTGGTGCTACTTCATCAATGAAGTCACCGACAGTGCCGGGCGGTGTGCTCGCACTGACGTACTGAACAGTAAAGGCTGGGCCGACCACGACCTGGCTGTAGTTTGCCAGCGGTGCGATCCCGAAGGCCTGGCCAGGAAGGCCCAGCTTGTCCATCGCGTCGGATACACCCGGGGTATCCAAGCCTTCAAACAAGGCAACCAGGTCTTTATCAGAGAGGGTCATATCAGTGCTCCACCTTGATGGCTTCGAATTGCGTGTCGTGCATCACTTCCTCGACCGAGCGGCCGGCCCGAACGGCATCGACCATGCCGGCCTGGCGTCGGTCGATACGTTCGGCCAGATCAAGCACCTTCTCGATTGCATTGGCGGGGACGAAAACGGTGCCGCATTCATCGGCGATAACGTAGTCGCCTTCATCAACGTCAACACCCGCCATGCGAACAGTGACGGCCGCATCGATCTGAATGAGCCTATGGCGCGCGCTGATCATCGTTACGCCGCGACCGAAGACGGGGTAGCCAATATCGGCGCTGCCGCGGATGTCACGACTGAAGCCATCAATGATTGATCCACGGATACCTTTGCGCTGGGCTGCGTTGGCCAGAATGTCGCCCCAGCTGGAGATCCCGTCGACGCCACCCGCGATCACCAGTACGCGGTCGTCGGTGGAGACTTGCTCGACTACCGGGGTAATAAGGTGGACAGTGGGCGCCACGTCTTGTTTGGGTCCCAGTTGCACAGTGCTGGCTCGGCCCACAATTTTGGGGCAATTCCAGAGTGGCATCAGGCCGTTAGTAGCGCCGGGCAGTTCGAGGAAGTCCAGGGCGTCCGACACTGTGTTGGTGTCGAGCGCGAACAAGCGTTCCAGCGGGGCTTTCAAGCTCATCGGTTGCAGGCCTCTTGTTGGATGAGGCCTGAGTATCTGCGCCGCCATTTGATACGTATATTACGAAGAAGCTAAGCTTGTTATATCCAAAACCTATGGAAAAGCGCCGTGATCAACTTTCGCTTGATACGCCACCTCTGGCTGTTCCTGGCAGTGGCTGAAGACCAAAACTTCAGCCGCGCGGCCCAGCGGCTGGGTATGTCGCAACCGCCGTTGACCGAGCAAATCCAGGCGCTCGAACAATCCCTTCGCGTTCAACTGTTCACCCGCTCTCGCCGCGGTGCGCAACTGACCGCCGCTGGCGCTGCGATTCTCCCCGCGGTCCGAAAATTTGCTGATCAGCTGGAACGATTAGAGTTGGCGGTTCACGAAGCCGTCGCAGGCCATGCCGGCGTGGTGACCATCGGAGCGATCACATCAGCCATGATCGACGTGCTGCCCCCACTGATCGAGCGCTTCAAGCAGAACCATCCATTGATCACGGTTTCGGTTCGTGAGATAGACAGCGCGGAGGCCATACCCGCACTGGAAGCAGGTGATATCGACATTGCATTCGCACGCCTGGAAGGGAATCTTGGCCGACATATTCAAGCATTGCCGTTGTCCGAAGACAGGCTTGCTGTCGCGTTACCCAAAGACCATCCCTTGGCTACGAGGGAGTCCATCTCCCTGCAAGCGCTCGCGGATGAGACCTTGGTGATGGCTTCGCGGGATGTGAGTCCTGTGTATTTCGACTATCTGGTTGGGCAGTGCAAAGCCAGCGGCTTCGCACCGCGCATCGTTCACCAGGTGCGGTCCGTATCATCCCAAGTCGCCTTCGTCAGCTGCGGCCAGGGCATCGCATTGGTACCGACGTCCATGGGTAAACTCGCGCCGGAGAACGTCCTCATCCGCCCCCTGTATCCCGAAGTCAAAGTGGTAATCACAGCCGTGGCCTGGCACAACGAGCGTAACAATCCACTGGTGGAGGCAATGATCGAGCATGCAAGACAAGATTTGCTGTCATAGGCCAGACGTATGACAGGGTTCGTGGCTTCGTATTTTACAAATCATGTGACGCGTTCAACATTGGACACTCTGTTATAGGAGTTAGTAGCCGTGCCCCATGCAGCTCGCTTCACCTACGAAAAAGTCCCACTGAACATCGATGGCGTACAGCTCGACCTGGCGGTGATACACCGCACTGGGCCTAAAAGCCCCATCCTGCTCCTTCACGGTTTCGGATCGACCAAAGAGGATTACGCCGATATCACGCTGCAGCCGGCTTTCGAAGGACACCCCTTCATTGCCTACGATGCACCAGGTTGCGGCGAAACGGACTGCGCCGACCTCTCGCACATCAACATCGCTTTTCTGGTGAAAACCGCGCAAGCCGTGCTCAAGCGTTTTGGAATCGGCAAATTCCATCTGGTAGGGCATTCCATGGGGGGACTGACCGGCTTGATGTTGGCGCACGAGGAACCTGATCGCATTCGATCGTTCGTTGATATCGAAGGCAACATTGCGCCTGAGGATTGTTTTCTTAGCCGTCAGATCCATGACCATAACCGTAGTGACGACGCGGGCTTCTTCCGTGACTTTATCGATCGCACTCGGTTGGCTTCGGATCCTGCCAGTGCTCTCTATGCGGCCAGCCTCGCGCATAAAGTGCGAACCGGCGCAGTGCGTGGCATTTTCGAGTCAATGGTGGAGTTGTCCGACAACGCTCAGCTGATGGACAAGTTCCTTGCGCTACCCTTCCCGCGCCAATACATGTATGGCGTCACCAACTCACACTTGTCCTACCTCGACCACATCGCCGCACACGGCGTGGAACTGGCGTGCATCCCTGATTGTGGTCATTTTCCGATGTACTCGAATCCCTCTCTGATGTGGAAGCACATCAAGGCCTTGCAAGACCGCGCCTGAGCGAATCATTTCTTTTTTTCACGCGGCTGCGCCAGCCGCGTGAGGCTGCACTCCCCTAGTAAAAATAACAATGAGGTTGCGCCAAGCTCGAAGCCATCGGTGGTGCTGTGACAATGGGGGGCCGGGTGCTGTCTTCAGGATGAGGGTCACGGCTCTGGTGGGTGTGCGGCTAGAGCAGGCTGCGAATAATTCCGAAGTCATAGGGCCATCCATCATCTTCGATCCGAATGAATCAAGTATGAGGATGACGCAGGGGAAATTTGTTCGCTATTTAGCCTGGCCGACGACATCAGGCCTAGATATTCCAAAGCTCCCGCCGATCTGGGAGGTCTACAGTCAGGGCGTCCTCTTTCCACGCTGCAACGGTCATGCCCATCGACTCGCAAATGGCAATTTTCGCAAGCGCATCAATACTGTCAGCAACTCTGGACTGCTCGATTTGTTGAGCAAGGACGGGCACGCGGTGGTCGCCACTGGACGCGACCCTGCCAAAGTAGAGGCTGCGCCAGGCTCCCACCCTGATCTCCTGGTCGTGAAACTCGACGTCATTAAATCTGACGACGCCGACACTGCTGTAGCAGCTGCCATCACCCGTTTCGGCAAGCTCGATGTGCTGATTATTAACGCTGGCAACTTCTACGCAGGCTTTTTCGAAGAGCTGACACCGGATCACGTACGCAACCAAATCGAAACATTGCTGTTCGGGCCGATGAATGTAACACGCGCGGTCCTCCCGGTTTTTCGCAAGCAGCGCTCAGGTCTGGTAGTTTCCGTTTCTTCGACTGCCGGCATCGTCGGCGGCACGTTCTGCAGCGCCTACGCCGCCGGCAATGCACATCGCGCACTGTCGTCAGACATGGCACACGAAGCCTGACACGAATGGGCCAGCCCGGCGACGCGGTCAAACCTTCCCGGAGGCACTGCATGATTGCACTTGCAATAGTGGCTGTCGCCGCCGGCCTAAGCGCCTTTACCGCCATTTACGGTGAAAGACAGAACCTACGTTTTCGCCCATGGCCACAGCCGCGAAAGGCAATGTCGTTTAGTACTACTCGCGCGCCGGTCATTCAAAGGCCGTTGCGCGAGAGGTCGCCCGAAAATTAGATGCGCCTGCGACATCTGCTGGCCTCACTTGGCCTTGAGAACTTTCGGGTTGGAGTTTCCCCAGACGGTGTAGAGGTCCGCCAACAACGCGCCGTTGAAGGACTCCAGTTCCGCCTGGGTGATTTCTTCGTTGCCCTGCTTTCCGTACAGCACCACTTCATCACCAGGCTTTACCCCCGGTACGTCCGTGACATCCACCATCATGGTGTTCATGGTGACCTTGCCAATGACTGGCGCACGCTTGCCATTGATCAGCACTGAGGCCTTGTTGGAGAACGCCCGGCGATAGCCGTCCGAATAGCCCGCTGGAATATTGGCCACCAACGAGTCGCGCTTTAGCGTAAAGATGTGGTCATAGCTGATGCCGGTGCCCGCCGGATACGGGTTGACCGCCGCGACGCGCGACTTGAACTGCATGACGCGCTCGAACTCCAGGTGCCCACCCACCGGATA
This sequence comes from Pseudomonas sp. BN607, assembly GCF_029871175.1. NCBI lineage: Bacteria > Pseudomonadati > Pseudomonadota > Gammaproteobacteria > Pseudomonadales > Pseudomonadaceae > Pseudomonas > Pseudomonas sp. BN607. The sequence goes on from NZ_SSOE01000041.1 coordinate 34,187, forward strand.
GCCGTACAACGCAGCACCCGGGCGGACCATGTCCATCCTAGCTTCGGGCACTTCCAGTGTGGCGAAGGTATTGGCGCAGTGCAGCAGCAGTTTGCTGCGGTCCAGGTTGGACGCCTTGATCAACCAGCTGGATTGTAACTTGAACTGCGCCAGCCCTTTAAGCACATCCTCGCGTTCCTCAACCGGGAAGTGGGTCATGATGCCGACCAGTTCCAGGTTAGTCAGCGCCACCAGCGTTTGCGCGTCTTGCTTGCCCTGCTCGGTCGACATCTCCAGGCCATTGCGGCCCATGCCCGCAGAGTTCAGAGCCAGGTGGACGCGCAGCTTTTTCCCGGCGGCATGCGCCAGCGTATCCAACTCACGCGCCACGGTCAGGTTGCCGACCATTTCATCGAGGTTGTACGCCAGGCCACCTTCCACCTCGGCCAACGTGGCGGTACGCAAGCGCATCAGTCGCCCCTTGAAACCTTGCTCGCGGGCCACCCGCGCCTCTTCGTTACTGGTGATACCGATGCATTCGATCCCCATCCTGATCGCTGACGGGGCCAGCAAGGCAAGGCCGGTACCGTAGGCATCGGCTTTCATGACTGCACAAATCTTGCTTTTACCGTCCACCAACTTCTGCAGGCGCGCAATGTTGTTCTCGAACGCAGCTTGATTGATCTCGAGCCAAGCGTTGCTTTCAGTCGCACTCGCCGAAGCTACAGGGTCGGCGGTTTGGGTGTCTAGCAGTGGCGCAGCGATGCTGACACGGGTGCACGCGACGAGCGCTAGGGCAAGTGTTAGGTGGCTCAGGGTGTGTCGCTTCATGGGAGTCGTCCATAGCAAGTCATGCGGCGGATTGTGTTTCAGCGGGCGTTTTGCCCGACGCCACAAGTCTCCAGCACGCGGGCAGACGACAAATGTCGTACTGGTGTGCAATGACGACGCCAATCGCTGTAATCGGACGCTTAACGACAGTTTGCGCTGTGTCGGTGGCCGACGGTGCAGAATACCCCGCGTGTGTGCTGCCGCTCAGCCAAACGCGGCCCCATGGCACAGCAAAAGGTGAAGCGGCTCCAGGAAATGTGCCCTTTCACATGGCATCAGCCGATTCCGCTGTGGACAACAACTTTACAGCCGAAACCGTCACCCGAGTCCACTTCAAACAACAAAAAAGTCCGGCGCGGCTCACGCATGCTGAGCCATGACCAACGTGTTAGCGACAACACCTATAACAACAGCAAAACCGCGACTTTCTTTCTACTGCCCTATTACAAACAACAACATCCAGGGACCTAACCCATGACCTCTAAACGAATTCGCCTCGGCGCCTTGCTGTTCTCACTGTGCGCCACCGCCGCTGTCCAGGCTAAGGAATGGACTGAGATCCGCTTCGGCGTCTTTCCCCAGTATCCCCCCTTCGAATCAGTCGCCGCCGATGGCAGCCTGCAGGGCTTCGACATCGAGTTAGGCAACGCCATCTGCAACAAGCTGCAAGTCAAGTGCACTTGGGTGCACAACGAGTTCGACGGGATGATCCCGGCCCTGCGTGCACGCAAGTTCGACGCTATCATGTCGTCCATGGCAGTAACCCCCGCGCGACTCAAGCAGATCGCCTTCAGTGACCGTTTATACCTCAGCCCAACCTCGGTGATAGTGCGCAAGTCGGCCGATTTCGGTGATACCCCCGAGTCTCTCAAGGGTAAGCAGATCGGCGTGCTCCAAGGTTCGCTGCAGGAGGCCTACGCTCGCGCCAAGCTCTCCCCGCTCGGTGCCCAGGTCAAGGCGTACCAGTCTCAGGACCAAAACTACGCAGACCTGCTCAACGGTCGCCTGGACGCCACGGTCACAGACAAGCTTGAAGCCCAGCTTAACTTCCTGACCAAGCCTGAGGGCGCCAACTTCAAGAGCGGCCCAGCTATCAAGGATCCTTCGCTGCCCCTGGACATCGCTATAGGGCTGCGCACCACCGACGCTGAACTCAAGGCGTTGCTGGACAAAGGTATTGCCGCGATCCACGCCGACGGCACCTATGCTTCGATCCAGAAGAAGTACGTCGGCGAGCTGGACATCTACAACGAATGATCCCCTGATCTGATCGCCAGCAAGCCTGCTGCCGCACTTGCACGTGAGGCGGGCTTGCTCGGCGATGAGTCGCCTCCAGCGAGACCCTTTTGCGATGAACGACTTCTTCTCGAACGGCCTGCAAGGCTACGGCCCGATGCTGGCCCAAGGCACCTGGATGACCGTCAAGCTGGCCCTGTTGTCACTGGCCCTGAGCCTGTTTCTCGGCCTGCTGGGTGCATGCGCCAAGCTTTCGCGTTTGCCCCTGATGCGCGTGCCGGCCACCCTCTACACCACGCTGATCCGTAGCGTCCCGGACTTGGTACTCATCCTTCTTCTGTTCTACAGCCTGCAGATCTGGCTCAACGACCTGACCGAATCACTGGGTTGGGACTATGTTGAGATCGACCCCTTCAGTGCAGGCGTGCTGACCCTGGGTTTCATCTACGGCGCGTACTTTACTGAGAACTTTCGCGGGGCGATCCTCAGTGTCCCCGCCGGCCAGTTGGAAGCAGCCACCGCCTACGGCCTGAGCCGCTCCCAGCGGTTTCGGTTGGTGTTGTTTCCACAGTTGATGCGCTTCGCTCTGCCGGGGCTTGGCAATAATTGGCTGGTGCTGCTCAAGTCGACCGCGCTGGTGTCGATCATCGGCCTGTCAGACCTGGTCAAGGCTGCGCAAAACGCAGGCAAGACTACCAATGAGATGCTGTTTTTTCTGAGCATCGCCGGTCTCGTGTACCTGCTCATCACCACACTCTCAAACCGCCTGCTCAAGTACCTTGAGCGGCGCTACAACAATGGCATCAAGGAGCTGGCCCGATGATCGAACTCCTTCAGGAATACGGCCAGGCCTACCTCTACAGTGATGGCAACGGCCTGTCCGGGCTGGCCATGACCCTATGGCTTTTCGTGGTCAGCATGGTGCTCGGCTTTGTGCTGTCGCTGCCACTCGCCCTGGCGCGGGTTTCACAGAAAATGTGGCTGCGCCTACCGGTGCAACTGTATACGTTCGTATTTCGCGGCACCCCGCTGTATGTCCAACTGTTGATCTGCTACACCGGTCTGTACAGTCTGGAGGTGGTGCGCGATCACGCCCTGCTCGACCAGTTTCTGCGTGATGCCTTGAACTGCACCTTACTAGCGTTCGTGCTCAACACCTGCGCCTACACCGTGGAGATCTTTGCCGGCGCCATCCACAACATTCCCCATGGCGAGATGGAAGCAGCCCAAGCCTATGGCCTGCGTGGCTGGAAGCTCAACCTGTTTCTGGTTCTGCCAGCGGCCTTGCGCCGCTCTCTTCCAGCCTACAGCAACGAACTGATCCTGATGCTGCACGCCACGTCGCTCGCGTTTACCGCGACAGTTGCCGACATTCTTAAAGTAGCACGCGATGCCAATGCCGCGACTTTCCTGACCTTTCAGGCGTTCGGCCTTGCCGCTCTCCTGTATATGCTGCTGTCGTTTGCGCTGGTTGGCTTGTTCCGGCTGGCCGAGCGCCGCTGGATGCGCTTCCTGAACCCTGCCCGAGGCTGATCCGATGACCTTCCCTGCCCTGTCCGTGCCAATGACCGAAACCACCTTCACCGTCCCAACCCTCACTACCGCCAGCAAGCTCAGCGTCGACGGCCTGCACAAATACTATGGTGACCACCAGGTGCTAAAGGGCGTGTCCCTGCAAGCACGCAAAGGCGACGTGATTAGCCTGATCGGCGCCAGCGGCTCGGGTAAAAGCACGTTTTTACGCTGCATCAACTTCCTGGAACAACCTGACGCTGGCAGCATCACGCTCGACGGCCAGACTCTGCAGATGCGCCCTGGAACACGTACTCCTCCCCCCGCGCAACTACAGAACCTGCGCACGCGCCTAGCCATGGTGTTCCAGCACTTCAATTTGTGGAGCCACCTGACGGTGCTGGAGAACATCTGCTTGGCACCACGCAAAGTCCTAGGCATCAGCACCAAGGAAGCTGAAGCACGCGCGCGCATCTACCTGGACAAAGTCGGCCTGCCGGCGCGTGCCGCCGAGCAGTATCCCGCGTTTTTGTCTGGCGGCCAGCAGCAGCGCGTTGCGATCGCCCGCGCTTTGGCGATGGAGCCGGAAATCATGCTGTTCGATGAGCCCACCTCTGCACTCGACCCTGAGCTAGTGGGTGAAGTGCTTAAGGTGATACAGACGCTCGCCGAGGAAGGACGTACCATGCTCATGGTTACCCACGAGATGGGCTTCGCTCGCCAAGTGTCAAGCCAGGTGCTGTTCCTGCATCAGGGCCTGGTCGAAGAGTGCGGCGGCGCCGAAATCCTTGACCAGCCCCAAAGCGAGCGCCTACGCCAGTTCCTTTCCAACCGCCTTAAGTGAAACCACACCAATCATGGATACCAAGGCCAAGACGCCCCACTCAGGGGCACTGGACCGCATCGACGAAGCCATCATCAACGTGCTGCGCCACCAAGGCCGGATTACCTATGAAAAGCTCTCGACCCTCGTTCACCTCACGCCCAGGCCCTGCCTTGAGCGGGTGCGCAAGCTCGAGCAGCGTGGGGTGATTCGTGGATATGGTGCGATAATCGACTTACAAACAGTCTCGCCGGGCTTGTTGCTGTTGGTCCTGGTGGCCTTGTCCAACCAGAGCGGGCGCGCCGCGCAAAGAGCCTTCGAGGCCACCGTGCGCGCCTGCCCAGAGGTGTATGAGTGCCAACTTATCAGTGGCCACTTCGACTACAGCCTGCGCATGCGCTGCCGAGACATGGAGCATTATCGGGTGCTGACCGAGACCTGGATGAGCGACGACGAATTGCACATCGACAAACTGGTCGCCCATCCAGAGCTCGCAGCGATCAAGAGCACCGCAGTGCAGATCTGAACCGCCGAACACGCGCCGGTCCTGGTCCGGCCGTAACGCGTGAAGCACTCCCCCAGTGCGCCCGGCCAAACATCACCGGCTCAAGTCAGGAAATACAGAGTCAGGTGTGTGTTTCTCGCCGAAGTCATCAAAGGGATGCGAGGTACCTAGCCACGCTCTGTTCTCAACGCATCGCCAAAACACACAAAGCGTGCGACGGCGCTTACTTCTGGACAACAACCGAAGCTGTGTCGTGGCGCCGCAAGAGCTCTAGCGGCGCCACACCAAAAGCCTTCCGGAAAGAGTGACTGAAATGGGAGAAGTCGCTGAACCCAAAGTCCAGTGCGACCTGCGAAATACTACGCGCCTGCCCTCGTTCGATCGCATCACGACTGGCTAACAAACGCTCGTGCCAGATCACCGCCGCAGGCGTTTTCTGATGGCGAGCAAACGCACGTGTCACCGTTCGCGTCGAGCAATTGTGTTCCTGTGCAATGCGCTCAATGGTCAGTTCATGATCACCAAGATGAGCCTTGATGAAATTCATCGCCTTGCCGTAGAGATCCAGCTCAACGTGAGCCTGTTGTACATCCTGCAGCTCCAGACTCAGCACCAGCAGATCGAGCAACGTCTGGGAGTAACGTGCCCCGATACTCTGTGCATGCATGATCTGCGGAATGCTCACTGCCTCGCGCAGCATCTCGCGTAGCGGCATGACACCCGGTCGACGATCATCAAGTACGCAACCTGTCAGTTGCTCAACCCCAGGCAGGCGCGAAGCCACGAGGTGACGGGGAATTCGTACAAGGTGGGTTGCACTGCCCCCGACGCTAAAGCGAAAGGATTGATCGGCGTCGTAAATGAACAAATCGTTGGGCGACAACGTCGCGCTGCGACCATTTTGTTCCAGCAGTCCGTAGCCATTCCTGGTGAAGCCGAGCCAGAGGTCATCATTGGGCCCTCTACGCAGATGCTGAGGTGCACGCTCCCAGTGGTGCAACGGTGCAGACAGTGTGCTGATGTCCAGCATTCCCAGTGCTCGCACCTCCAGCTGGCCATCGAAGCTGGCCTCAGCGCCTGGCGTGCTATCAGCAAGCAGGCAGTGTCGGCACACCACCTCTTTCCAGTAGTCAAAACGGCGAGGGGCAGTAACTGCGAGAGTTGAATACTGAGATTGTTGCATTTTCGTTCATCTCACTCGTCAGGCTTGTGCCGGGTGGGTCAAGGCGGTGTTGGCTGCGCAAAGCAATTTACACGCCACTCTCCAGTTGGGTACTGGTGACGGCCTTGAACATGACACCTCTTCAATTGCAAAGCACCCGGACTAGAGGCTCACCATAAGTTTCGCTGCGCCCTTTAGGCGAGGCCCTTTCAGCAATATGATCGCGGCCCCATTTTGGGGCGCCCACTATCCGTCACAAAAATACACGCACCGCGACAGTTCAAGTCGATCTTTTGGGTAACAACCCGCCACCCACTCGCTTCTCTGGCCTGTCCGTCTCAACCAATCGATTGTCCGGAATAGCCAAGCGCATCGATGCCCCACGCCTTAATTTTTTCACATCAACAGCGTGCACCCGCCGCTTCCGATGAGGGACGACCATGAACAACCTAAAACCGTCGCGTCACTTCAACTCGACCCAACTGTCCAGCCACCGCGATTTAGCACCGGAAGAGTACGCCGTGTTTCTCATTGAATTATTGAGCTTAGTGGTCTGCTTGCATTGGCCGGTCTTCAGGCAGTGGAAGCAACGCCATAAATGAGTTGTTCACCTCCTCCTAAAAATCTGCCCAACCCTCTAACAAATAATTACACAGTAGGCGCTCACATGGAATCCGCGATAGATAAGCATCTGAAATGTCCTCGCACCCTGTCTCGTCGTGTACCTGACGAATACAAACCGCCCTTTCCTATGTGGGTGGCACGGGCCGACGAAAAACTGCAACAAGTCGTGATGGGTTATCTGGGCGTGCAATTCCGGGGCGAAGACCAACGGGCTTCCGCACTACACGCGGTCCGTACCATCGTGGCAAGTTTTCAACATGACGACGGGCCTGTTAACCACGACATTACCCACCACACCGATAACAGCGGCTACGAGAACCTGATTGTAGTGGGGTACTGGAAGGATCCGGCCGCACATTGCCGCTGGCTGCGCGCACCTGAAGTGAACGAGTGGTGGGCCAGTGACGATCGCCTGAGCGATGGTCTGGGCTATTTCCGGGAAATCGTTGCACCTCGAGCCGATCAGTTCGAAACCCTGTACGCGTTTCGCGACCAACTCCCGGGCGTCGGCGCATTGATGGACAACATCAGTGGGGAAATCGAAGAGCATGGCTACTGGGGATCCATGCGCGACCGCTTCCCGGCGTCACAAACAGACTGGATGCAGCCAAACGGTGAACTTCGCGTGGTCATGGGAGACCCCATTAAAGGTGGGCGTGTGGTCGTGCTAGGCCATGACAATATTGCCTTGATTCGCTCTGGCCAAGACTGGGCCGATGCCGAAGCGGAAGAACGATCACTGTACATAGACGAAATCCTTCCGACGCTGCAGGCCGGCATGGACTTCCTCGCTGATAACGGCCAAAGCGTGGGCTGCTATAGCAATCGCTTCGTGCGCAATATCGATCTGGATGGAAATTTCCTCGACATCAGTTACAACATTGGACACTGGCGCTCGCTGGAAAAACTCGAGCGTTGGGCAGAGTCTCACCCCACTCATCTTCGCATCTTTGTCACTTTCTTCCGCGTTGCAGCTGGCCTGGAGAAACTACGCCTATACCACGAGGTTTCGGTATCAGCAGCCAGCAACCAAGTCTTTGAGTACATCAACTGCCATCCGAATACCGGAATGCTCCGCGACGCACAGCGCTAAACCGGACAGCCCCATTTACTTTTCCGTGCTCGCCTGACTCAAAGGCGAAGCAGCCCGCTTTTTTGAGGAAGTTACATATGACCACGTTGCGGCCAATACTCTTCAGTGCCCTGCTGCCGACCCTTCCAGCCTATGCGGTTGAGGTCACACCCGGCGACTATGAGCAATATCCCGTCGGCGCAACCATAGGCGCGATCTACTATCAGCACTCCAGCACCGATGCTTTGTATAGCCGCGGCCATAAAAGCAGTGACGATTTCAACCTGACCTCTGATGTCGGCATTCTTAGGCTGCTGCACGTGTACGCCCTGAGCGACACTCTCACCATTGATCCACAGTTCCTGCTGCCCTTTGGACATGTAAAAGGGGGTGGCGATGCCGCAGTGCTGGGTAGTACCAGCGGCGTCGGTGACCTGATCCTCACGGCCCCGTTGAAATGGCGTCTAAACGACGCCAGGGATACGTTGAGTATCGGCCCCTACGTCTACGTGCCAACCGGCAGCTACGACAAAAATGACGCAATCAATCTTGGCGAGAATCGCTGGAAGTTCGATCTCCAAGGTGCCTACGTCAAGCACTTCACTGAGAAGTGGGCGATGGATCTTGTGGCCGATGCTATCTGGTACGGCGACAACACCGACTATGGCAAAGGCTCTTCGCGATTGGAGCAAGACGTGTCCTACGCCGCCCAGATCATGGGCCGCTACATGCCTGATGCCACCACCACCTTCGGCCTGGGTTTCGGACATTCCTGGGGAGGAGAAACTCACGTGGCCGACGTTGCTCAAGACGATCGGCTAGGCACAACGAACGTGCGGTTGACCGCAACCAAGTTTGTAACCCCCAAGGATCAGCTGCAGCTGCAACTGGGCCGTGACCTGTCGGTGGAGAACGGAGCGCGCGAGGACTTCCGCATGAACTTGCGATACGCCCACATCTTCTGAGCGTCGAAAATCAGAGCGCCTTGAGCTTATCAACATCGATTCCCGTGCCTGCCTACCAGCACGCTCGGCATTAAACAGGACTTGATCATGGCCATCCTTCGCCCCACTGCGGCGCAACTTCAAGAGATCGCTAAACGGCTTCACATGCAACTCACTGAGGAGCAAGCCACCGAATACCTGACACTCATGCAAGGCAGCTTCGACGCTTACGACATCGTCGACGAACTCCCTGACAATATTCCAGCTGTCGTCTATCCGCGGACCGCCAGCTATCGACCTGAGCCTGCACAAAATCCCCATAATGCCTGGTACTACAAGACCGAGATCAAGGGAAATCCAAATGGCCGCTTGTCCGGCCACACCGTTGCCCTGAAAGACAACGTAGCTTTGGCGGGAGTGCCGATGATGAACGGGGCAGCATCATTGGAAGGCTTCGTTCCCTCCTTCGACGCCACTGTCGTGACCCGTCTCCTGGATGCCGGTGCAACAATCCTCGGCAAGGCTACGTGCGAACACTTCTGCGTCTCCGGGGGTAGCCACACGTCTGATCCGGCACCCGTGCACAATCCACGTCGCCACGGTTACTCAGCCGGGGGGTCCTCCTCAGGCAGTGCAGCACTGGTTGCTGCCGGCGAGGTCACTATGGCCATTGCCTGCGATCAGGGCGGATCTATCCGAATTCCATCAGCATTTTGCGGCACCTACGGCATGAAACCTACGCACGGGCTGGTGCCTTACAGCGGCATCATGCCCATCGAAGCCACTATCGACCATGTCGGCCCCATTACCGCCAACGTGCGCGACAACGCGTTGATGCTTGAGGTATTGGCTGGGCCGGATGGGCTTGATCCACGCCAGTATTACCCGCGAGTAGAGCCTTACAGCAAAGCGCTCGATCGAGGAATCAAGGGCATGCGGATCGGCGTGGTGCGTGAGGGGTTCAATCTGAGCAACATGGATTCACGGGTTGCTGATAGCGTCATGGCCGCCATTGCTGGCTTAGGGCAACTAGGCGCGCGGATCAGTGAAGTATCGGTACCGGAGCACAGCTTGGCAGGTGCCCTGTGGAACCCGATCGGCTGCGAAGGGCTGACCGCACAGATGATGCACGGCAACGGCATGGGCTTCAACTGGAAGGGCCTGTATGACGTTGAACTGCTGAAAAAACATGTCGGGTGGCGGGATAGCGCTGACGATCTCTCGGCTTCTCTCAAGATGTGCATGCTGATTGGCCAATACGGCTTAGAGCAGTACAACGGCCGCTACTACGCCAAGGCTCAAAACATCGCACGCAGTGCTCGCGCAGGTTACGACAGCGCCCTTGAGGACTTCGATGTGCTTGTTATGCCGACGGTGCCAATTACCGCGCAACGCTTGCCAGAGCCTGGTTGCTCGATTACTGAGTACGTGTCTCGCGCTCTCGAGATGATCGGCAACACCGCTGCGATGGATATCACTGGCCACCCCGCCCTATCGATTCCATGCGGAACAGTCGACGGTCTACCCGTTGGGCTGATGCTGGTGGGTAAGCACTTCGATGAAAGCACGCTGTACCAGGCAGCCAGTGCCTTCGAAGCCTCTTACGACTGGCAAAAACTCTGATCTGAGGGCAATGCCTGCGGATCGAGCCCTACAACACAAGCACAGACCGTTACCGAAACGTGAGGAGATACCAGATGAGCGCCTCCCTGCCACCCAGCAGCGACTCGACGCCTGGCGACCGCGCCTGGGCACTGTTCCAGGTTTTCAAACAAAAAAACCTGATTCCCGATGGTTACGTTGAAACCATCACCCGTCTGATGGAGTACGAGTGGAAACCTGAAAACGGCGCCCGCGTGGTGGCCAAAGCGTGGGTTGATCCATCTTTCCGTGAATTGTTACTGCGGGACGGCACCGCTGCATGCGCCGAGTTCGGATATACCGGCCCGCAGGGCGAGTACATAGTCGCTTTAGAAGACACTGCAACGGTGAAAAACGTCATCGTCTGCAGCCTTTGCTCCTGCACCAATTGGCCGGTTTTGGGGTTGCCGCCCGAGTGGTACAAGGGATTCGAATTCCGTGCCCGTCTGGTACGCGAAGGGCGCACGGTGCTTCGGGAACTGGGGACTGAGCTGCCTCCCGAAATGACAGTAAAGGTCTGGGACACCAGCGCCGAAAGCCGTTATCTCGTACTGCCAGTGCGCCCGGCCGGCACTGAGCACATGAATGAAGAAGAACTACGCGCCTTGGTAACCAAGGATGTGTTGATAGGTGTTGCCCTTCCGAACCTGGGCTGAACCGCCCGCCCCCATGACCCGCAATTTTCGGAGCACTCAGTATGGACGGTTTTCATGATCTCGGCGGATTTCAGGGTTTCGGCCCTGTGCCCCATCGCATCAACAGCCTGGATTACAAACGTGTATTCAAAGCCGACTGGGAACATTTGGCATACAGCCTGATGTTCGTTGGCGCTGACCACCTCAAGCTGTTCACCATTGACGAAGCACGTCACGCCGTTGAGCGTTTGGACGTGCGTCAACATGTCGGTACCACCTACTACGAACGGTATGTGATCGCGACGGCGACCTTGATGGTCGAGGCTGGCGTGATTACCCAGGAAGAACTCGATGAAGCCTTGGGATCGCGCTTCAAGCTTGCCAACCCTCCACACTCAAAAGGTCGGCCTGGGATCGGTGGTCGTCCACCTTTTCAAGTTGGCGAACGTGTTCGTGTGCGAGATGAATACGTGGCGGGCCACATCCGTGTACCCGCCTATGTACGGGGCAAGGAAGGCGTGATCCTCCATCGCACGACAGAACAATGGCCTTTTCCTGACACCATCGGTCATGGAGACCACAGCGCAATTCACCAATCGAGCTACCACGTCGAATTCCGAACCGAGGATCTTTGGGGTGAGGCCTGTGACAAAGGGCTGGTGGTTGTCGACTTGTTCGAAAGCTACCTGGACAACCTAGTCGGTGTGCCGGTGGGCCTATGAACGAGAGTTGTCATGCGCCACGTCTGCCAGTGACGGTACTTTCAGGCTTTCTTGGCGCAGGAAAAACCACACTGCTCAACCATGTCCTGCGCAACCGCGCAGGGCTACGGGTCGCAGTGATCGTGAATGACATGAGTACCGTCAATATCGATGGCGAGGAGGTGCAGCGAAACGTGACTCTGCACCGCGGTCATGACCAGCTGATCGAACTGAGCAATGGGTGTATCTGCTGTACGTTGCGCGCCGATCTACTGGAGCAGATAAGCCAACTCGCCCGGCAACAGCGCTTCGATTATCTACTGATCGAGTCAACCGGCATTTCCGAGCCGATGCCAGTTGCTGAAACCTTCGCCTTCCTCGATACCGAAGGCTTCAGCCTGAGTGAGCTGGCACGCCTGGACACCCTGGTCACTGTAGTGAACGGGTACGATTTCCCGGCGCTACTGGAAAGCCGGGATCTCGTAGGAAGTGAAGACGGACAGGGCACGCCATTGCGGCCTCTGTCAGACCTGTTGATTGAACAGGTTGAGTACGCAAATGTCATTCTCGTGAGTCGTATGGATATGCTCAGTGAGCAAGCCTTTCTTGAGCTGAAAGCTCTGCTGAGGGGCCTGAACCCCTTAGCGCGAATTCTCCCCATGGCACATGGAAGCGTTGCATTGTCGTCCATCCTGAATACCGGGCTGTTTGACCTGCCTCTCCTGATGCAATCACCAGGCTGGATGCAACGCATGTCACACACCGACAGCCATCCCAGCGAATCCGATACCTACGGCATTGCTTCTTGGGTATATCAGGCACGCACGCCTTTCCACCCTCAACGCCTGCTTGCTTTCTTGCAACAGTCGTGGCGCAACGGTCGCCTGCTGCGGTGCAAAGGCTACTTCTGGGTTGGTCATCGTTACCTGGACATCGGCATGCTCGTGCAAAGTGGTGGGCAGTTTTGCTGGGACTATGTCGGCCAATGGTGGCGCTTTGTGGATCAAACCCAGTGGCCACAAGATGACTACCGGCGGCAAGGGATACTGGCCAAATGGGAAGAGACAGCCGGTGACTGCAGACAGGAAATTGTGTTCATAGGCCAACGTATCGACTTCGCGCACCTGAAAGAGCAGCTCGACGGCTGCTTGATGAGTGCGCAGGAAATTCTGCAAGGCCCAACCGGTTGGGCTCAACTTCCAGGCGCAGAGGCGTTTGAGGCTTTCCCCAATCGCGCGAAGCATGCCCCCAACCCAACAATCAGCACTCCTCAGTCAACGCTTCACACTGCTAATAATCAGTCTCTTTAAGGAAGCGGCTATGTGGTTTTCCCATCGGTTTAACCTGAGGGCGCTCACCGCTCTTGCTGCCTGGCTTGATCAGGACGATTCCTCACCAGCGCCAGCCTTTGACCATCCCCTGGTGCAACGACTGCTGCACAGCATCAACAGGATACGTAGGGAGAGAGAGGAGTCACGAAAGCAGGTTGAAGCGCTCACGGAGCAGTTGCGTCACTGCAGTTCAACCCTCATAGCCCGCGACGCTGAGTTGCAGCACTTACAAGCCAGTTGGAATCTCGCCGCGCAAGGTGCCGGAGAGATTTTTTGGGTGCTTGAACTAGATCACCCTCTGACACCCAGCGGTAGGAGCTCAATGCGTTGGAGAGGACTTGCTCTACAGGGATCAGACATGCCCGAGCAGCTTGGTGCGTGGGATAAATGCCTGCATCCAGAAGATCAGCGGCGGTTCTTGAGCGCCCTGGCGAACCACCTCGCCGATGGCAGCGAATCTCGATTCAGCGTTGAAATGCGAGTATCGCTGAACCACACAGGATATCGCTGGTATCTCGTGGGCGGGTCTGCGATGCGAGACACACAAGGACGCGCGTCGATGGTCGTCGGTGTAATCCGTGACATCCATGATCAAAGCCTGCGCAACGAAGACCTGGAGTTGGCCGCTACACGATTTGAGATCGCCCGCGAAATGCTACATGACGGCCTTTGGGACATTGAGGTAGTAGCAGGAGACCCAGCCAATCCAAAAAACGCTATCTGGTGGTCTTCACAGATGCGACGCTTGTTAGGCCATACATCCGTGGAAGATTTCCCAAACACGCTACAGGCTTGGTCGTCTCGCTTGCATCCGGAGGACAGTCAAAGGGCAATCAGTGCCTTCGTGGCCCACGTCAACGATCGCACTGGAAAGACTCCTTTTGATGTCGAGTATCGACTCCAGCATAAGAGCGGCGAGTATCGCTGGTTTCGTGGTCGCGGTCAGACCCGTCGCGCGCTTGATGGCGAACCCCTGCGTGTCGTCGGTGCAATTACTGATATCCATGCCAGCCGGGAAGAAGGCCAGTTACGCGCAGTCCAAGCAAGACAACACCAGGTCATGCAAGAGAACCTCGCTCAGCTCACTCAAATCGTCGCTGCAATCCAGGGGATTGCCAACCAAACGAACCTACTGGCGTTGAATGCGGCGATTGAGGCTGCCCGGGCAGGCGAAGCCGGCCGCGGCTTTGCAGTGGTGGCGGATGAAGTGCGAAAACTGGCAACCCGAACCACCGAAGCCACCCTACAGGCAACCACCATGATCAGCGGATAGGCACCGCTGTAGCGGGTTCAAGACTGGCAGAGTGCCGCCATTCACTTGGAGAGCACCCATAGAACTCACGGAACGCTCGATTGAAGTGCGAGAGGTCATTGAACCCCCAGGCGTAGGCGATATCCGACACCCGACGCATCATGTGTGACGCGCTACGTAAATCCATACCGCAGCGTTCAAGGCGCCGACGAAGAACGTAGCGCATCAGCGACAACCCTTCTGACTCGAACAGTCGGTTGATCTGCCTACTGGACAGCCCCGACGCCGACGCAATCTGACTGACATTCAGACCGGGTTCCCGCAAGTGGTCGTTGACGTAGATTTTCACACGCACCAATGCCAGCGTCTGACAGCCGGAGTGCTCAGCGTCCAAGGGGTGAAGGTTACCCATGGCCAGTGAAATGAGGTTGGTTGCAGACTCGGAAAGGCTGGCCATTTCCGATGACGTGAATTGGCCTATCTGGGCAGCCACCCCTTGAAGGAATAACCGCATCACGCGGCCTGTCGGGGTCTCAGTAGAAATAGCCGTCGCGGTGCGACGCTCCATATTCATGATCCGCTGATTCAGGCTGGCACGTGGAACGCTGACTATGATCTGTCGCCAGCTCTCGGTAAAACTCAAGTAATGGGGTCGGGTTGCGTCGTATACAGCGAACTCGCCTGGACGGATGATCACCCTGTTGCCGTCCTGCTCTAACGCCTCGGTTCCCTCCAGCATGAGCACTGCGAAGTATTTGTCTTCGTCACGGCTGCGAGGTTCCAGGTGGCGGCGGTTGACTGACTGCGACGCCGCACTCACGTCACTGATGCGGAGCAGATCGCACTTCTGAGACTTGACTTTCCCAAAAAAATCCGACGTGCCTACAGATCCTATATCAACATCTGCGAACAAGCGCAGGATCATTTCGCGCCAAAAATCGACACGCTCACCGTGTGAGTTGCTGGAGGTAGACACCTCGATACTTTCACTTGCCCAGTCGTTATTAGGCCCCCGCTCGCAACCAGCCTTTTGGCCATAACCAGGTGATGACTGACTCATTTCCCCAAGCGTTCGAATCACGGTATGCCCTCCCTAGAAGGGAAATGTCTTATAAGAATGGTGAAAGGCATCCATGCTTCAAAGACAGCATCCAGCTCAGGCTTCGGCAGTAAATAACAGCGTTAGATGGAGCGTCGGTGTGCGCTCTGGCAGAGGTTTCAGCGCTAGGCACGCGCTTGTGTGCTTCATTTCTACAACGAATCAGCACCGAAAACCACTCACCCAAAGCAAAAAACACCCCTACGTAGCAACCCAAACGGCCAGGGTCGGCATGCGAGCGCGCTGGGTCGATAGCTTCAGATTTAGGTAGGTAACACCTGTTTTCCTGCATCAGTAGACAGCCGCATGGCATCGACCACGCTGGCGCAGGCAATCAGCGCAACCCCGATCAGCGCCCAGTGGAAGTCGCTGACAGTGATACCGCCGTCAGCGTCGCGCACCATCATCGACACCCTCAAAAGCAACGCCACCACAGCCACGCCCAACGCCATCGCCAGCTGGAAGAACATGCTGAACAGCGTCGACGCCTCGCCCATTTGCTGTTTGGGCACTTCGGAAAAGCCGACAGCGTTGTAAGTAGTGAACTGCATCGAGCGTGACAGCCCACCAATGAACAGCACCAGCGCCATCCAGTACCAAGGCATACCCTGCTGCAGGCCCAGGCATGCCAGAATGGAGCCGATACCAATAAGACCATTTACCAGCAGCACTCGGCGGAAACCATAGCGACATAGTAAGACGGTGGTAAATGGCTTCATCGCCAAGTTTCCAGCGAAGATCGCCAGTACCAGCAGACCGGTATCTACGGGTGACAAGCCAAATCCGATTTGTAGCATCAGCGGGATCAGAAACGGCAAAGCACTGATCGAGAGGCGGAACAGCGTTCCCCCGACAATACTGGACCTGAAGGTGGCGATACCTAGCGTCGCCAGTGGCAACAATGGCGTTGGGTGGCGCTGGCAATGGCGGATAGACAACCAGGTCAACAGTGCGCCCAGGGTAACCAGCGCCGCCCCGGCCGAAAAGCTGCCACCGGACAGCGACCCGAGCATCTCCAGGCCTATCAGCCACGCGGCACAGGCTGATGCGAGGAAGATGAAGCCCACCAGGTCGAAACTGCGCGCTTCGCTGCAGGGTGTATCGGGGATCAGCCACCATGCAGCCGCGATGGCGAGCACGCCGAGCGGAATGTTCAGGTAGAAGATCCAAGGCCAAGACAAGTGTGTGACGATCAGACCGCCTATGGGTGGACCAAGCACTGGCGCTACCAACCCCGGCCAAGTGATCACCGCGAGCATTTTCACTAGGTGCTTCTTCTCGGTGGCGCGCAGGACCACCAGCCGTCCAACCGGCACCATCAGCGCACCGCCAATACCTTGCAGCACCCGCGCAGCGATGAAGGTTTCGAGAGTGGATGCCAGGCCGCATAACCACGACGCGAAGGTAAACAGGCCGATGGCTCCGGCAAATACATTCCGGGCACCGAAACGGTCGGCCACCCAGCCGCTAAGCGGAATGAATACCGCCACCGCCAGCAGGTAGGCGGTGATGCCTATGTTCAAACTCACAGGGTTCTCTGCGAAGTCACC
Source organism: Pseudomonas sp. BN607 (assembly GCF_029871175.1). Lineage (NCBI taxonomy): Bacteria > Pseudomonadati > Pseudomonadota > Gammaproteobacteria > Pseudomonadales > Pseudomonadaceae > Pseudomonas > Pseudomonas sp. BN607. Next base: position 51,084 of record NZ_SSOE01000041.1, read on the forward strand.
CGCCATCCGTGGCAGCGCTGTGGTGATCACGGTGGCGTCGAGGTTTTCCATAAAGAAGGTGATGGCGACCAGCAAGGCGATGCAGGTAGCTTGTCGTGAGGTGTGGGTTGCTTCTTGGATAGCCAAGTTAACAAATCCTTCTGGGTGAAGAGTCATAAGCTGGCTGACCTGATCCCGTGGAAACGGGCGCCGCCGCAAAGCGGATATGGGTGCATGGTACAGGCTACAGTGGCGTTTCCTGCAAGCCTGCACCCATAGTTTCAACACTGCATCTCAGAACATGCGCATGGCCGCCCGTAACGCCAGCAGGTAGCTCTCAACGCCAAACCCACAGAGTTGTCCACGCACCACATCTGCAAACACCGAGTGGTGGCGGAACGGCTCTCTGGCATGGATGTTCGACATGTGCACTTCAACCACCGGCGCCTCGAGGATGGCCAACGCATCGCGGATGCCATAGCTGTAGTGCGTCCATGCCCCGGCATTGATCAGCACAGCATCCACCCGATCTTCAAATGCCTGATGGATTCGCTCGCACATGGCGCCTTCGAAGTTGGTCTGGAAGCTCTCGACCCGCGCCCCCAGTTCCTCGCCCAGCGCCTGCAAGGCCTGGTCGATATCGGCCAGCGTCACCGTACCGTACTGGCGCGGGTCGCGTTTGCCGAACATGTTGTGGTTGATACCATGCAACATCAGCACATTGGCAGCCATGGGCTTACTCCAGAGGAATGGTCAGTCGGTCGATCACGGCGCGGGTTTCGGGACGCACCCCACGCCACCAGGCAAACGCTTCCGCCGCCTGCTCCACCAGCATGCCCACACCGTCGGCCAAGCGCGTCACGCCTTGTGCTTGCGCCAGACGCAGGAATGGCGTCAGGCCTTTGCCATAAGCCAACTCATACGCCAGCCGCGTCGCGCCCAACACATCAGCAGGCAACGGCGGCAGTTCACCGGTAAGGCTTGCAGAGGTGGCATTGACAACGATGTCGAACGCCTGCCCTTCCAGCTCCTCGTAGCGGCTGATACGTAGCAGCGGGTGGCCCAATTCATTGCGTAAAGCCACCGCCTTGGCCATGTCGCGGTTGGCGATCACCAGCTCGCTCGGGCCCGCTTGGAGGAACGGCAGTAACGCCCCACGAACCGCGCCACCGGCGCCGAGCATCAGCACCCGACGGTTGCGCAGCGGCTCACCGAGGTTCTCTTCGATGTCACGCAACAAACCAATGCCATCAAAGTTCTCGGCGAAGATATGGCCATCCTCGAACTTCAGCGCATTGGCCGCCCGTGCCAGCTGAGCCCGCTCGCTGCGCCGGTCGGCCAGCTCGAAGGCGCGCAACTTGAAAGGCGCGGTGATGTTCATGCCCAGCCCGCCATCGCTGCGAAATTGCAGCACCTGGGTCTCGAACCCCTCGAGTTCGCCCTCGATGGCGCCGTACGCCAGGGTCTGGCCGCTGGCCTGGGCAAACAGGCCGTGGATCAAGGGGGATTTGGTGTGGTTGATCGGTCGGCCGATCACTGCATAGCGGTCGCTCATCGTGCATCTCCGTGGGTGAACAGCACACCGTCCGCTTGCATGGCGGTGATTTCTGTGGGGCTGAAGCCAAGCCCGGCAGCGACTTCGGCATTATGCTGGCCAAGGTCCGGGGCCACCTGATGGATCGTGGTATCGCAATCAGAAAAGCGGAACGGCAGATTGGGCAAGCGCAAGGTGCCGTAGCGCGGGTGCTGCTGTTCGATGACCATGTTGCGAGCCTGGATCTGCGGGTCGGCCAGCACTTCGTCGATGCGTTGCACTTTGGCGCTGGGAATGTCAATGCCATCGAGCAGTTGCAGGATGTCGGCGACCCGACGCGCGCCGACCCAATCGCGGACCACGGCGAGAATCGCCTCGCGATGTGCATTGCGGCCATTGAGGTTATGGTAGCGGCTATCGCTGCCGAACCCGGGCGGGCCGCCATTGGCCTCGACCATGGCAGCGAAACGCTGCCAGGCGTCGTCGACCTGAGCGGCGATGACCAGGTCACCATCGCCTGCGCGGAAGACGCCATACAGGGTCGAGGTCGGCATGTCATGGCCGGTCTGCTCCGGTAGCACCGTGCCGTCGGACAACGTGTAGCACTGCACCGCATACTCGTGCATCGACACCAGCGTGTCATACAGGGCCATGTCGATATGTTGTCCGCGTCCAGAGCTGACCCTGCCCAGCAACGCCGCGTTGATCGCCGCAACAGCATGAATACCGGTGTACATGTCGCCCAGGGAAATGCGCAGCAACGGCGGCGCCTCGCCCGGCACGCCAACCATCTGCATGATCCCGCTCTTGGCTTCGGCAATCAGCCCGAAGCCGGCGCGGTGGGCATCCGGTCCGGTGTGACCGTAGGCTGAGATCGAGCAGTACACCAGACGCGGGTTGCGCGCCGACAGCTCGGCATAGCCAAGCCCAAGCTTGTCCAGGGCACCTGGGCGATAGTTTTCGATGAACACATCGGCCGAATCGGTCAGGCGTTGCATGAAGGCTTTGCCACGCGGGTCCTTCATATTGACGCTGACGCCCTGCTTGCCCATGTTCAGTTGCAGGAAGTAGCCGCTCTGCTGGTCATCTAGGGTGAACGCATGCTGACGGCCGGCATCGCCGCTACCCGGCCGTTCGACCTTGATCACCTCGGCACCCAGCGCGGCCAGGCAGCGCCCCACATAAGGGCCGGCGAGGAAGTGGCTGTAGTCGATGACGCGGATACCCGCCAATGGCAATGCCTGGCTCATGCTTCTGCCCTCCTCGGCACCATCAGGCGGTGCTCGCCGCGCTGCACGACTTCGCCATTCTGGTTGATCAGTTCCGACGGCAGTACCACGATGCCCCAGCCCGGGCGACTTTTGCTGGGACGCATCGCCCCCACGCGCATGCGTACATGCAGCACATCGTTGACCTTGATCGGCAGCACGAAATCCCACGTCCAACCCAGCGACATGCCAGGCACGAAGCGGTATTCACATTGGGTCTTCAGGCCGTCGGCGATCGACAACCCGAACAAGCCGTGGGCGACCAGGCAGCCGAAATGGCTGGCATTGGCGTATGCCTCATCGACATGGACCGGGGTGTGGTCGCCGGTAAGGTCGGCGTAGGCCAGGATGCGCTCGCGAGTTACCGTGTAGGTGGGGCTGAGGCATTCATCGCCTTCGCGGGCATCGTCCCAGAATTTTTCCACTACGCTCATGCCGATGCCTCCGCACGTGGGTCGATGGCCAGTGCCTGGGCGACGCATTTGGCCGGCGAGGCCTGGATGAACTCAACCGCCAAACCGTCGGGCAGGCGCAGCCAGTTGCGGCCCTGAGGCATTTCGCTGACGCCGAAGCGCTGGGCTGTGGCCAGGGCGGCTTCGAGGTCCTCGCACATGATGCCCAGGTGGGCCATGCGACCCTCCGGCCCAGTGAAGTCAGGCTGGTGAATGAACTGCAGGCCGCCCAGCGTCCAGTACTGCGTCGGCTGCTCGACGTCGCCCTGCACTTCCCGCATGGTCATACCGCACACTTCGTTGAAGAAACGGATATGCCACTGAATGTCCCGCACCCAGAAGGCAACGTGTTCGAGATAGGCTTTCGGCTGACTCATGGAGTATCCCTTTTCTGGTGATCGGCCATCGCGCGTTCGATGCCTTTGATACAGGCCACCAAGGTCGCGTTGACGGGTGTGGCAACGCCATGGCGCTGGCCCCAGCGCACGACGGAGCCGTTGATGAAATCGATTTCGGTGATCGAGCCCTTTTCCAGGCTTTGCAGCATCGAGGTACGAAAGCTTGCCGGCAGGCCCTCGGCGGCCAGCGTCCATGCCGCTTCGGGACTGGTCAGGCCCAGGCGAATGCCCGCCCGTTCGGCAACGGCGATGGCCTCGGCCACGGCCGCCTTTGCGGTGCTTTCGAGCAGTGGCTCGCTGTACAGCTGGCCATAGCTGAGCATGGTGATGCCGCTCAACGCGCCCGTCGCGACGTTGACCAGCAGCTTGTCCCACATGGTGCCGAGGATGTTGTCGCTGACCGTGGTGACCAGACCGGCGCCGTTGAAAGCCTCTGCAATGGCCTGCACGCGCGGCGTTATCTGGCCGTCGAGTTCGCCAATGAAGGTCTGCTTGCCTGCTACGCCGGCGCTTATCGAACCGGGTGCCAGCAGCACGCCGCCGACGTAGGTCTTGCCGGCCAGCACCCGCTCGCGGCCCACGGCCTCTGCCAGGATGTCCTCATGGCCGAGGCCATTCTGCAGCGACAGCACAAGGGTTTGCGGCCCGAACAGCGCAGTGGCACCAGCGATTGCATCGGCGGTGTGGAACGATTTGACCAACACCACCACCAGGTCGACCGCGCCTATGTCTTCGGCGCAGGTCGTCGCGTTGACCCGTACCGAGCGCTCGCCGCGTTCGTCCTGCACCTGCAGACCTTTCAGGTTCATCGCCTCGACATGCGCACGGCCACGGTTCAACAGCCAGGTTTCATGCCCCGCCTCGCTCAACGCCGCGCCAATGGCGCAACCCAGGGCACCGGCACCCAGAATGCAGATTTTCACGTCGCAGACCTCCTGTGATTTGCGACCACCTTATGCATACGGGCTTATTTAGACTATACAATGAGCTCAATACCGCTATTGAGAATCGCAATAATGAGCGCATTGGAGCCACTGCCTGAACCAAAGCTGCTGCAGTTGTTCGACATGCTGTATCACTGCCGCAGCGTTACCCGCGCGGCCGAGCAGCTCGGGCAGAGTCAGCCGACCATCAGCATCTGGCTGGCGCGGCTGCGCGAACAATTGAACGACCCGCTGTTCGTGCGCACGCCGACCGGCATGGCGCCTACCCCCCGTGCCGACCAGTTGATCGGACCCTGCCGTGAAGTGTTGGAATCCCTGCGCCGTCTGACCGCCTGGGAACCCCAATTCATTCCAGCCACAGCGCAGCGGCGCTTTCGCCTGTGCGTCAGTGATGCCAGCCATATCACCTTGCTGCCGAGCATTCTCAACCACCTGCGTTCCCATGCGCCGGGAATCCACCTGGAGGCAGCGCGCATCGATGGCAATACCGAAAGCGCGCTGGAGTCCGGCGAGGCGGACCTTGCGATCGGATTCGTGCCGTGGCTCGGTGGGGGAATGTATCAACAGGTACTGTTCGACCAGGATTGGGTGTGCCTGAGCAATGCTCAGCATCCACGCCTGGCAAATGGGCTGACCGTGGCGCGCTACCGTGCCGAAGGGCATGTACAGGTCAGTGCCGGGACCGGACAGAAGTTACTGGAGGCCGGCTTGGCGCGCGCTGGCATCGAACGCAGGATCATGCTGGAGCTGCCGGCGTTCCTTGGATTAGGGATGATTGTCGGCTCGACGGATCTTGTGGCAACGTTGCCGCGACACATCGGGCAGACGCTTGCCGATATACACGGGTTAAGGGTGCACGACTGCCCGTTTACCGTCGATGGGTTTACGGTCAAACAACATTGGCATGCGCGATATCATCAGGACCGTGGCAATCAGTGGTTAAGAGAGGCGGTACGCATGTTATTTCGGCCCGACACGTAGCTCTGGTGGTACCGGTGATCACCATCCCGGCCAATCAATCCGGTAACGGATACAGGCTTTGCAGCAGCCGGTCCTGGTCGGAAAGCGGGCCTAGATAACGAACGAACAAGGCCTCGCCCTCAACCGCGGAGAGCGCCTTGCTCAAGGCGCTGTCCACTAGCAGCCGGAATTCATCATCACCCCGACGCATCGGCAGCGCTACCCGGCTTATGACGAACAAACGATCCGGCACCACCAGCTGTTCCCGTTCGGCCTGTCGGGCCTGCAGCGCGAGCAGGATGACCCGGTCTGCGAAGAACGCGTCGACCTTGCGTTCGGCCACACGCCGTACGCCCTCCTCATACGTCGATACTTCCTCCAGCGTGGATTGCAAACCCAGCTGGCGGATCCGCCCTTGCGCCCAACGACTGCTCAATGACCCACGCAATACCGCAAAGCTATGCTTGCTCAGGCCCGCGTTGATTGTCGCACGCCAACGTGGACCGTTATCGCCCGACCGGCCACTGAGCGGCCCCAACAAGGTATCCGGCGCATCGCGCCTTACCAGCACAGCCAGGCCAGAGGTAAACACCGGAATGGAAAAGTCCGCAACTCCGCGGCGGCTGACGGTTTCCACCATGGGTGTGCACAGCAGGTCGATGTCGCCCGCCGCCAAGGCTGTAAGGCTCTGTGGCTCTGACAGAGCGCGCCAGCGCACCTGCAGCCCGGTCATCCCTGGCAACTGGCGAAGGTGTTTGGCGACTGCATCGCAAAGCTCCACGGAATACCCTTGCGGGGCCTGCTCGCTGCCTGACGAGAAAGGCGCGAAGCCCTCCATGTAGCCAAGGGTGAGCACCTGGCTGTCACGCAAGCGGTCCAGCCCTTCAGCGGCGACCGCCTCGCCGTCGATTGCCCCGCCCAAGAGCAAACTCGCAAGGCACAAACCGGCAAGTTTCGACAGCTTGATCATGATGCACCTCCGATCATGTCCAGAGCCTTGACGAAACGCTTGGCGATAAAGCCAAACAGCAGATAGCCCAGCGCCATGATCAACGCCGCGCCGAACACCGCTTCCAGGCCCGAGGCATAAAGCGCATAGAAGCAATAGCACACCGCAAGCACCATGATGGCGGCATTACGGCGAAAAATGGCCATTTCAACCTGTGCCTTGTACATGATCACCAGCAACCCGGTCAGCGAGGTGATGTAGGGAATGATATTGGTCACGGCAGCCAGGTTGACCAGTTTGCTGAACTGGGCACTGGCGTTTGGCGAGAGTGTCGACAGCGCAATCAGACTCTGCAGTACGGCGCAAGTCAGCATGCCGGCCAACGGCACGCCACGGGCCGTGGTGCGGGTGAACAGCCTTGGGAACAGCCCCTGCCCGGCTGTGACCTTGGCGGTTTCAGCCAAGGTGAATTGCCAGCCGAGCAACGAGCCCACACAGGCGATCACCGCCAACCCCATGATGACGTTGCCGACACTGTCATTGAACATCCGCGCGTACACCATGGCGAACGGGGCACTGGCATTGGCCAGGTCCGGGTTGGGCACGATGCCTTGAATGACACTGGTCGAAAGAATGTACACCACGGCTGCGCCCAGGGTGCCGAGTAAACAGGCCAGGGGCACATTGCGCTTCGGGTTTTCCACCGCATCGGAGTTCTGCGCGGCTGACTCCATGCCCAGGAACGCCCACAGCGTCAGAGGGATGCTACTGGTAACGGCCTGGGCGACGGGTATGTGCCCCGGGTTCCAGGCCTCTTGAAAGAGGGTGGGGCTGAACCAGTGCCAACCGATCAGGCTCAGACCGGCAACGGGCACAATCACGCCCCATACACTGATGGCGCCCAGCCGGCCGGTGATCTCGGCCCCCCCTAGGTTGGCCAATGTGGTAAACCAGATCAGCGCGACCGCCCCTGCCAGCAGCGGTATGGCACCACTCCCAAGCCAAGGAAAGAACGGCGTGAGGTAGCCCACGGCGGAGATACCGATGGCTACGTTGCCGATCATCAATGAAAGAAAGTAAAGGTACGAGCACAAGAAGAACGCCGACTTGCCATGGGCCTCCTCACTGTAGGCTGACATGCCACCAGGACGCGTGCAGTAGATGCCGCATTGGGCGAAACAGTAGGCGATAGCCATCGAGCCCACTGCCGTGACAACCCAGGACAGCAGCGAGACCGCGCCGATCTGTGCCATGCTCGCCGGCAGCATGATGATACCCGAACCCATCATGTTCACCGTTACCAGGGTCGTGAGCCCGACCAAGCCCATTTTCTTTGCTGGATCACTCATGATGCTCTCCTGCACGCAAGTGTTTCGATGGAATTGGTCGATCGCCTGTCACGCCATTATTATCGGGCGCTGCGCCCCAGTCGGCGCGCCCCCGGCAATGCACTCACGCCGTGCAATACCACGCTGAGCATGACGCAAGCGATGGCGCACGCGATGATCGTGCCACCCTCTTGCAACGGCGCACCCAGTATCAATATCGCGAAAACGATGGAAGCGAGACCACGGGGGCCGAACCAGCCGATGAACAAGCGGCTCTCGGCGCTGAGTGTGCTGCCCGCCAGGCTGAGCCAGACGGGCAGCATCCGCACCAGCGACAGGCTGGCGAGTGCGTAAAACCAGACGGAGGGCGACAGGATCTGCGAAGCCTTGGGCGCCACGTAGGCACCGAACACCACCCAAGTCAGCAACGACAGCGCTTCACCGCACGACTCACCGGTGACGATCAACGGCTGCGTTTCCCGGTTGAACAGGTAGCCTGTCAGCAACCCTGCGCAAAACGCGGCGATGAAGCCGCTCCCCCCCAATGCCTGGGCGCACGCGAAGCTCAGTAATGCCAACGCGGGCATCACCAACTGCTGCCAGGCCTCGATCTGCAGACAATGGCGTTGCGACAGACGGAACAACCCGCCCACCAACAGAGCAAGCGCCGCCCCCGTCAGCACACCTATGCCCAACTCCTCCACGAAGAAATAACCCGCCAAGGCAAACGGCATCGTCGAGTGAGCCTCCATCAACAATGCCAACAGCAAGAGCAGTACCGGCACGCATATGCCGTCATTCAATCCGCTTTCGACATTCAGGCTCTCGCGCACATTGGCCGGCACCTCGGGGTTGCTCACGACTGCCTTGCCAAGGGCCGCATCGGTCGGCGCCAGTATCGTCGACAACAGCGCCATCTCAAGCCAGGGCATCTGTGGGAACAGCAGCCACGCGGCAAGCCAGCCCGCAATCAATGTCAGCGGCAGACCCAGGGCCAGCAGACGCAGGGGCAGGCTACTGGATTGGCGCAATTGGCCCAGGTCGGCCTTGGCGGCATCGTTGAACAGGACGATTGAGAGGGTAAGCTCGGCCAGCAATCGAAGATCGTTGCGGTCCAACGAGAGGTTCAACAACCCAAGCCCGGACGGCCCCGCCGCCAGGCCCGCCAGCAGAAACACCAGCGGCCCATTGACAGGTTTGGATTCAAGCGCGCCGGCCAGGCTGGCGTACAGCACCAGCAAGGCGGTGAGAACAGCCAGGTTCTGATACATGGGCACGCCTCGGGACGATAAGCGTATGTATGAACGCTATCACTGTGCGCGCAATGCAACGATCTGAAAGGCGGCAGAAGTTATCTTAGGTCAACTATGCGGGAAATAAAGATCCGACGAGGCCGCCAGCAGCCATCCCCCACGCTTCAAGAACAAAATATTTCGGACAGTTCCACGCGCAGTACCTTGCGACTACCTACGCCATGGCCGGACCCACGATTGCGCCTGAATCAACTGCCGGCTGCGGGCCTGATCGTCAGGATGCTGCACGGCGCCCGACTGACAAGCCGTTCGGTGGTATCGCCGATCAGCTTGGCCCACCGTCGGGCCTGCACGGCGCCGACCACCACCACATCGATCCCCTGCGTCGCGATATGGGACTTGATGACGCGCAACGGCGCACCTTCCCTGAAGAACCGATGACTGTGGGCGATGCCATGGGCGTCGGCCAACGCATCGAACGGGAATTGCAGTGATTCACGCATTTCGTCCGCCCAAGGGCCGGCGAGGTGCGGGTTGGCCAGCATGGCGATGGGCAGGTCGTAAGCCGAAAGCAGCTGCAACTGGCTGTGGCATTGCATCGCCAGTTGCTGACCAGCCGCGACCAGCGCGTCATTGAGCGGCGAGGGATGGGAGACATCCACCGCGACAAGCACGTTACCTGGCAGGGGTGGGGCATTCTCCGGCACGAACATCAACGGCACCTCGCTTGCATGCAGTAGCACTTGGTCAAGCGAGGTGCGGGCCAGCTGATCGATCAGCGAACAGCCCGTGCAGCCCTTGATCACCAGGTCGGGCGCGTAGCGGGCGATGCAGGCCGGCACGAGGTCGCGGGGATCGGAGGTTTCCACGGCCTCGAAACTTGGGCGTACCCCCCTTGCCGGCTGTTCGTCGAGCAGTGCCTTGAGCGCTGTGCTGAAGTGCACGAACGAAACGGACGGCAGCGGGGCTGCCTGCAACTCGTGGCGCAAACGTAGTTCGCCGGGCTCATGAATACCGAGCACGTGCAGGGCAGCGCCAGACGCCAAAGCCAAGGCCATGGCACGGGACAGCGCGGCATTGGGCTGGGCCTCGGTCATGATCAGCAGAATCCGGCGATACGGGTTCATCGGGCACCTCCCGGCGCGGCAGTTGGTTGGCGTACGCTTGTCATTATCGAAGCAGTTGCCGGTGCGTTCTTGATAAAAATCAAGGCCCCCAGGCGCCATCGCGCCACCCTAGGTCTGAGCCCGTGTGCCGTCATTGCGGCGGCCCCTCGCTGCGGAGGCCATCATGAACGCTTTAACGCGACTGCTACTGATATGCCACCCGGACCTGCACGCCTCGCCAGCCCTGGCGCGCGCACAAGCGCTGGCCAAGGCCACAGGCGCCACGTTGCACCTGGTGGTGCTGAGCCAACTTCCGTCACGCCTGACCACCCTTGACCAGCTGCTGCGCAGCAGTGCCCGCAAGCAAGACGCCGAGCACCGCAAGGCATGGCTACACGAGCAGGCGAAAGCGCTTGGCGAGCAGGGCATTACCGCCTATGCCGAAACACTGGATGATGATGATCCACTCAAGGACCTGATCCGCCTGGCGCAACTGCACCGCGTGGAAATGCTGATCAAGGACATCCGCCACGAAACCGTCGTCAGCCGTGCCCTGCTCACGCCACTGGACTGGCAGTTGCTGCGCCACTGCCCGATTCCGTTGCACCTGGTAGCTCAGGCTGACGCAGCACTGCCTGTGCGGGTGCTGGCGGCCGTGGATCTGGTCGAAGATGACCCTGCGGTGCACAAGTGCAACGACCGAATCCTGCAGGCTGCACAGGTACTGGCGCAGCGCTGCAGGGCACAACTGCATGTGCTCCAGGCCTACGAACCCAGCCCCAGCTTCGTCGCCTACGCCGCCGCCCCCGTGGCATGGACCAACGAAGTGATCGAAGACTTGGCGGGTAGAGCGCGGGAGCGCCTGACCCGGTTCGCGGGCCACTACGGCATCAAGCCGGACCACTTGCACCTGATACGCGGGGCTGCCCGCAGTGCCATCAGCGAGTACGCCAACCAGCATGGCTTCGATGTGGTTGTCATGGGCACGCTTTACCATGAAGGGTTGGCCAAGGTCATCGGCAGTACCACCGAGCAAACCCTGTACAAGGTGCATTCGAGCATCCTGGCAATCCACGGCTGATTGGCAACGCCGGCCGGCTGGCACCGAGCAAGTAGACCGGGACCGGGCAGCGGCGCAACAGTTGCCAGTCAATGTTGGTCAAGATAACGGTACAAGGCCTCTTCCTGGTCGAAATGCAGGTTCACCAGGGTATCCAGGCGTATGAGCTGGTGCTGGATTTCATCGGCGCTCGGGGTGGCGCCGGCCTGGGCGAAATCCTCGTTCATGCGTGTCAGCAAATGGATCAGCCTGAACATTTCCCGGTGGGTATGGCTGAGCGCCGAGAGCGGGTCCTCGCCCCCCAGGTACCGGCTCAACAGCGGGTACAGCCGCTGCTCGTCGTCCCGCTCATGGCGTTCCAGCAAGCCATGCAGGGCGGCGACCAGGTGCCTGAGGTCGGCCCGCGCCTGCTCTGCAGGGCGGCTGGCAAAGTCCCGCGCCATCTGGCTCAGTTCGGTCAACAACCCGTCCAGTTGCCGATGCTCGTCCTGCATGCGCAGCAGGTTCGCGGCCGGCAACCCGTTGCGGCCATCGCCGTTAACCGGGCCGAGGGCGCGCAGGGCATTGAGGATGATCAACAAGTCGATGCCTTCCTGCAGTACCGCCCCCATCACCGCAGGCAGGTAGCCGGCCGCAGCGCACAGCATGGCCAGCAGCGAGAGGCTCATGCCCACCCACACGCCTTGCCGGGCGATGTGCACGACGTGCCGGGCGATATCGAGCGCTTCGACCAGACGGTCCAGCCTGTCGACCAGCAAGACCACGCCGGCTGACTGCGCCGAGGCAGTCACGCCGGACGCGCCCATGGCAACCCCGACATCGGCGGCAGCCAGTGCCGGCGCATCATTGATGCCGTCCCCGACCATCAGCGTGCGGCCTCCTCGGCAACCTTCCTGCACCAGACGGACCTTGTCCTGCGGTGAAAGGCCAGCGTGAAGCGCATCGATACCCGCCGTCAATGCGATCATTTGCGCCGTCTGGGGGCAGTCGCCAGTCAGCATGACAATCTTGTCGATCCCGCGCGCTCGAAGCCGACGCAGGGTCTGGGGTGTTTCCCGGCGCACATCGTCGGCCAGCCGCAGCATCGCTTTCAATTCACCGTCCACGGCCACGAAACTGCCACTGCTGGCCAGATAGTCGAGCTGCTGCAAGCACGCCTGTGCCCAAGGGCCCGCCGCCCTGCCCTGCTGCACGTAAGCCAGCTGCCCCAAGCGCACGGCTTTGTCTTGTACCTGGCCGGCCACCCCTTGGCCTGGAGCCTCCTGCACCAGTTGCGGCGCCGCCAGGCTCAGGCCCCGCGCAAGGGCCGCGTCGACAATAGCCCGCGCGATCGGATGGGTGGATGCCTGGGCCAACGACGCGACCCACTGCAAGATCTGCAGCGGCGCGCCCTCCCCGTTAAGCTCGATCGATTGCAATCGGGCATGGCCGCTGGTCAAGGTACCGGTCTTGTCGAGAAAGACCTGACGGACCCCGGCGAGCGCCTCCAGTACCGCCCCATCGCGCACCAGAATGCCACGCCGCGCCGCTCGCGAGATGCCCGACAGCACGGCTATCGGCACCGCCAATATCAAGGGGCAAGGCGTGGCGACCACCAGCACCGCCAGCACGCGTTGCGGGTCGCCACTGACCCACCAGGCGAGCGCGGCGACCAGCAACGTGAGCGGGATGAAGGCCAGCGCGTAGCGGTCAGCCAGGCGCACGAAAGGCGCCCGTGACTGACGTGCCGTCTCGGCCAGACGCACGATGCCAGCGTAGGTGCTCTGCGCCGCGGTCTGCGTGGCCACTAGCACCAACGGCGCGCCGACGTTGCACACCCCGCTGGCCACCGACTCGCCGCACTGGCGAGTGACGGGTAACGACTCCCCGGTCAGTGCCGCCTCGTCCAGGGTGGCCTGTGGACTCTGCAGGCGCCCGTCCACTGGCACGATCTCACCCAGGCGCACCAGCACGGCTTGACCTGGCCTGACCTGGTCCACCGCAACCTCGCGCAGCCCGTCTTGTTCCTGGATCCAGGCACGTTGCGGCGCCCGGTCGATCAGCGCGCGCAGTTCGCGCTCGGCATGACGCACGCTGAACGCTTCAAGGGCTCGGCCGGTGGCCAGCATCAGCGCCACCACCGCAGCCACTAGCATGTTCTCCAGCGCCAGCGCGGCGGTGATCGACAACAAGGCAATCAGGTCGATACCGGCCTCCCCCCGGGCCAGGCGCCTGAGCATTTCCACCGCCAGGACTCCGGCCATGACCAGGCCGCCAGTTGCCCAGACCAGCGCGGCCCAGGCAGGTCGCTGCGCAGCATAGGCCACGCCGCCAGTCAGCAAGGCCAGCAGGCAGACCATCAACAGTGTGGGGTCGAGCCATCGACGTAGCATGGCGGGCTACTTGCGTCTGGCTTGCTGGCGCAGCTGCTGCACCTCGTCCTGAGCCTGGATCGCCCGTCGCAGTGCCTCGTTGGCGGTCTGCTCGACCAGATCGATGCGGTAGCACACTTGATCGGCGCGCAACCGTGCGGTGGCGGCATTGTTCTCCGCCGATTCCAGGCGCGCATCGTACTCCTCGGCGCGCCACGCCGTGCAGCCGGACGCGGTCATCAGCAGCAGGCTTGCCCACCCGCAAAGCACATAGCGTCGCATTACCATACCCTCGTGCATGTCCAAGACACGCTGAGTATCGGTTGCGGCATGCGCCGCAGCCTGACATTTGTCAACCGCGAGCGCCCTGTTCACCGGGTTTGACCTTTATCAATCGCGCTGGCCGGCACAAGGGTAAAAACAAGGGCTCAGGGCACTTCAGCCCCTCCCCCAGCCGCTACCGGAGCCGATCATGAACGACCTTGACTTGCGAGACCTTGTGCTCGAAGAGCTGGAAGTCACACCCGATATCAACGCCGCCAGCATCGGTGTGACGGTGCAGGACGGCGTAGTCAAGCTGGAAGGCAAGGTGCACTTGCTGCGCGAGCGAGAAGTGGTCGAGCGTGCGGCCTGGTCGGTGCCGGGCGTCAGCAAGGTCGAAGATTATCTGTTGATCGCCTAGCGTCGCGCGCCGAGGAGAGTTGGTCATGAACAAGGATCAGCCCTGGAAGCTCTACTTCCTGGCAGCCGGCCTGGCGGTGCTCGCTGCCCTGCAGTTCGGCCTGTTCAACCAGCCAGCCGTGCTGGCCATCCCTTACAGCCAGTTCCTGCAATTGCTCGATCAGCAGAAGGTCAGCGACCTCCATATCGAGCACGACCGTATCCTCGGCAGGCTGCAGGAGCCGATCGATGGCCGCTCGGTATTCTCCACCGTGCGCGTCGACCCGGCACTGAGCGCGCAGCTGGGGCGTTCTGGAGTGGCATTCTCTGGCGTCGTCGAGGACAGCAGGGTAGCGACCGTGGTGGCCGCGTTGATGCCGCTGGTGATGATGCTGGTGCTGTGGTACTTCCTGTTTCATGGCCTGGGGCAGAAACAGGGGCTGGGCGGGTTGATGGGGGTGGGCAAGTCGCGCGCGCGGGTCTATGTCGAGCATGACACCCAGGTGACCTTCGCCGACGTGGCCGGTATCGACGACGTCAAGGGCGAGCTGACCGAGATCGTGTCCTTCCTGAAAAACAAGGCGTGGTATGCGCGCCTTGGCGCCCATGTGCCCAAGGGCACGCTGCTGGTAGGCCCACCCGGCACCGGCAAGACCCTGGTCGCCAAGGCCATCGCCGGGGAAGCGGCGGTTCCATTCTTCTCGATCTCCGGCTCGGAGTTCGTGGAGATGTTCGTGGGCGTCGGTGCCGCGCGGGTGCGTGACCTCTTCGACCAGGCCCGCCATGCCGCACCTTGCATCATTTTCATCGATGAGCTGGATGCGCTGGGCAAGATGCGCGGCGTCGGCAGCTTTGGCGGCAATGACGAGAAAGAGCAAACCCTCAATCAGTTGCTCGCCGAGCTCGACGGCTTCGACCCGCGTGAAGGCGTGGTGCTGCTGGCAGCGACCAATCGCCCGGAAGTGCTGGACCCGGCGCTGCTGCGTGCCGGGCGCTTCGACCGGCAGATTCTCATCGACCGACCCGACCGCAAGGGCCGCCTGGCGATCCTCAAAGTCCACCTGCATAAGATCATCTACAAGAACGACCTGGACTGCGAGCGGATTGCCGAGATCACCCCGGGCCTGACCGGCGCCGACCTGGCCAACCTGGTCAACGAGGCGGCCATCGTTGCCACCCGGCGCTCCAGCCAGTGGGTCGAGTTGCAGGATTTCACCGCGGCGGTCGAGCGCCTGGTGGCAGGCGTCGAACGCAAAGGCAGCGTGTTGCGCAGCGACGAGCGCCAGGTGGTGGCATACCATGAAATGGGCCATGCCCTGGCCGCCAGCAGCCTGCCGGCGATGGACCCGGTTCACAAGGTGTCGATCATTCCCCGCGCCGCGGGTTCACTGGGCTACACCCTGCAGCGGCCGACCGATGACCGCTTCCTGATCAGCGCGCAGATGCTGCGCGACCGCCTTGTCGTGCTGATGGCCGGGCGTGCCGCCGAGCACCTTGCGTTCGGCCAGGTCTCCACGGGCGCCGCCGACGACCTGGGGCGCGCCACCGACATAGCCCGCCAGCTGGTCACCCGTTTCGGCATGAACCCGGTGTTGGGCCAGGCGGTACTGGAGCGGCAACAAGCCGGCTTTCTGGGAGACTCGATACTGCACCAGGCGCACAAGGACTACTCCGAGCAGACTGCGCGCGAGATCGACCTGGCCATCCGCGGCTTGCTCGAAGAAGCCTATGGCCGTGCCCGGTCTTTGCTGGAGCAGCGCCGCAACGACCTGGATGCAGGCGCGCGGCTGTTGCTGGCCAAAGAGAGCATCACCCCCGAGGAGTTCCCCGCGTTGCTACCGCAGGCCAATGAGCCCGCCACCTATGTGTTGGTCGAGTCCACTAAATGAACCGCCGATCCTGCCCGGAATACCCACGATGGTGTTGATCACCTGGCCCGCATTTTTCCTGGACCTCGGAATGCAGAAGTACTGGAAGGCCAAGTCAGGATGCGTCAGGCACCTGGTGGTGAAGCCCAACGCCATTGCGCAACTTCAGGCAAGTCTTCGCCATGTTCGATGAGGTAGAGCTTGTGCCTTTGCATCATTGCCCAGTAACGGACGCGGGCCTGTTCGAGCTGGGGCTGCAAGCGTGGCACGCGCTCGAACACATCGAGCAGCAGCTGGTAGCGGTCGAGGTTGTTGATGACTGCCATGTCGAACGGCGTGGTGGTTGCGCCCTCTTCGCGAAAACCGCGCACATGAAAGCGTTGCGGGTTGGCACGTTTGTAGATCAGGCGGTGGACCAACGCCGGATAACCGTGGAAGGCGAAGATGACCGGTCGATCTTCGGTGAACAGCCCATTGAAGTCGCTGTCGGACAGCCCGTGAGGATGCTGTTGCGACAGTTGCAGCGCCATGAGGTCAACGACATTCACCACCCTCACGCGCACATCAGGAGCCTGCTCCCGCAGCAGTGTAACCGCCGCCAGCACCTCCAGTGTCGGCACATCGCCCGCGCAGGCAAGCACCACCTCGGGCATCTCGTCATCGTGGGAGGCCCAGCCCCAGCGTCCAATACCTGACTGGCAATGCACGGCGGCCGCTTCGCTATCGAGCCATTGCCACTCCATCTGCTTGCCGGCGACGATCACATTGATGTACCCACGGCTGCGCAGACAATGCTCAGCCACCGACAACAGGCAATTGGCGTCAGGTGGCAGATAGATCCGCGCAAGATTGGCCTTCTTGTTTGCCAGCAGGTCGAGCAAGCCCGGGTCCTGGTGCGAGAAACCATTATGGTCCTGCCGCCAGACATGCGAAGTCAGGAGGATGTTCAATGAGGCGATCGGCTTGCGCCAGGGCACCTCGGCAGCTGTCTTGAGCCATTTGGCATGTTGGTTGATCATCGAATCGACAATATGGATGAAGGCTTCGTAGCAGGAAAACAGGCCATGGCGGCCCGTCAGCAGATAGCCCTCCAGCCAGCCTTCGCAGATGTGCTCACTGAGGATCTCCATGACCCGCCCCTGTGGCGAAAGGTTTCTATCATCGCTGGCCCGAGCATCCAGCCACACCTTGTCGGTCGCCTCAAATACCGCATCCAGACGGTTGGACGCCGTTTCGTCGGGGCCGAACAGGCGGAAATTCTGCGACGCGATGCTGTTCTTCATGACATCGCGCACATAACCGCCCAGCACTCTGGTTGCCTCGGCCCGCACCTGACCGGGGCCCGGTATCGGCACGCAGTAATCGGCGTAGTGCGGCAAATCCAGTGCCCGCAATAAGAGACCACCGTTGGCATGGGGGTTCGCGCTCATGCGCCGCCGGCCAGTCGGGGTCAGCGCGGCCAGCTCAGGCAGCAACGTGCCCTGTGTGTCAAAAAGCTCATGGGGACGGTAACTTTCGAGCCATTGTTGCAGCTGCATCAGGTGCGGCGCTTTGTCAAGGTCCGCCAAAGGCAACTGATGGGACCGCCAGGTGCCCTCTACGCGTTGCCCATCCACGTACCTGGGCCCCGTCCACCCTTTGGGGGTACGAAGAATCAGCACCGGCCACAATGGCCTATCGACCGCATGCGGGTCTTCGGCATGTCGCGCCAGGCGCTGTATCTGGCTGATCTTCTCGTAGATGACATCCAGCGTCCTGGCCAACGCGCGATGGACCTCCATAGGCTCGTCACCCTCGACAAAATAGGGATCATGACCATAGCCATACATGAGGCTGGTCAGTTCCTCCTCGCTGATCGTCGACAGCACGCTGGGGTTGGCGATCTTGTAGCCGTTCAGATGCAGGATGGGCAGCACCGCACCGTCGCGGGCGGGGTTGAGGAACTTGTTGCAATGCCAGCTGGCAGCCAGTGGCCCGGTTTCGGCCTCACCATCACCAATGACGCACGCCACGATCAGTTGCGGATTGTCCAGGGCGGCACCATAGGCATGGGCCAGCGAATAGCCCAGTTCGCCCCCTTCGTGAATGGACCCAGGCACATGGGGACCGACATGGCTGCCAATGCCATAAGGCCAGGAAAACTGCCGAAAGAGCCGGGCCATTCCAAGTGCGTTGCGCTCGACCGATGGATTGAGCTCGGTGTAGGTACCGTCGAGGTATGCCTGAGCGACCAGGGCAGGACCGCCGTGGCCAGGGCCAGTTACGAACAGCACATTGAGGCTGTACTGGCGAATCAACCGGTTCAGATGGGTATAGACGAGGTTGAGCCCCGGCGAAGTCCCCCAGTGGCCCAGCAGCCGAGGTTTGACATCGGTCAAGGTCAAAGGCCTGGTCAACAAGGCATTGTCCTGCAGATAGATCTGGCCAACGGTGAGGTAGTTTGCCGCCCGCCAATAGGCGTCCAGGCTTTCGAGCTCTTCAGTACCGGGGAAATCACTCATGCCAGCCTCCTATCGTCATCACGCACGGGGGCGCTCAAAGGTCTTCGCCGCGAAGATCTTCCTCACGCCGGCTCTGTTGACGGATCAGCAGTGACAATTCGTGCAGGTGGTCCGACAGCAGGCCCACCAGGTCGTCCGCCGTAGCGATTCCGACCAGCAAGCCGAAATCATCGACTACCGGAATACGTCGAATATTGGCGCGGCGCATATTGAGGATCACATCGAACAGGTCCTCGTTCTGGTTGGCGGTGATCAGAGGCCGGGGCAGCACATCGACCGCATGCAGGTCTTCCTCATCTGGTGGGTTGCGCGCAATGATCCGCAACGCCAGGTCGCGATCGGTGATCAGGCCGATGGGCCGACAACGCTCGCGGTCGACATCTTCGGCCAGCACAAGATCCCCGACATGGTACTGATTCATCATCCGCGCCGCGGCATGGATGGAGATACCGGGTGGTGCGGTGACCACGTCCCGGTTGCAGTATTTGCCAATGGACATCATGTTCTACCTCCACAGGCGGAGCCTCCCTGCTCCTCGATGCAGCGTGGATGGGTGCTCATTTACCGCTCTTGATCGGAATCACCTTTTCCGGATGGATGGCTTCGGCGCGTTTGGGCAGGTGCACCAGCAGCACGCCCTTGTTGAACTGGGCGTTGATCTTCTCAGCGTCGACTTCACGTGGCAGCTGGAACATCCGTTCGAACCTGCCGTAATGGCGCTCGGACAGGTGATATTCCTTGCGTTTTTCGTCCACTTCTTCCTGTTTTTCGCCGCGGATCAACAGGTTGCCATTGACGAGTTTGATCTCTATATCCTTGTCCTCCACGCCAGGCAACTCGGCGCTGATGCGGTACTCCTCGGCCAGCTCGCTGATGTCCATGGCCGGCATCCCGTGGGTGAACAGGTCACGCCGCCAGAAAGGTTCGACATCGAACGGTGTGTGGCTGAACGGCATGCGCATCGGCCGCCGGCCGAAATCTTCGAACAGGCTGTCGATCTGACGGCGCAATTGCTGGAAGGGCCGCCACAGCTCCGAAGGTTCGACGCTGGGCGGCGAAGCTTTGGTTGGCTGGGTGGCGGCGGGGGTAACAGGCACTTTCTTGGCAACTTCTGACATGGCGTCCTCCTCGAATGAGTAATGCCTCCCAGGGAGACGCCTTGATCATGCGCCGTGGCGCAGCAGCCCATTTGACCTTTATCAACAACGTGAAGTCCCTGCCGCCCGCTGGTTTGATCCTGGTCAAAGTGCCAGATTGGCCACCGTCTAGGCTAATTACAGCGAGTCATCATTACAGTGCGAGGCAGTCATGGACCGGGAGGGTGCCAGCGTCCGCTTGCTACAGACATTGCCCGGCCTGGGCATTCAGCAATTCGTGCGCCTGGCCCTTTCTAGCCAGCCATGCAGCGAGGCAATGGCTGGCCAGTACTGCGTGCTCAGTGGTCGTACCGCGTGCTGGCCATGCAGTTACGTGACCCTACCTGGCGTGGCCGGGCAATTTATCGTCAGCACCCAGAGTGCGCAGCCCCTGGGCCGGACGGGGGAGCTGTTCGACTATTCCGGGCCGCTTGGCAGCGCTTGGCCGCTGCCCCTGCAAAGTACAAAGTTGCTGGCCATCAGTCGCGCCGACGGCTTGCTGCCCTTGTTGGGTGCGCTGGATGAGATTCGCTGCTGGCTGCCCTGGGTACAATTGCAACTGTCACATGACGGCATTGCGGCCGAATTGCTGCCAGACGATTGTCGAACCTGGCTGTCGGCGCTGTCGCCATTGCCGCATGACTACAGCAGTGGCTGGTGGCAAACCAGACACTTGCTGACAACTTGCCGCCCGGACACGGTGTACTGTTGCGCACCGCCACAGGTGGCGCGCCAGATAGCCCAACTGTGCTGGCAAACAGGCGTAGCACCGCAGCGCATCTGGATACGCACGGATCATGTGCCACGCCCGATCGGGGTGGGGCACGCCCCCGAGAGCGGGCCTGTACAACGCTATGACCGGGTGCTTGCCGCGCTCAAGTGGGCGCCTCCAGGCGGGTCAGGTTGACCAGGCCTTGCATGTCGATGAGCCTCACCTCACGCCCGGCGCACAGCATGAAACCTGCATGGACGAAGCGGCTGAACAGTCGGCTGACCGTTTCCTGCGTGAGGTCCAGATAGTTGGCGATATCACCACGGGACATGGGCAGGCTGAACACATCAGCCTGCAACCCTCGCGCCTGATAACGCGCGGACATGCCCAGCAGGAAGATCGCCAACCGCTGCTCGGCACGCCCATGGCAGCAGCGCAGGTGCTCGTCCTTCCCCTGGATCCCCAGGCTGAGCATGTGCAGCAGCTGATAGCGCAGCCCCGAAATCTGGCCGGACAGGTCCACCAGCTGGTCCAGCCTGATGGCGCAGACCAGTGAAATTTCCAGGGCAACGGCAAAGCTTCGGTAATGACTGGCACCAATAGCGTCCAGCCCAAGCATTTCCCCCGGTAGGAGAAAGCCGGTCACTCGCTCGGTGCCCTCGGCATTCAGCAGAAAATTCTTGATCGCCCCGGAGCGCAAGGCAAACACGTACTCCATGGGGTCATTGGCCTTGAAGAGGTACTCGCCCCGCTTCAACGGTCGGTTACGGCGGACAATTCGCTCCAGCCTGGCCACTTCGTCGGCACTGAGGCTGGCTGCCAGGCAAAGCCGGCTCAACGAGCACGCAAGGCACTTCACATGGGGCCTTGCCCCCAATTCCGCAGGGCCTGACATGACGATGCCTCTGCTTTTTTGCAAGGCGGGTATCTATTAACGTTAGCGGGTCCACTAAACGTTAGCGGTCTGTCCGACCAAGGGTCGGACGCTACCCCCCGGCTATACCCGTTTTTTTCTATCGGTTTGACAGGTCATGTGGGAAGCAATTGACAACTGTCAAGTCAGCGCTTGATCCGCTGCCGAAACTGAATTTCCTTGTTCATTCGACCCAGAGGACATTGCCATGGCGCCCGCCGAGACTTCCCGTGTGCACACAACGCCTTCGTTCCCCAAACCTTCGGGTGAATACTGGATCGAAGCCCTTGAAAACGGCGTTCACGTGTTGATCAGGCCCTTGCAAGCCAAGGACCGAGAACGCGAAAAAGCCTTCATCGAACGGCTGTCGCCCGAATCGCGGCATTTCCGCTTCCTGTGCCAGCTCAGGGAGCCCGGTGAAGCCATGCTCGACCAGCTGATGAAGGTCGATCAGGATCGGCAGGCGGCCTACGTCGCCTTGGCCCACGTGGATGGCGAATTGCAGGAAGTGGGCATTTCCCGCTACGCCACCGCCAGCGACAAGGACGAGTGCGAATGCGCCGTTACCGTCATGGATAGCTGGCAGCACCATGGCTTGGGTCGCCTGTTGCTCAAGCACCTGATCGACCATGCCCGGGCCAAGGGCTTGCGGCAGATGTATTCGGTCGACGCAGCAGCCAACCATGCGATGCGCGATCTGGCCAAGGCGGCGGGGTTCACCACCGCTGCTGACCCAGATGACCCCAGCCAGGTCATCCACCGACTCTCCCTGATCTGACCCTGGGCCGCCGCACCCTGACGGGTCAAGGCGCGGCGGCTGACTACGGGAGTCTCCCCATGAACAGCCCTTCGAAGAAATTGATGGAAAAACTCTACGGCAAGCAGTTTCAGGTCGACACTGCCGATATTGCCCCTGTTCTCCATCAGTACGCCGAACCTTTGCCGGACCTGGATACGCCGGCATTCGCAGCGCTGTTCGACCGCTACGCTGACGCGCGCGTCATCCTGCTGGGCGAGGCAAGCCACGGCAGCAGCGAGTTCTATCGCGCCCGAGCGGCGATCACCCGGCGCCTGATCGAACAGCACGGCTTCAACATCGTCGCCGTCGAGGCCGACTGGCCGGATGCCGGGCATGTCGATCAGTACGTTCGCGGCTTGACGCATTCGGCGTGGAAACGCCATATTTTCAGCCGTTTTCCGACCTGGATGTGGCGCAATAGCGAAGTCAAAGCCTTCGCCCATTGGCTGCACGGCCACAACCGCCTGCTGCCCACCGACCATCGCGTGGAATTCCGCGGCCTGGATGTCTACAGCCTGCGCAATTCCATCCATGAAGTCCTGGCCTACCTGGACCGGGTCGATCCGCATCTGGCCCATGAAGCCCGCCGCCGTTACGGCTGCCTGACGCCTTGGCAGGACGACCCCGCGCTGTATGGGCACTTCGTCGAGCGTGGTGGCGTCATGCCTTGCGAGCAACCCGTGGTCCAGCAGTTGAATGTCATGCTCGCCGAGCAACTGTCAGGGCTTGTCCGCAATGATGAAGCCTTCTTCAACGCAACGCAGAACGCCCGCGTAATCATCGCTGCGGAACAGTACTACCGGGCCATTTACCGAGGTTCAACGGCTTCCTGGAACCTGCGCGACCGGCACATGTTCGACACCTTGCGCGCGCTGCTGGAACACCGAGGTCCCCACGCCAAGGCAGTGGTTTGGGCACACAACTCGCATATCGGCAATGCCGGCGCCACGGAAATGGGCTGGAAAGGCCAGTTCAACATCGGCCAGCTTTGCCGCAGCGCTTTCGGGCATGACGCGGTGCTGATCGGCATGGCCACCGACCGCGGCCAGGTGGCCGCCGCCGATGACTGGGACGGCGACATGCAGATCAAGGAAATCCGTCCTTCGCGCAGCGACAGCTGGGAGCACCAGTTCCGCCTCGCAGGCGTGCCAGCCAGCCTCAGCGACTGGCGCGACCCACAGCGCAAGGCGTTGCGCCATGTGTTGTCCACGGTGCTACTCGAACGCGCCATCGGCGTTATCTATCGCCCCGAGAGCGAACGGCTGAGCCACTACTTCGAGGCGGTGCTGGCCGAGCAGTTCGATGCGCTGCTCTGGTTCGAGCAGACCCAGCCGGTGACTGCCCTGCCCTTGCCGAAACAACAGCATCTTGAGCCTGAGGACGAAACCTATCCATTTGGTGTATGAGCCTCGGCGAAGCCCCATCAGGGCGGTGCGCAACTTGCGCAGCTTCATCGTCTGCGTGCGCACTTCACCCCTGTACTCAGTCATGGGGTGCACTCCGGGAAAGCGCTTGGTGATCGGCTTGCCCCATGAGCGTCATGACTTCTTCGTCTGATGTTTGCGGAAAATCCTGATACCAATAGCCTACCGACACCAACCGCTCAGGCACCAGCGGGCACACCAGTTCATCGACTTCACCGCACAGGGCTTCGAGCGTTTCTGGCGGTGCGACCGGGACGGCGACCACGATCCGCGCCGGTGACTGAGCACGCGCAGCCTGGATCGCCGCCCTCATCGTGGCGCCGGTCGCCAGCCCATCATCGATGAGAATCACCACCTGATCCTTGAGCTGCAGGGCGGGCCGCCCTCCCCGGTAGGCCTGCTCGCGCCGCGCCAGCTCCTCGGTTTCCCTGTCAACCACGGCGTCGAACACCGCGGGGTCTACCGGATAGATCCGCAGCATGTCGTCATTGAGGAAAGTGATTCCGCCGCTGGCTATCGCACCCATGGCGAACTCGGGGTGAAATGGCATGCCGAGCTTGCGCACTACCAGCAGGTCCAGCCGGACGTTGAGGGCGGCTGCGACTTCGTAGGCCACCGGAACGCCACCCCGCGGCAGTGCAAGCACGATCACGTCGGACCTGCCAGCGTAGCGAGCCAGTGGCTCGACCAGGCATCGTCCAGCCTGGGTACGGTCGGCAAACAAGGTTGGCAAGGCAAGATCATTGGACATGAACACCTCCCGCGCCGCAATGGCGCTTGTCATTTCAGCATTGGAGGGTGATGCAGGCGATGTTCCGCGCATAGCCTCGCGGGTGCTTGATGCAGATCAGAAAACCGTCATCGACCCTGAACTTGACCATTGTCAGAACCGAACCGGATGGCCGCGTTATAACGGCTGCACGAGGCACACTTCAGACCAGCGGGGGCCGCATGAACGAGCAGCAGATCGAACAGCCGCAAGCCTGTGAACATTGGGTCGAAAAGCTTGACGACGGTTCAGCCGTGTTGATCCGCCCGCTGCGCGAGGACGACCACGAACGGGACAGGCGCTTTCTGAGCACGATCGCCTACGAGGCCAGGCGCTTTCGTTTCATCGCCGGGCTCAGTGGCGCAATGCCCAGCCTCGACCCGCGGTGGATGCCGGTCGATCAGCATCAGCGCATGGCCTATGTCGCACTTGCCCATGTGGACGGCAAGTTGCAACAGGTCGGCGTCAGCCGCTATGCCGGCATAGCGGGCAGCTTGAACTGCGAATGCGCGGTGGCGGTCAGCGAGGACTGGCAGCGCAAAGGCTTGGGCAACCGCCTGTTGCAGCACCTGATCGAGGCCGCACGGCGCAATGGCTACCAGTGCATGGTCTCCCGGGACCTGGCGAACAACTATGCCATGCACCGGCTGACCAAGGCGCTGGGTTTCACCTCACGCTACCTGGGCGGCGACGTCAGCGAAATTGTCCATGAGCTGGACCTCAGCGCCTGAGTATCGCGCAAGCGGCGCGAAGGAGGCCTGACGATGTCTGGGCAACTGAAGGTCACGCTGTTCGATCAACCCGCTGCGTTGCACGCGGGCAATCCGATTCACCTGAAACTGCAGGCGACCCCGTGCAAGGATTCCCGCGTCAGCGGCCTGCGCCAGCCCACCGGCAGGCTGATACTCGACACGCCTGCGCTAATGGCGCTGGAACAGGGCGGCGATAATGGCGCACACAAGGACGACCCGGGGGCACCATGCTCGACACCGTGAATGTAGGCCATGGTGCGGTGGCCCTGGGCATCGGCATGCTGGTCGGGCTTGAGCGTGAACGCAAGAAAGGCGAAAACGAAGACCACGCAGCCGCTGGGCTCAGAACCTTCGCCATCACCGCCCTGCTCGGCTATGTCAGCATGCTGCTCGCGGGCGCGATGCTGGTCGGGGTGGCGAGCCTAGGCCTGGTGCTGATGCTTTGCATGCACTACCGTAAACATGCCGACAAGGACCCGGAAGTCACCAGCGAGGTCGCCCTGCTGCTGGTGCTGATCCTGGGCGCGCTGAGCTTCAACCAACCCGAACTCGCCACGGCAGCAGGCGTTGTACTGACCTTGCTGTTGGCCCTGCGCCGTCAGCTGCATCACTTCGTACTGCAGCAACTGAGCGAGCAGGAATTGCGCGATGGCCTGATGTTGCTGACGGTGGCACTGGTGGTGCTGCCGTTGACACCGGATCGTTTCCTCGGGCCCTATCAGATACTCAACCCACGCACGATCTGCACCCTGGTGGTCTTGCTGATGACCGTCGGGGCCTTGGGCCATATCGCCGTACGGTTGATGGGCCCCCGTTATGGCCTGCCCTTGAGCGCCATCGCATCGGGCTTTGCCTCCGGCTCGGCAACCATTGCGCTGCTGGCTCATCAGGCCCGGCAGCAAGGGACAACGTCCCGGCCTTATGCGGCGGCGGCCGTATTGTGCAACCTCGCCAGCATCAGCCAGTTCGCCCTGGTACTGGCAGTCGTAGACAAGCGCTTGCTGACGCCTTTCATTGCATCGATCGGGCTTGGGGGGCTAGTTACCGTGACCTATGGACTATTGCTGCTCGCCCCTTGGCGCACAACCTCAGGCACCACGGCAGCGCATCAAAGCGAGGGCGCCTTCAGCCTTTGGACGGCCCTGATCATCACACTTGCCCTGACCGGTATCGCACTATTTTCGGCCTTCCTGCTTCAGCATCTAGGCCACAATGGTGTGAGCATCGCAGCATTCGTCAGCGGGCTGGGCGATGCCCACGCGGCGATGGCTTCGGTGGCCGCACTGGTCGTCGCTGGCCGGCTTGAAGTGGCCGATCTGGTCATCCCGGGCATGATGGCGTTGACGGCAAACACGCTGACCAAATGCGTGCTGGCGTTCAGCAATGGCGGCTACGATTTCGCGCGATACCTCATTCCGGCGCAGCTCGTGATTCTCAGTGCGATGTGGTTAGGATTGCTCGCATAAGTCCGCAGGATTGCTGAGGGCGACGTGTGCCCCGCGTCGGTATGAAGTCCAAGTCAAGAAAACCAGCGAACCTGCGCTAAACAGACGAACCATTTACATGGCCGACACGTCCACCGCAAAAGAACAACGAGTTGAGTTCACAATGGCAAGTGATCCGGTCCTGGCCGTGCTTGGCAACCTTAAAGACCACCATCTGCTACTTACCAGAAGTGCCATGTCCCTTACCCAAGGTCATCCCAGTAAGGCGGCGACCCGATCGCATCCAACAAGAACGCTGATACCGCGCTTACCTTCTTGGAACGAAGGCGGTTTTCAGGCGAAATCAGGTGAATCTGGCTTGTCACCGGTTCTATGGATCCCGTCCATTCCGGCAGCAACTGGATAAACTGACCGTTGACGAAATGCTCCTTGCCTAGCAACCAGGAGGGGAATAGAACGATCCCCATGCCCCCCAGCGCTGCCTCGACAAGCGCCTCGGCATTGTTGCTGCGAAATGGGCCCTGGACATTGATCACTTCCAGCTCGTCCTTCGGGTGTAGCCGGAAGTGCCAGCGCTGCATGCCGCCTTGCCCTTTGTAAACCAGGCAATTGTGGGCTTTCAGATCTTCCGGGCACTGCGGGGCCCCGTGGAGGGCTACATACTCAGCGCTCGCGCATAGCACGTAACGCTGGTCGCAGATCTTGCGGCCAATGAGTGCCGAGCTCTCCAGGTGCCCTACCCTGATTGTAATGTCTGCGCCCTCCTGGACAGGGTCGATGTACAGGTCCGAAAGCGTCAGTTCGACAACAAGTTCCGGGTACTCTGCATAGAGCCTTTCGACCAGGCGGACGATGTGCAGTCGGCCCAACGCGACAGGCGCATTGATTTTCACCAATCCGCGTATCTCACTGCCCTTTCCTCCTAGATCCTCGTTGGCTGCGTCCAATAGCTCCAATACTTCGCGGATTTGCTGGAAATAGCGCTCGCCAGCGTCGGTGAGCCTCACTGCGCGAGTGTTGCGGTACAGCAACTGCTGCCCGAGTTCTTTTTCGAGGGCTGCGATGAAACGGGAAACAGAGGATGCCGGCACCTGAAAGTGTCGGGCCGTTGCTGCAAAGCTACCCGTGACAGCAACCATCACGAAGTAACGATGCGCCTTGAGGTGCATCACTTCACTCATCGCCAATCGCTCCTTGTTCAGGGCCAGGGATCACGTCCCTGGCCGCTCCAGGTATTGCTAAAATCGCAATTAAGTCTTGCCAATCTGATGGATTGTGGCAATTGGAGCACGAAAATATCATTCCCGCTTCTTTGAGACGAGGCGTTGCCTACGATGCGGTTGTGGATCATTCCCTTGGTTGTCCTGGCGGGCATGGGGCTTTCGGTAGAAGCTGGCCTGCTCGGCCCCTTGGGTGCGCAAGTGGGCCATATCTGGGCCACGCTGGGCATTTTTGCCATCGGCACCCTACTGCTGACCTTCGGCTTGATCTTCGGTCGTCCACGCTTGGGCAAGCTGTTCTCACAGCCACGCTGGATGCTCAGCGGTGGTGTCCTGGGGCCGGTGTACGTAGGCGCATTGACGATAGCGACCCCTCACATTGGGGTAGGCCTGACCATGGTTGGGATCCTCTTTGGCCAACTCGGCACAAGCCTGGTCATCGATCATTGGGGCTTGCTTGGTAGCGCCAAGCGCCAGGTCGACCGATATCGAGTCGGTGCTTTGGTCGCCATCCTCGCTGCGCTTTGGCTCATCCACTAAGGAGTACCGCGATGGTTGTTCTGATGCTGTTGATTGTGATGCTCGGTGGTGCGGTACTCTGTGCCCAATCCGCCATCAATGGTCGCCTCGGCGCCGACGTGGGCGTATTGGAGAGTGCGTGGTTGACCTTCGCCATGGGCACCATGGTCAGCTTCCTGCTCGCCTTCTTCCTGGAACCACCCCATGCATTGAACCTGTTCACCGTTCCACGCTGGCAGGTGACCGGTGCGTTTTTGGGCGTTATCTACATGCTGGCCATTGTCTTTGCCATTCCGCGTATCGGGACTGCAGCCGCAACCGTATCTGTGATCAGTGGCCAGCTTTTGATGAGCTTGCTGATCGATCATTTCGGTTGGTTTGGCAATCCGGTGATTCCGCTCGAACTGCATCGACTTGCTGCGCTTGTATTGCTAACCATTGCTCTGGTTCTTATCTACCGCAGCAATGCCGCGCGCGCGACTGATCCCGAAGGTGCAGCGTCTGTCGCACAGTAAGCACCGACACGCCTGGTGATATTTCCCAATTCGTTGCCTGGTTTTCCTACGGAGTACATCCGTACTCCTTTGATTTTCAGTCGCTGCCTGCCCGTCCTCATAGGGCTGCGACAAGCAGGAGGTTGGCTCGGCCCTGCCTGGCAGAAGCGATGAGCACTTCGGCAAGCCGGCTGAACGTTTATTCAGCCGGCCCGGTCGCACAACAGAGACGCAGCCAACTGCGCGAACCCTGACCGTGAGGACCTTTCATGAGCGCGATCTCTCCCCATGGGGCTGAAGAGCACCCTATCTCTCTGACCCTCAATGGTCAGCCCCGAACGTTGCGGGTGCATCCCTGGATTACTTTGCTCGACCTGCTGCGTGAGCAATTGGACCTGGTCGGCACCAAGAAGGGTTGCGACCATGGCCAGTGCGGCGCCTGCACGGTGCTGCGCGACGGCAAACGCGTCAATGCCTGTTTGACCTTGGCCATAATGTGCGACGGTGCCGAGTTGGTGACCATCGAAGGGCTGGCCAGCGGCGACGTCCTGCACCCTATGCAGCGGGCCTTCATCACCCACGATGCGTTCCAGTGCGGATACTGCACGCCGGGGCAGATCTGTTCTGCAGTCGGGCTTGCTCACGAAGGGCGTGCCGACACCCGCGAGGCCATTCGCGAGCAGATGAGCGGCAACCTTTGTCGCTGCGGTGCCTACGGGAACATCGTCGCCGCGGTGGAAGACGCCTTATCGTCGATGACGGACGGGGCCCCGCAAGAACGAGGGCCGAAGCCATGACGCCCTTCAGCTACCACAAGCCTGCATCAGTCAGCGAAGCCGTGAACCTGGCTGACACCTGCTCGCACTTCATCGCCGGGGGCACCAACCTCGTCGACCTGATGAAAGAGAACGTGGTCCGTCCCCAGCGCCTGATCGACATCTCCGGCCTTGGGTTGAACGACATTCATGCCACCGCGAGTGGTGGCGTACTCATCGGAGCACTGGTGAGCAATGCCGAGCTCGCCTGGCACCCGATGATCGAGCAGCACTACCCACTGCTGTCAGACGCTATCCTGGCCGGAGCATCACCGCAGTTAAGAAACATGGCCAGTACCGGTGGCAACTTGCTGCAACGTACCCGGTGCTACTACTTCTACGACACCGGCACCCCCTGCAACAAACGTGAACCCGGCAGCGGATGCCCCGCGCGTAATGGCCTGAACCGCATCCATGCCATTCTCGGCGCCAGTGATGCCTGCGTCGCGACGCATCCGTCGGACATGTGCGTGGCGTTGGCAGCGCTCGAAGCGGTGGTGCATATAGAAGGGCCGAACGGTGCACGCCAGATACCCTTTGCGGATTTCCATCGCCTGCCCCACGACACGCCCGAGCGCGACAACCAACTGGCAGTCGCTGAACTGGTAACAAGCATCGAGCTGCCGCCCCCGATGTTCGAACGTCATTACCAATATCTGAAAATACGCGACCGCGCCTCCTACGCGTTCGCGCTGGTGTCGGTCGCTGCGGCGATGAACTTCGATGGTGAGGTGATCCAGCAGGCTCGCCTGGCGTTGGGCGGTGTTGCCCACAAGCCGTGGCGGGACCCGGCTGTGGAGCGCCTGCTGGTCGGCCAGGTGCCTTGCGAAGCACGCTTCACCCGCGCCGCGCAAACGCTGCTGCGAGGTGCACAACCCTTGAGCCACAACGGTTTCAAGGTGACGCTCGCCCAGCGTGCAATCGTGCGGGCATTGAATGGAGCGGCGCGCGGCGTCGCCCACAGGGGGGCACGACCATGACCAACAGCACACCGGTAGTCGGCACGCCCCTGGACCGCGTGGACGGGGTGGCGAAAGTCACCGGGCAGGCGCGCTATGCGGGCGAATACCCCGAGGCTGGGCTGCTCCACGGCAGCGTCGTGTCCAGCACAATCGCCCGCGGTCGGGTACTTGCCATTGATAGCACCCAGGCGATGCGCGTGCCCGGCGTAATCGCCGTGCTCGACCATGGCCATCGTCCGCATATCTCCAGCTATGACGACGACTACAGCGATGCCGACTCCGCGGAAGGGTCGCCGTTTCGGCCATTGTTCAATGATCGGGTGTTCTACAGTGGGCAACCGTTGGCGCTGGTGGTCGCCCAAACCCTGGAACTGGCCCGGTATGCAGGCTCGCTGATCAGGATCGATTATGCCGAGGAGGCTCACCAGACTGACCTGAGCGCATGTGAACAGTCGCATGCGGCTCCCGCAGAAATACCGGCGCCACGTGGCGACTTCGCCGGGCAGTTTGCCGGGGCGCCGGTGCAAGTGGATGCCACCTACCGGACGGCCAACGAGCACCACAACCCGATGGAGCCCCATGCGTCCACCGTGCACTACAAGGCCGACGGCACCTTGGAAATCCACGACAAGACCCAAGGCACGCAGAACTGCCAGGACTACCTGCACACAGTGTTCGGCCTGCCCAAGGCCAACATCCGCGTGCACGCGGCGTTCGTTGGTGGCGCCTTCGGCTCGGGCTTGCGCCCACAGTACCAGTTGCCGCTGGCAGTGATGGCGGCGTTGCACCTGCGGCGCTCGGTGCGCGTGACGCTGACGCGCCAGCAAATGTTCACCTTTGGTTACCGCCCCCGCACCGAGCAGCGCTTGCGCCTGGGTGCAGACGCAAACGGGCGCTTGCTGGCGATCGCTCACGATGCGCTTGGTCAGACATCCCGCTTCGAGGACTTCACCGAGCACCTGGTGGAGTGGAGCGGCATGCTTTACCACTGCGACAACGTCGTGCTGAGCTATCGCTTGGCCCCGCTCGATGTGTACACCCCGCTGGACATGCGGGCACCTGGCGCCGCATCCGGGATGATTGCGCTGGAATGCGCCATGGATGAGCTCGCCTGTGCCGCCCACATTGACCCGGTAGACCTGCGCCGGCGCAATTTCGCCGCTCATAATGCCAATGAGGGCAAGCCCTACTCCAGCAAGGAGCTGCTTGCGTGCTACCAGCAAGGTGCCGAACGTTTTGGTTGGCATACCCGCAATCCTCAACCGCGTAGTATGCGCAATGGCAACCAACTGGTCGGCTGGGGAATGGCGGGCGGCGTCTGGGAAGCCATGCAGATGAAGGCCAGTGCCAAGGCGCGCATCGATGCCCAGGGCCACCTGACCGTCAGTAGCGCCACCACCGATATCGGGACCGGCACCTATACCGTCATGACTCAGATCGCAGCTGACGCGGCCGGTACCAGGGTGCAGGATGTCACGTTCTTACTAGGCGACTCCTCACTCCCCACCGCACCGCTTCAGGGCGGATCGTTCACGGTGTCGTCGGTAGGCTCGGCCGTGCGCCAGGCTTGCCAGGTACTGCGCACCAAGGTGCTGGAACATGCGCGCAAAATGTACCCCCAGGTGGCCAGCACAGCCCGGCAGCAGATCGTTTTCGCGGATGGTTACTTGCACGCGGGCAGCCATCGCCTGGCCTTGGCGGACATCGTCGCCAGCGCCCCCAACGGTGAGTTCGAGGTGCAGATCGATGCCGAGCCCGGTGCCAGGCGCCAACCGTTCTCCACTGCGACGCATTCGGCGGTGTTCGTGGAAGTCCACGTCGACGAGGACCTCGGCATGGTCAAAGTCACCCGGGTGGTCAGCGCTGTGGCGGCTGGCCGGGTGGTCAACCCGAAAACCGCACGCAGCCAGATCCTGGGCGGCGTGGTATGGGGGGTAGGCATGGCGCTGCACGAAGCAGCGTTGACCGACCATCGGCTGGGCCGCATCGTCAATCACAACCTCGCGGAATACCACATCCCGGTGAATGCAGACATCGGGGACATCGAAGTGATCTTCGTTGAAGAGCACGACGACATCGTCAACGACCTGGGGTCCAAAGGCGTTGGCGAAATCGGCGTCGTGGGGGTAGCTGCCGCGGTGGCCAACGCCATCTACCATGCCACGGGCACGCGTGTGAGGGAGTTTCCGATCACGCTCGACAAACTGCTGTGATCGGTCGGGGGCCAAGCCCCCGCCCTACGGTCTGGTCTGCCGTCTTGACCGTCTGGCGTCGTCACTCCCCTTTCCTGCGGTGAGTTGGCTGGGGCTATTACGACGCAACAAATTGACCTGAAGAATCTTTCGCGCCCCTTGTCAGCTAATCCAAAAGTATTGGGAGCAAGTCCAGGCAGTGCTGCATCCGAATTAAACACAGTCTGTTCTGTGTCGATGAATGAGGTGCTAGATCATGGCTAACGATCAAGGGCAAAGCGGGCAACAAGGCGGCACCGCTCAAGACAACCCTGGCGATTTTGCGAACGAACCCGACAAGGCTTCGGAAGCTGGCCAGAAAGGCGGTCAAATGTCGGAGGGCGGATCCGGGGATCAGCGAACTGGGCACGGGAGTGGTGATAACCTTCCGGAGAACGATCAGCGTGCCGGGGGTACAACCCAACGAGGTGGTCAGGGCGGACACTCCACTGGCATCAAATCTGACCGGGAGGCAGGTACAGAAGAAGCGACGCAAGCAATCCAGGATGAAGACAGCGGAATGACGGAAGACAATCGCTGAGCGATAGCCAGGGACACGGATAGCCCTGGCTTCCTTGACCAGGAAGACAGACACGGCGTTTTCTCTACACTTTGCAGGCGCGCTCTTTCCAGGCCTCATAACGTGCGAGCAATGGTTGAACAGTCAGCCCATGCAGAAGAATGCTCAACGCCACTACCGAGAGCACCAGGTTGGTAGTCTGCGCTGCGTTCGCCGGAAGCAACCCATGGTTAAGGGCGTAAAACAAGTAGTAAAAGCTGCCGATTCCCCGGATGCCGAACCAGCCCAGCAAACCCCGCTGCCTTACATCCAGCGCCCCACGAAATGGCATGAGCATGATGCTCAGTGGCCGAATGACAAAGAACAGCGCCCCAGCAATGATCAGCGCCTGCCAGTCCCAATGCGCGAGCAGAACAACGCCGAGCAATGTCACCAGAAACACTTCCAGTGCCCGTTCGACCAGGCTGCCAAACGCGAGCATATCCCCCAGCATGATCCCAGCCGCAACCTGGGAATCATCAAGTCCCTGGACATCGCCTTTCATGGCCAATTCTGGTGCCACGTGTTGGTGCCCCACCACCGGCTGCACCAAGTGTTCCGCTGCCGGATCATTCGGGCTGGTCGAAGTCTGCACTTCGGCCTGGCGCAGGCCCAGCCCTGCGGCGAACACCGCCAGGAACCCATAAGCCTGGATCGCTTCGGCTGACACATACGCCAATGCAATCAACGCAAGGGCCAGATAATCGTTGGGCGACACGGTGCTGTCGTCATTGCGTATGCGCAAAAAGAGCGTGAACTTGCCTAAACCACGCCCCATCCAGTAGCCACCTGCCAGTCCAGCAGTCACTGCCCATAGCATATCCTTCAACAGCCACTCGCTCAGCCAGGCCTGTCCAGTGTTCTGCTGCAGGAAAAGCCCCAGCACAACGAAAGGAAAAGCCACCCCATCATTCAAGCCCGCCTCGCCGGACAAGCCGAAACGAACAGGATCATCGTCCTGGGCATCGACCACTTGCACGAGTGTTGCGAGGACGGGATCGGTAGGCGCGATGATCGCCCCGATCATTACCGATACGCCCCACCCCAGGTTCAACCCATAGTGCAACACCAAGGCTGTTCCAATGATGCACATCACCATGACCGGCCCAGCCAGGCAAAAGGCGCTCCACCACCTAGGGTTACGCATGGGCAGACGCAGCTTCAATCCGCTGAAAAACAGCGAAAACAATACTGCGACTTCAGTGAGGTGCTCCATCCACCCGCTCGACTGGGCCACATCAAGCTGCAAGAAACCCAGGCCAGAAGTCCCCAAGACTACGCCAAGACCAAGGCATACCACTGAGGACGTAACGGGTATCCACCGCAAATACGAGGAAGACAGTGCGAGCAACAACAACACTGCGCCCAACATGGCGAACCAGACGATAAAGGTCATAAATGCGCCGCCTGAAAAGTGGGCTGGGCTGAGTTTCGACGCTCCGTCGTTTCACATCATTTCGCCAGGGCGAAGTGCCAGCGTTGTGACCTACTGGACCGATTCGCCATCTTCCCCAATGTCTTCCTCAGACTCCTCGGCATCCGTGGCGTCAGCGTCGTTCAATGGCGGCGATGCGGGTTTTTCCGGGTCGTTGATGAAAGGCACGCCGCTGGGGCCATGTTCTTCGAGACCTTCCGTTTTCGGCTGCATGATTAACCTCCAGGTGATGATCAGTTGGAGGCCAGGCTCATCGCGATGTTCATTTTTGTACACGGGGCGCCAAGGTCACCACTGAATCGGTTGGCCTGAACTTTGGCACAGCCTGTGGCTTCCTCTGCATATCCCCATGGTTCATTGCGGCAGCAGGACAACTGCCGGAAGGTGGTTCCGGGGGCCGCATCAGGGGCGCTGGGCCCTGATCACGTAGAACACTCACGGGAGCTTGCACCATGATTGATCAAGCGACAGGTATGAAGCCGGGTGAACGGTATTGCGTCGAAAACCTTGAACGCGCCCATCAATTCCCGGGCTTTTTTCAGGACGGCAAATATTACCTTGGCCCAGAGCTTTTGACGGCTGTGGGATGGCTGGAAGGTGACCGGTTCATCTACGACAGTCTCGATGCTGAAGGAGCACCCGTGTTCCCTGATCGGGTGGCCGGCACCATCAACGACTTGACCTTGAATCTTGTCGACGGCACCGCCCTCCAGCTTTCACCGATGGCAGTCAGTGAGACCTTCACGGCGCCGATAGACGACCCCATTTCACCCATCAATGACCCAACTCCGCTGACTCACTCGCCCATCCGCGGGCCGCTGCGCGGCAGTGTCGAAGGCGCGTGGCGAACCGCTAAAGGTAAAACGCCTCTTCTGCTGAGCGCAGCAGTTATCGGGTTCGTTGCTGGGTTTGTCATTACCCATTCACAACGCCGGCGCCGATAACCGAACGCCTGAATAGCAGCGCTGCGTGCAAGGGCTAGTTCGGTGACGGCTCATAAAGGTTCACCGAGCTGGCATCCACCGCCTTCGGCAGCAGCCCCTCGCGGTAGAAGGCATCGGCGATGCGCTGTTGCTCAGCCAGGTTCTCCAGCTTCACCGGCTGCACGTCATAACTGCGCCGGGCGTTGGCCTGTTGCACCGTGGCGCTGTCCAGGTTGCCCCACAACGGGCCAAGAATACGCGCCGCCTGCGCCGGGTTGGCCTTGGTCCAGGCTCCCGCCTCGCGCAGGGCCAGGTACACCTGCTGCAGCACTTCGGGGTGGGCCTTGGCATAGTCGCTGCCGGCCAGGTAGTAACGCTGGTAGCTGGCCAGTTCGCTGCCATCGGCCAGAACACGCGCGTTCTGCTGGCGCTGAGCACTGGCCACGTAGGGGTCCCAGGTCACCCACGCATCGACCTTGTGGTTTTCGAACGCCGCTCGGCCGTCGGCGGGGATGAGGTAGGCCGGGCTGATGTCCTTGAAGGTCAGCCCGGCCTTGGCCAGTGCCTGGATCAACAGGTAGTGGCTGCCGGCGGCTTTGGTCACCGCCACGCGCTTGCCCTTGAGGTCGGCCAGGGTCTTGAGGGGCGAGTCCGACGGTACCAGGATCGCCTGCGCCGTGGGCGACGGGGTTTCCCGGGCAAAGTAGGTGAGTTTGGCGCCAGCGGCCTGGGTAAATACCGGCACGGTATCGGCGACGTCCGCCGACAGGTCGACATTACCCAGATTCAGGGCCTCCAGCAGCGGCAGGCCACTGGGAAACTCGTGCCAGCTGACGCGGATCCCCTCGGCCTGCAGGCGCTGTTCAAGGCTGCCACGGGCCTTGAGCAGGGTCAGTAGGGTCGAGGACTTCTGGTAGCCGATGCGCAGGGTCTGCTCGGCATTCGCCAGGTTTGGCAGCAGGGCACTGGCCAGCAGCGCCAGGCCAAGCCGACGCAGGGGTTTAATGGGCATGTGGACATCTCCTCAGTCAGGGTTGCAAGGCCAGTTTGGCGGCACCGGGAAGGGTGAAACCGCTGGCGAAGGTCGGTGCCACGTCGAGGCGGTGGGCTATCAGGCCATGGGCATGGTAGAAATCGGCGGTGTCCTGCTGTTCGGCCACCGTCTGGGGGTCGATCAGTTGCCAGCGCAGTTGGCGACGCTTGAACTGCAGGCGGGCGGCGTCTTCGGGGAAGCCGATGATCGCCGCCAAGGTTTTCGAGTAGCTGTCCACATGCTGGTTGGCCCATACCTGCGCGCCGGCCAGGCGGTTAAGGTAGTCCTGCAGGGCTGCGCGCGTGGCGGGTTGGTCCAGGGCCTTGTCGGTAGCCGCCAGGAAGCTGTTGCCGCTGGACAGGCCGCGACCGTTTACCAGCACCCGACCCTGCCCGCTCAGCTCGGCCAAGGCGGTGTAGGGCTCCCAGGTGGACCAGGCGTCGACTGCGCCATTGGCCAGGGCGATCTTAGCGTCCACAGGCCCGAGAAACCGAAATTCCACATCCTTCTCGCTCAGCCCGACCTGTTCCAGCGCCTTGAGCGCCAGATGATGGCCGATCGACCCGCGCCCGGTGGCGATGCGCTTGCCCTTGAGGTCCGCCGCGCTGTGCAGCGGTGTATCGGGGCGCACCAGCAGCGCCGTGCCATAGGGATCGGACTTGTCCACTGCGATTGCCTTGACCGGAGCCCCCGATGCCAGCACGAACAACAGCGGCGCATCGCCGATGATGCCCGCATCGATCGCTCCGGCATTGAGCGCCTCGGCGAGCGGTGCGGCGGCGGGAAACTCGGCCCAATGGATGTCGTAGGGCAAGTCGCGCAAGGCACCTGCGGCCTCCAGCTGAGCGCGCATATTGCCCTTCTGATCGCCGATGCGCAGGGTCAAGCGCTCAGTGGCGCTGGCCTGGCCAAGCAGCAACAGTGCCGCGACCAGGGTGAACAGCTTCGTGCGGACGGACATGGCGTTCCTCGATGTCTGGGCGGGCCGCGTCATGCGGCCGGGTCTGCGACTGTAGCGAGAACCGTCAAATAAATTAAATTGATTTTAGGAATAACCTAATATGCGTTTTAATATCGTCGACGCATGCAGATGGCATTACTCGCCATTGGGATTATGCTAATGCCTTATTTTCCACGTTCGACCCTGTGAGCGCCGATTATGAAAATCGATGATATGGACGCCTTCGTCGCGGTCATCCGTTGCCAGTCCACCAACCTCGCCGCCGAAGCCCTGCAGTTGACCCAGCCGGCCATCACCCGCCGGGTGCAAAATTTTGAGGAAGACCTCGGCGCTACCCTGCTTGACCGCAATACCAAGCCCCTCAAGCCCACGCCCATGGGCTTGCGGGTGTACGAACAGTGCAAGGCGATCCTGCGCGAAATCGACGCGCTGCGTGAAATGGTGGCCAACGATGGCGCTCCGTCGGGCACGCTGCGCCTGGGCGTGCCGCAAACCCTGGGCGACGTGGTGCTGCTCGATGCCCTGGCGCAGATTCGCGAGGCCTATCCGCAATTGCGCACCCAGGTCAGCAGCGGCTGGGGCAGCAGCCTGATCGCGCGCATGGAAAACGGCGAACTCGACGCCGCCGCCGCACTGTTCCCACCGGGCAAGATCTTCCCCGAAGGCATCACCAGCCAATCGATCGCGCGCATGCCGCTGAAGGTGGTGGCGGCCAAGGGCAGCGCCGCCAAGCGCAGCTACAAGCTCAAGGACTGCTATACCCGTGGCTGGGTGCTCAACCCCGATGGCTGCGGTTTCCGCGCCGGGCTGCAGCGGGCCCTGAGCGAACAAGGCCTGAGCCTGTCGATCAACTTGGAAACCTTCGGCACAGAGTTGCAACTTGGGTTGGTCGCCAATGGCCAGGGGCTGGGCCTGGTACCCGAGCCACTGCTGCAGGCAAGCCGGCATCGCGAGGCGCTGGATGTACTCAATGTCAGCGACTTCAAGCCGCAGGTGGACCTGTGGTTGTTCCATCCGCGCTTCCTGGGCAACCTCCAGGAGCCTGTGGAACTGTTTGGCGAAGTCGCCGGGCATCGGTTGCTGGGCTAGCCATGACGGGGCACCGTGCGCCCACCCATTAAATGCGTAACTCGCATAACGAGAGCATTGGTAGATTCTTAAAACAAATAATTAGCTTAGAACTAAAAAGACTTTTACAGCCTTCATCCATACGAATACGGTCTTAGCCAACACACCGTCATTCAGGGATGAAACCCCATGAGTCACCCCTCCGACAGCGCCCTCGCCGAGCTGACACTGGCCCTTGCGGCCAATGCCGAGCGCTATGACCGCAACGCCTGCTTCCCGCAGGACAACTTCGACCTGCTGCAACGCCACGGCCTGCTGGCCTTCACCGTGCCCCGCGCCCTCGGCGGCGCTGGCGCCGACCTTGCCAGTGCGCGCCGGGTAATCGGCGCGGTCGGCAAAGGCGACCCGGCCACCGCGTTGATCCTGGTCATGCAGTACCTGCAGCACTTTCGCCTGCAGGACGAACCCCGTTGGCCCGAACACCTGCGCCAACGCGTGGCTCGCGATGCCGTGAACCACGGCGCGCTGATCAACGCCCTGCGCGTCGAGCCGGAACTCGGCACCCCTGCCCGCGGCGGCCTGCCAGCCACCGTGGCGCGGCGTACAGCCGAGGGCTGGCGCCTGAGCGGGCGCAAAATCTATTCCACCGGCAGCCATGGCTTGACCTGGTACCTGGTGTGGGGCCGCAGCGACGACGCCGACCCCTTGGTCGGCGGCTTCCTGGTGCACCGCGACAGCCCTGGCATCACCATCGTGGACGACTGGGACCACCTGGGTATGCGCGCCACCTGCAGCCATGAAGTGCGTTTCGATGAGGTGCTGATCCCTCTCGATCACGCGGTCAGCGTCAGCCCTGCCAGCGCGCCAAAGGCCGAACTCGACGGCGAAAGCCTGCTATGGATGGCAGTCCTGCTGCCGGCCGTTTACGACGGCGTGGCCCGCGCGGCGCGCGACTGGCTGGCGGGCTTTCTCAAGCACCGTGCACCCTCCAACCTGGGCTCGCCGCTGGCCAGCCTGCCACGCTTCCAGGAGGTGCTGGGGCGTATCGACACCCTGCTATTCGCCAACCAGAGCCTACTCGATGCCGCCGCCAACGGACAGGTTGCGTCGCAGCATGCCGGGCAGCTCAAGCACTTGGTCAGCGCCAACGCCATCCAGGCCGTGGAACTGGCCGTCGAGGCAGCCGGCAACCCGGGGCTTTCGCGGTGCAACCCGCTGGAGCGGCATTACCGTGACGTGCTCTGCAGCCGTGTCCACACGCCGCAGGACGACGTGGTGTTTGCCCAGGTCGGCCGCGCCGCGCTGCTGGAGGCACGGGGATGAGCCACTCGATCATTGCCAGCCAACTCGACGCCCAGGCAAACCAGCACCTGCGTGATCACCTGCCAGACCATCAAGTCATCGACGTTGCCCCCGGCCCGCTGGCCCTGCAGGCCCCTGCCGATGTGTTGATCCTGCGCCCGATCAATGTGCGTGGGCAGCGCGTCGACAGCCCCCCGCCGGGCTGGCCCTGGGGCCTGAAATGGGTACAGCTGGTGTCCTCGGGCATCGACTTCTACCCCCACTGGGTATTCCAAGGCGCACAGGTCACGAGCGGCAAGGGCGCCAACGCCGAACACGTGGCCGAGTTCGCCCTGGCTTTGGTGTTCACTGCTGCAAAGCAACTGCCCGGGCTGTGGGTCAAGGATGCCGACTGGCGCCTTACCCCGCTGGCACCGCTGCGCGGCCGCACCCTGGGCATTCTCGGCTTCGGCAGTATCGGCCAGAGCCTGGCGCGCAAGGCCGTGGCCCTGGGCATGCGTGTCCTCGCCCTGAGCCGGCCCGGCCAGGCTATTGCCGACGTGCCCGGGGTGGTGTGCGCCGCCGACCTGCAGCAGCTATTCGCCGGCAGCGATCACCTGGTACTGGCCGCACCACTCACCGCTGCCACCCGCGGCCTGGTCGATCGCGAGGTGCTGGCCCATGCCCGACCTGGCCTGCACCTGATCAATATTGCCCGCGGCGGGCTGCTCGACCAGCAGGCGTTGCTGGAGGCGCTGGACAGCGGCCTGATCGGCCGCGCCAGCCTGGATGTCACCGACCCGGAGCCGTTGCCCGCCGGCCACCCGCTGTATCACCACCCGCGCGTATTTCTGTCACCGCACACCTCGGCCATTTCCGAGGACGGCTACCCGGCCTTCCTCGAAGCCTTCATCGCCAACTTCCACCGCTACCGCGAGCAGGCGCCCCTGGCCAACCTGGTCGACACCGCACGCGGCTATTGATTACCGGAGAACACACCATGAGTTCACTGTCTGCCGTCACCACCAGCGCCCATAGCGTGCGCGACCGTGTCAGCGTCGAAGAGTGGGAGGTGCGGGTAAAGCTTGCCGCAGCCTACCGCCTGGCCGCCCTGTTTCGCTGGACCGACCACATCTACACACACTTCTCGGCCCGCGTACCGGGGCCCGAGGAGCACTTCCTGATCAACGCCTTTGGCCTGCTGTTCGACGAGATCACTGCCTCCAACCTGGTCAAGGTGGATGTCGACGGCACGATCATCGACGACCCGCTGGGGCTGGGTATCAACCAGGCCGGCTACGTGATCCACAGCGCCATCCACCGCGCCCGCCCTGACCTCAAGGCCGTGCTGCATACCCACACCCGCGACGGTGCTGCGGTATCGGCCCAGCGCGGTGGACTGCTGCCGATCTCCCAGCACGCCCTGGCCTACTACAGCCGCGTGGTTTACCACGACTACGAGGGCGTGGCCCTGGACCTGGACGAGCAGCAGCGGCTGGTAACCAACCTGGCCGACAGCAACATACTCATCCTGCGCAACCACGGGCTGCTCACCGGGGGCATCAGCGTAGAGCATGCGTTCCGCGAACTGCATGGGCTGGAGCGTGCGTGCAACATCCAGGTGGCAGCCCAGGCCGGTGGCAATGACCAACTGCTGCATGCACCGCAGGCGGCCATCGCCAAGGTGCATGAGCAGTCGAAGCGGTTCTCCGATGGCAAGGGGGAAGGCATCCAGCGGCACTGGGACGCGTTGATCCGGCAGTTGGATCGTGAGGGCCGCGACTACCAGAACTGATGCACAGGCAGCTGTCGCCTGTGCTTGCCAGCGAAAAGGCCAGTACCGGCCAAACCCTTCCGACCAAGGACCACTCCATGCCCCCATTGCACCGCCTGTTTGCCATCGGCACCCTCGCCCTGGCCCTAAACGCCTGTTCACCCGGCGATGGCAGCACCACCGGCAAAACCCTCAGCGTCGCGTTCTGGGGCGATAACACCACCCTGGTCAGCGTCGACCCCTTTCAGGTCTACTGGCTGGAGCACCGGGTACTGC
This sequence comes from Pseudomonas sp. BN607, assembly GCF_029871175.1. Taxonomy (NCBI): domain Bacteria; kingdom Pseudomonadati; phylum Pseudomonadota; class Gammaproteobacteria; order Pseudomonadales; family Pseudomonadaceae; genus Pseudomonas; species Pseudomonas sp. BN607. Next base: position 93,196 of record NZ_SSOE01000041.1, read on the forward strand.
TACGCAACGTTGCCGAGTCGCTCACCGACCAGGACCCGGACAACGGTCGCATCATCCCGTGGCTGGCAAAAAGCTGGGAGATCAGTGCCGACGCCTTGAGCTACACCTTCCACCTGCGCCAGGACGTCACCTTCAGCAATGGCGAGCGCTTTGACGCCCACGCCGTTAAAGGCGCCTTCGACAGCAACAAAGCCTTCGCGACCCAGTTGCCCGCAACGTTTGGCGCCACCTACCTCGCCGGCTACGATCACGCTGAGGTGATCGACGACTTTACGGTGCGACTGGTGCTGTCGCGGCCCAATGCAGGCTTTCTGCAGGCCACTTCCACCACCAACCTGGCAATCCTCGCGCCCGCCTCATACCAACTGAGCGCGCAGGAACGCTCACAGGGCAAGATCATCGGTACCGGCCCGTTCATCCTCGACCACTACACCCCCGAGGTCGGCGCCCGCCTGGTCAAGCGTGCCGACTATGCCTGGCCGTCGGCCAACATGCGCAACCAGGGCCCGGCCCATGTGGATACCGTGGACATCAGCTACATCCCCGAGGAGAGCGTGCGCAACGGCCTGTTCCTGCAGGGCAAGGCCGACATCCTGTGGCCGCGCAACCCGTTCTCGGAGGTTGACCTGAAGCTGTTCCAGTCCAAGGGCGCGACCATCCAGAGCCGCTCGCTGCCAGGCCCGGCGCTGAACCTCTACCCCAATACCCGCAACGAGCGCCTGCTGGGTGACCGCCAGGTGCGCCTGGCGCTGCAGAAGGCCATCGACCGCAGCAGCTACGCGCACACGGTTTACAACGCCGAGTTCCCGGTGGTCAGCGGCGTGTACGACGTGACCACCCCGTACTTCAAGCCACAGGCCGCCAAGCTGGCCTATGACCCCAAGGGCGCCGGGCAGTTGCTCGACGCCGCCGGCTGGCACATGGGCGAGGATGGCTACCGACACAAGAACGGCCAGCGCCTGACCCTGCGCTACAACCTCACCCCCGCCGAAAGCGCCGGTGACGTGCTGGTGCAGGACCAGTTGCGCAAGGTTGGCATCGACCTCAAGCTGAATGTGCTGACCCGCGCCGAATGGGTGGCAGGCAACGCGGCAGGCAGCTACGACCTGACCTCTACCTACATGACTCGCGCCGACCCGATCATCCTGCAGACCATCCTCGATCCACGCGCGGCCAACAGCGCCACAGTCGCTACCAACACCTACGAGCCGCACACCCTGGCCAGGGCCCAGGTGCTGTTCGACAGCGGCATCACCGCCACTGCCGACCCGCAACGTACCCAAGCTTACGGCCAGTTGCAGGACCTGCTGATCGACGAAGCCTCGGCATTCCCACTGTATGAACGCGTCTGGCAGGCCGCCACCGCGCCCCGGGTCAAGGGCTTCCGCTGGACCGCCGAAGGCTTCGCCCTGTTCAGTGACATCCAGGTCGGCCAGCCATGAAGCGCTACCTGACCGGCCGCATCGGCCAAGCGTTGTTGGTGCTGTGGGGTGCCTACACCGTCACCTATTTCATTTTGTATATGCTGCCGGGCGATACCCTGGCGATCATGCTCAGCGCCTCCGGCATGGAGGCCGACGGCCTGTCTGCCGAGGACCTGGCCAAGGCCCGCATCTACTATGGGCTGGACAAAGGGCTGTTCGAGCAGTATTTCGACCTGCTGTGGCGCGCCCTGCACGGTGACCTGGGGCAGTCGCTGTCCCAGGGGCGGCCAGTCACCGCGCTGTTGGCCGAGCGGCTGCCGCAGACCCTGGCGCTGGCAGGTTCTGCCATTGTGCTGTCGTTGCTGGCGGGGGTCGGCCTGGCCTACCTGACCGCCTTCGTGCAATGGCGCCCCCTGAAGACCGCACTGGCGCGCCTGCCGTCGTTGGGCTTTTCAGTCCCGGTGTTCTGGATGGGCTTGCTGCTGATCCAGGTATTCGCCTTCGCCCTTGGCTGGCTCCCGGCCACCGGCAGCCAGGGCGTGGCCAGCCTGGTGCTGCCGGCGATCACCCTGGCGATCCCCAGTGCTGCGGTATATGCCCAAGTGCTGCAGCGGGGCTTTCAAGGCGTGTGGCAGGAGCCCTACATCACCACCGCCTTCGCCAAAGGCCTGAGCCGGGCCCAGGTGCAGGCACGCCATGGTTTGCGCAACGCGGCCTTGCCGCTGCTGACCCTGGTCGGCCTGCAGGTCGGCAACACGGTGTCCGGCGCCGTGCTGGTCGAGACCATCTTCTCGCGTAACGGCGTCGGCCGCCTGGCCCAGGAAGCTGTGCTGCGCCAGGACATCCCGGTGGTGCTGGCGATCGTTGCGGTATCAGCCACCGCCTTCGTGGTGGTCAACCTGATCGTCGACCTGCTCTACCCCTACCTCGATCCGCGCATCGCCCACACGGCCAAGGTGAGCTGAGATGACCATCGACATACCCCTGAACACGATCGACACCCCGCACACCCGCGATGGGGCACAAACAGCCACCCCCTGGAAACGTCGCACGCGCCTGCAGCGCGCTCACCAGGCCTTGATCCCGCTGCTACGCCGCCCCGGCTTCAGCGTGGCCCTGTTGATTGTACTGTTCGCCCTGTTCGCGGCACTGGCCCCACAGTTGCTCACCAGCTTCGACCCTTACGCCACCTCGCCCGCCGACAAGCTCAGCAGCCCCGGCGTGGTGCACTGGTTTGGCACCGACGAACTGGGGCGTGACCTGTATACCCGGGTGGTCTATGGCGCGCGCCTCTCGGTGCTGGCGGCACTGTTGGCGGTAACCATCGCCCTGGTTGGCGGTCTTGGGCTGGGCGTCCTGGCCGGTTTTGCCGGCGGGCGAGTCGACGCCGTGCTGATGCGCCTGATCGACGTGTTGCTGGCGCTGCCCGGCCTGCTGCTGGCCCTCGCCATCGTCACCGCCATCGGCTTTGGCACAGTCCCGGTGGCTGTCGCCGTGGGCGTCGGCATCATTCCGGGCTTTGCCCGCACCACTCGCGCCGAAGTGCTGCGAATCAAGACCCTGCCCTATGTCGAGGCCGCCCGCCTGGGCGGCGCCAGCTGGGCACGCACGCTGCTGTGCCATGTGCTGCCCAACGCCTGGGGCCCGGTGGCGGTGCTCGCCACCCTGGACTTCGGTGCGGCCATTCTGGCCACCGCCGGCCTCAGTTTTCTCGGTTTCGGCGCAGCACCGCCAGCCGCGGAATGGGGCACGTTGATCGCCAACGGCCGTCACTTCCTGATCACCGCCCCTTGGGTTTCTCTGCTACCAGGGCTGTTCGTGGTGGCGGTGGTGTTCAGCCTGAACCACCTGGCGCGCAGCGCCGAGGAGCATGCCCGATGAGCCAGCCACACTTGATCCAGGTCCGTGACCTGAGCGTCAGTTACGCCTTCGCCGGGCAACGCACCCAGGCCGTGCGCCAGTTGTCGTTCTGCCTGGCCCAGGGCGAGACCCTGGCCGTTGTCGGCGAGTCCGGCTCGGGGAAATCGACGCTGGCAAACGCCCTGCTCGGTCTGCTGCCGACCAATGCATCCATCGACCATGGCCAGCTATGGGTCGATGGCGTCGATGTGGCGCAGGCCAGTGAGGGCGACAGGCGCAAGCTGCGCGGCCGCACCATCGGCCTGGTGCCGCAGGACCCGATGGTCAGCCTCAACCCCACCCAGCGTATTGGCCGGCAGATCGCCGAGGCGCTGGAGCTGGCCCATGACGGGCGGCGTTACCCGGGCCTGGATGCCGAAGTGCTGGCGCTGCTGGCGCAGGTCGGCATCGACGCGCCTGAACTGCGCGCCCATCAATACCCTCACGAGCTGTCCGGCGGCATGCGCCAACGGGTACTGATCGCCATCGCCCTGGCCGGCGAACCTCGGCTGATCATCGCCGACGAACCCACCAGCGCACTGGACGTGACCGTGCAGCGGCGCATTCTCGACCACCTGCAACAGCTGGTGGCCGAGCGGGGTATCGCCTTGCTGATCATCACCCATGACCTGGGCATGGCCTGCGACCGTGCCGACCGCCTGCTGGTGATGAAACAGGGCGAGCTCATTGAGCATGCCTCGCCCAGACAAATCCTCTGGGGCGCACAGCAGCCCTATACGCGAGACCTGCTCAACGCAGCGCCGGCCTTCGTGCCGCGCAAACGCCTGGGAGGCCCGACGGCTGCAACGCCGCTGTTACGCCTGAGCAATGTCGGCAAGCGCTTCGCCCTGCCCGGGCAGGACGCGCACTTCACCGCACTGCACGACCTCAGCCTTGAGCTGCACGCCGGGCAGACCCTGGCCATCGTCGGCGAATCGGGCTCGGGCAAGAGCACCGCGCTGCGCATTGCCCTTGGGCTGGAAAAGCCCAGCCGGGGACGTGTGGAGTTCGCCGGTATCGACGTCAGTGCCTGCACCTGGCGACAGTTCCGGCCCCTGCGCAGGCGTATCCAACTGGTGCAGCAGAACCCCTTTGCGGCACTCGACCCGCGCTTCACCGTGTTCGACAGCATCGTCGAACCGCTGGTGTCGTTCGGCCTGCTCAAGGGCGATGCGCTGGAACGCAAGGCCTGCGAACTGATCGCCAGGGTGCACCTGCCGGTGCACTTCCTCGACCGGCTGCCGCGGGAACTGTCGGGCGGTCAGCGCCAGCGGGTGGCGATCGCCCGGGCATTGGCCCTGGAGCCGGAGGTGCTGCTGCTCGACGAGCCGGTCAGCGCGCTGGACGTGTCGGTGCAGGCACAGATTCTCGCCCTGCTGACCGACCTGCAGCGCGAACTGGGCATCGCCTACGTACTGGTCTCCCACGACCTGGCGGTGGTCGCGAGCATGGCCGACCACGTGCTGGTCCTGCAACGCGGCCAGGTGGTCGAGCAAGGGCCCGCGATCCAGGTGTTCGGCAGCCCGGCCAGCGCCTACACCCAGGCGCTGATCGAGGCGATACCCGGCCACTCCCGCAGCGTACTGCCTGTGGCGGTTTGACGGTTGTACCGTGCGGTACGTCGTGCCGCGCGGACCAGACATTGAACATTTTCTGGCAAGAGGTATTGAACGTGAGCAAACGACAGATCCATCTCGGCGCAATGATCCACGGTGTCGGTCACGGCTGGGGCGAATGGCGCCACCCCGAAGCGCTGGCCGACGCCAGCGTCAACTTCGGTTTCTACAAGCACCAGGCGCAACTGGCTGAGGCCGCGAAGTTCGACTTCGCCTTCATCGCCGACAGCCTGCACATCCACGCCCGCTCCAGCCCCCATTACCTCAACCGCTTCGAGCCGCTGACCATTCTCTCTGCGCTGGCGGCGGTCACCTCCCACATCGGCCTGGTCGCCACGGTCACGGTCAGCTACACCGAACCGTTCCAGGTTGCACGCCAGTTCGCCTCGCTGGACCTGATCAGCGGCGGCCGGGCCGGCTGGAACGTGGTCACCTCGTGGCTGTCGGGCACCGCCGACAACTTCGGCAAGGCAGAGCACCCGCCCCACGCCGTGCGCTACCGCATCGCCCGTGAGCATGTCGAGGTGGTCCAGGGGCTGTGGGATTCGTGGGAAGACGACGCCTTCACCCGCGACAAGCGCACTGGCGAGTTCTTTGACCCCGCCAAGCTGCACACCCTTGGTCACCAGGGCGAGTTTTTCAAGGTAAAGGGCCCGCTGAACATCCAGCGCTCGCCCCAAGGCCAACCGCTGATTTTCCAGGCGGGCGTGTCGGAAGATGGGCGCAACTTCGCCGCGCAGAACGCCGATGCGATCTTCGTCAACCCCGAGTCGTTCAGCGATGCCCGGGCTTATTACCAAGACCTGAAACAGCGCGCTGCGCGCCATGGCCGCGATCCGGAGCAGCTGTTCATCCTGCCGGGCATCCGCCCCATCGTCGGCCGCGACGAAGCCGAGGTCGAACGCCGCTACCAGCAGGCCGTCGAGCTGGTAAGCATCGAGGACGCCCTGGTCGCCCTTGGCCGTCCGTTCAACGACTACGACTTCAGCCAGCACGACCTGGATGCACCATTCCCGGACCTGGGCACCCTCGGTGACAACAGCCACAAGGGTACCGCCGACCTGCTCAAGCAACTGGCCCGCGAAGAGGGCCTGACCCTGCGCCAACTGGCGCTGCGCTTTTCGCGCCCTAGGCGTGACTTCACCGGCACCCCGGAGCAGGTGGCCAATGCCCTGCAGGACTGGTTCGAGGACCGCGCCGCCGACGGTTTCATCATCAATTCGCTGCTGCCCGATGGCCTGCAGTACTTCACCGAGCTGGTGGTGCCCCTGTTGCAAGCGCGCGGCCTGGTGCGCAGCGAGTACACCGGCAGCACCTTGCGCGCCAGCTTCGGCCTGAGCGTACCGACCAACCGCAACACACTGCGCCGCGAGCCGACCGCGGTCGCTTGAACCGCCCTGGACGAAAAGGAGTTCCACTGCATGAGCCTCGAATTCATTGGCCTCATCGGCCCTCAGGAAAGCAGCGAATCACAGGCCCCACGTGGGCCATTGGTTGACCTGGACTTTATCAAGGCCTTCGCCCAGGCCCAGGAATACGCAGGGTTCGACAAGGCCCTGCTGGCGGTCAACACCAGCGCGCCAGACGCGATGATCTTGGCCAGTTACGTCGCCGCACTCACCGAACGCATCGGCCTGCTGGTCGCGCACCGCCCCGGTTTTCAGGCGCCGACCTTCGCCGCCCGCCAGTTCGCCACCCTCGATCAGCTCAGCCGCGGCCGCGCCTCGATCAACGTGATCACCGGCGGCGACAGCGGCGACCTGCAGCGTGACGGCGACTTCCTCGACAAGGATGCCCGCTACGCACGCACTGACGAATACCTGGAGGTGCTGCGCAACACCTGGACGCAGACCACGCCGTTCGACCATCACGGCGAGCATTACCGGGTAGAGGACAACCTGACCCTGGTCAAACCGGTGGACAAGCTGCCGATCTACTTCTCCGGGGCTTCGGATGCGGCGGTGGAGGTCGCAGCCAAACACGCCGATGTCTACATGATGTGGGGCGAGCCCCTTGAGCAGGTGCGCGAACGCATTGCGCAGGTACGCAAGGCCGCTGCTCGCCACGGGCGGGAAAACCACATCCGCTTCAGCCTGTCGCTTCGGCCGATCCTGGGGGCCACCGAAGACGAGGCCTGGGCACGAGCCGAGCGCATCCTCGCCGACGCCAGGCACCGCATCGGCATCCGCCAGGGCAACCGTCGCGAGAAGAACTTCGGCAAGAGCAACGTCGGTTCCGAACGCTTGGTGCAACTGGCAAGCCAGCGCAAGGTACACGACACCCGGCTGTGGACCGAGATCGCCGCGCTCGGCGGTGGCGCTGGTAACTCCACCTCGCTGGTGGGCACACCCGAACAGGTTGCCGAAGCCGCGCTGGCGTATTACGAGCTAGGTGTGAGTACCTTCCTGTTTCGTGGTTTTGACCAGTTGCGCGATGCCGTGGACTACGGCCAGGAGCTGATCCCACGGATCCGCGCACGGGTTGCGCAGCAGCAAGCAGGCCGTGACGCGCGCAGCGCCTGACCTGAACCGGCCCTTTCACGGTTAGCGCCGCGAAAGGCCCGACGCAGACGGTCCCTCGAGCGAATTCAGAGCACCAGCCCGTATCGGCCTGGTGCTTCTGCTCGTGCGCATTGGTCGTGGAGATGACGCCCACGCATTAGCCGGCCAAACACCTCTCAACATCATTTAAACGCATTTATACGAACATTTATTATCAGCTATAAACATAATTAACTTAGAACAAAAAAGCCTTTCACAGCGCCGTGAAAGTCCATTAGGTTCTTTAAACCGACCCCCAACGTGGCGGAGGCAAATGGATTTGTGCCAGCCGCTGTCGGTCCGTCCTTCGATCCGCCTGCCCGTTGCGCACATCCGAACCCAACCTTTTCGGAGCATGCGACATGGGATTGTCCCGTAGAGATCTGATCACCCGCCTCGCCGCCATTGGCGGCTATTCGGCAGCCCTCGGCGCGCTTGGCCAGAATGCCCTGGCCGCCACCTTCCAGCCCCTGCAACTGGCCGCCAACGGCGGCAACGGCAAGCGCGTGGTGATTGTCGGCGCCGGTATATCCGGGCTGGTATCCGCCTACGAGCTGCGCAAGGCCGGCTTCTCGGTCACCGTGCTGGAAGCTCGCGAGCGCGTCGGTGGCCGAGTCTGGACCCTGCGCCACGGCGACCGCATCGAGCATAACGACGGCAGTTCGCAAAACGTCGAGTTCGACCCGGGCCACTTCTTCAACGCTGGCGCTGCACGCCTGCCCAGCCATCACCTGACCATTCTCGGTTACTGCCGCGAACTGGGCGTGGAGCTGCAAGTGCTGGTCAACAGCAGTCGCAATGCCCTGGCCCAGCCTGACCTGGCCCGCCCACCACTGCTGCTGCGCCAGGCGGTCAACGACACCCGCGGGCACTTCAGCGAGCTGCTGGCGCGCAGTGTCAACCGCAACAGCCTCGACGCCGAGCTGAGCAGCGGCCAGCGCAAGGCCCTGCTGGACTTTCTCAAGGTCTACGGCGACCTGGATAGCCAGCAGCAATACCGCGGTTCGGTGCGCGCTGGTTATACCCGCTTCGCCGGCGCCGGGGACCAGACCCCGGTCCAGCGCCAGCCGGTGCCCCTGGATCAACTGCTCGACAGCAACCTGCTACTGCCGCTGGTGTTCGACGAGATTCCCGAGTTCTCCTCGACCATGTTCCAGCCGGTCGGCGGCATGGACCAGATTCCCAAAGCATTCTTCCGCCAGGTCAAGGACAGCGTGCGCCTGGGCGCCGAGGTGCTGGGGGTGGAAACGGCTGACAACGGCGCCAAGGTGGTATGGCGTGATCGCAAGACTGGGCAGCAGCACATCGAGCAGGCGGACTACGCCATCGTCACCCTGCCCCTGCCGCTGCTGGCCAAACTGCCGAACAATTTCAGTACGGCATTCAAGCAGGCCATCGCCACCGCCGAAGGCGACAAGGCCAACAAGGTCGCCTGGCAATCGCCGCGCTTCTGGGAAACGGATTTCCAGATCTACGGCGGCCTCAGCTACATCAACCACGAAGCACGCACCCTCTGGTACCCCAGCGACCACCTCAACAGCGCCCAGGGGGTGTTGGTCGCCACCTACAACACCGGCGAGGTGGCGCAGCAGTTTGCCAGCAAGTCGCTGCAGGCCCAGGTCGCTTCGTCGCGCCAGGCGGTGGAATCGCTGCACCCCGGCCACAGCCACAAGCTACGCCGGCCGGTGGTAGTCAACTGGTCGAAGATCCCCTTCAGCGAAGCACCGTGGATCGTCCACGACGAAGTCGCCCAGCCCGGCTACGACCTGCTCAACCAGGCCCAGGGCCGAACCTGGCTGGCCAGCGATGCCCTGGCCCATGGCGGCGTGGGCATCTGGCAGAACAGCGCGGCGGAATCCGCCCGCCGGGTAGTCGGCCTGATCGCCCGCCATGCCAACCAGACCACCCGCGGCGCAGCCGCCTGATCGTCAAGGAAACCACAGCATGCCTCGTCTTCTTCTGCTTGCCGGAGTGCTCATGTCGCTGACCCTCAATGCCCATGCCGATGCCATCAAGCGGGTCGCCCCGCCTGGCTCCAACTTCCCCATCTCGCAACTGGTCACAGTGCCGGCCGGCAGCCAGCTGACGTTCGTCAGCGGCACCTTGCCGGATGTGGCCGACGCCAAGGCGCCCAAAGGCAGTATCGCGGCGTTCGGCAACACCGAAACCCAGACCCGTTCAGTGCTGAACAAGCTGCGCACGGCGCTGCAAAGCCAGGGCCTGGATGTAGGCGACATCGTTCAGTTACGGGTGTTCCTGGTAGGCGACCCGGCCAACGGCGGCGCTCTTGACTTCAGCGGGTTGCAAGCGGCCTACAGCCAGTTCTTCGCCACCGCCGAGCAACCCCGCACACCGACCCGCACGGCCATCCAGGTGGTGGCGCTGCCGCTGCCGGGCGCGCTGGTGGAAATCGACGCAATCGCGGCCAAGGCGCCCTGAGCGCGCCCGCCAAGCCAGACAAGGAACTGCGTGCATGAAGCAAGCCTTTACCACTGCCCCGCTCTTCACCATGGCCTTCGCCGCCGGCCTGCATACCGCGCCGGCACTGGCCGACGAACCTGCCGCCCAAGCCCTGGGCACGGTGATCGTCACCGGCAACCGTGGCAGTGAAAAACGTACTGTCACCAGCAGCCCGGTGCCCATCGACGTGATCAGCGCCAAGCAGCTGCAGGAAACCGGCAAGCCAGGCCTGATGGAAGCCCTCAGCGTCAGCGTACCGTCGCTGACCCTGCCGGAAAAAACCGGCTGGGACGCCAGCGGCATGGCCCGCGCGCCAAACCTGCGTGGGCTCAACGCCGCCCAGGTGCTGGTGCTGGTCAACGGCAAGCGCCGCCACACCAGCGCCACCCTGAACATCAGCGGGATCAACGCCGGCGCCGCCCCCAGTGACCTGGACCTGATCCCCATCAGCGCCATCGACCATGTCGAGGTGCTGCGTGATGGCGCAGCGGCCCAGTACGGCTCTGACGCCATCGCTGGGGTGATCAACGTGATCCTCAAGGCTGATACCAGCGGCACTGCCGTGACCACTGCGGGCCAGGGCTACGACGGCAAGAAACAAACCGTGCAGCAAAGCCTGAACAAAGGCTTCGAGATTGGCCGCGAGGGTGTCCTCCAGCTGGCGCTCGACGCCCGCAGCCAGAACGACGACAACAAGGCCAGCGCCAACGGCTACAGCCAGGCCGAGGCGTTGGAGCGCGCCGGCAAGGTCACCTACGGCGGCTACGGCACGCCGAAAATCAACCTGCTGACCCTGGGCTACAACGCCGAGCTGCCGCTGCAAAACGACGTGACCCTTTACTCGTTCAGCACCTGGTCGTACCGCAAGGCCGAGCAGGGCCAGAACTTCCGCCTGCCGACCATCGTCAACACCATCACCACCGGGCCCAACGGGCGACCGGCCGGCTACACGCCCACCTGGTACATCGAGGAGTACGACTACCAGGCGGCATTCGGAGCCAAGGGCCTGGCTGGCGAGTGGGACTGGGATCTGTCCAGCACCTACGGGCGCAACGAGGCCGAACAGGGCACCTGGAACAACCAGAACCCATCGCTGGGCGAGGCCACGCCCAACCATTTCGAGTCCGGCACCTGGGTCAGCTCGCAGCTGACCAGCAACCTCGACCTGCGCCGCAGCTTTGACGTAGGCCTGGCAAAGCCCCTGGACTTTTCCTGGGGCCTCGAGCAACGCCGCGATACGTACCAGGTGCAGGCCGGCGACTGGGCCAGCTGGGCAGACGGCGGCTACTGCGCGGCACCCGGCAACTGTGCTGCCTCAGGCGCCCAGGTCACCAACGGCATCTCCCCGGCCGAGGCCACCAGCGCCAGCCGTAACAGCTACGCCGGCTACCTGGACGTGGGCTTCAACCCGCTCCCGCAGTGGTACTGGGGCGCTGCCTTGCGCTATGAACACTACGACCGCGGCGTGGGTGCGACCCGCAGTGGCAAGCTAACCACCCGCTACGAGCTGACCCCCGAGCTGGCCGTACGAGCCACGGTGAGCAACGGCTTCCGCGCCCCTTCATTGGCCAACAGCCTGTTCAGCGCCCGCTCCACCACCTACGGCGTGGTCGACGGCGTGTACCAGTCGATCAACTATGGCGTGTTGCCGGTAGATTCGGCCGCCGCCAAGGCACTCGGTGCCGAACCGCTCAAACCTGAAAAATCAACCAACTACAGCCTTGGGCTGGCCTGGCAGCCCAGCGAGCGCCTGGCCTTCACCGCCGACGCCTACCTGATCAACGTTCGCGACCGCATCACCCTTACCGGCACCCTGCTCGGCCCTGAGGTCACCCAGGCCCTGTTGGCCAACGGCATCGACTCAACTTCGGGCGGCCAGTACTTCACCAATGGCGCCAACACCCGCACCAAGGGCCTGGACCTGGTGGGCAGCTATGATCAAGACTTGGGTGGCGCCGGGGCCGTGAAGTGGACGGCGGCCTTCAACTGGAACGACACCGAGATTCTCAGCTACAAGCAGAGCGTGAACATCCTCGGCACCCCCTACGAGCTGATGAACCGCCAGGCCCGCAACCTGCTGACCGAGGTACAGCCGCACACCAAGCTGATCCTGGGTGGCAACTGGCGCCTTGGACGCTACCGGGTCAACCTGGGGCTGACCCGTTACGGCTCCTGGCGTGAGGTGAATGCCGCCAACGATCGTTCGCTGGACCGCGAATACAAGGCGCGCTGGATCACCGACCTGGATCTGGGCTACCAGCTGACCAAGGACCTGGAACTGGCGATCGGTGCGCGCAATCTGTTCGATGTGTACCCCGAGCGCCAGGCGCCAGCCAGCAAGACCATGGTCAAGGGGTACGGGGTGTACTCGCCGTATGGCTTTACCGGCGGGTATTATTTTGGCCGACTGACCTACACCTTCTGAAACCGCCAGGGGCCGCACAGCGGCCCCGGCGATCTAGCGGGTAAAGCGTGGTATTGGCAAGCCGAGGCTCTCGCGCAGGGTGGTACCTTCATAAGCGGTGCGATACACCCCTCGCTCCTGCAGCAATGGCACGACCTCCTCGGTAAACCGGCGGAACTGCCCCGGGTGGCCAATGTAGATGTTGAAGCCGTCCAGCGCCCGCGCCTCGAACCAATCGGCCATCTTCGCCGCCACGGTTTGTGCTGAGCCCACGAAGGCACCTGGCCGCAACTGGCGGCCGAACGCCACGGCCTGGCGCAGGCTGAAGCCCTTGTCACGGGCCTGGTCGGCAATGCGCTTGGCGTTGGTGAAGAAGCTGCTGCGGGCGTATTCCAGGCTTTCCTGCGGGAACGGCGCATCCAGGTCGTAGCGGCTGAAATCATGCCAGCCGAAATTACGCCCGAACTCTTTCAACGCCAGTTCAAAGCTGTGGTCAGCTTGATGGTAGTGACGCTCGATCTCTCGTGCATGCTCGTCCGTATCGCCAACGTAGATCTCCGCCCCCGGCAACACCAGCAATTGGTCCGGGTCACGCCCCAGGCGCAAAGCACGGCCCTTGATGTCACGGTAGAAGGCCTGCCCCTGCTCGATGCTGGCGGCATGGGTGAACACCACGTCGGCAGTGGCGGCACCCAGGTCACGACCCTGCTCGGAATCGCCCGCCTGGAAGATCACCGGCTGGCCCTGGGGCGAGCGCTGGATGTTCAGTGGGCCGACCACCGAAAAGTGCTCGCCCTGGTGATTCAGTGCATGCAGTTTAGAGGGCTCGAGAAAGCGGCCGCTGGCACGATCCCGGGGAAAGGCGTCGTCCTCGTAGGAGTGCCACAGCCCCTGTACCACGTGCACATGCTCTTGGGCCCGGGCGTAGCGGGTGTCATAGTCGTAGTGCTCGTCCAGCCCGTAGTTGCCGGCGGTGCCGGCATCCCCGCTGGTGACCACGTTCCAGCCCGCGCGGCCCTTGCTGATCAGGTCCAGCGAGGCAAGCCGGCGGGCGACGTTGAACGGCGCGTTGTAGGAGGTGGTGAGGGTGCCGACCAGCCCGATATGACGGGTACTGACCGCCAAGGCCGAGAGCAGGGTCAACGGCTCCAGACGGTTGAGGTAGTGCGAGGGCGAGCCTGGCGTGATGAACTGGCTGTCAACGATGAACATGAGGTCGAACAACGCCGCCTCGGCCTTGCGGGCGATGTCGATGTACCAGTCGATGTTGACGCTGGCGTCGGCAGGCAGTTCCGGGTCGAGCCACAGGTTGTGCCGGCCAGGGCCACCGCAGCCCATGGTCAGGGCGCCGAGTTTGATCTGTCGTTTGCTCATGGGAATCCCTTCATTGGTTGCTGAGAGCGGGCGCCTGGAAGGCCGCACCGAACGAGGTGTCGAACAGGTTCGCCGCTGGGTAGGGCTTGATAAGGCCAAGCCCGGCGAAGAAGTCCACGGTCTTCTGCGCATCGACGATCACCTGCGGGTTCAGCGGTGCCAGGTCGGTGCGCGCACGGGCGAACCAGGAGCGGGCAATGTCGCGATCGGCACGGGTTCGCTGGGCCCAGGCATCGGCGTAGGCCTCGGTGTTGGCCGGGTCGTTGAGGGTCCAGTCACGGGCCTTTTTCAGGCGCTGCAGAAAGTCGGTGATCTGCGCGCGCTTTTGCTCCACCGCCTTGCTGTTGGCCACCACGAAGCTCTGCGCCGGGATCACCCCCTCGGCTGTGGCAAGCACTCGAGCACCCTGGCGCTCTTGCTGGGTGACGTAAGGCTCCCAAGTGGCGATCACATCCACCGATCCGCCATCCAGGGCGTGGGAGGCATCCAACGCACTGAGGTAGCGCAACTCCAGGGCATCGCGGGGGACACCCGCTTGGTCAAGGGCGCTGAACAGCAACTGCTGACTCCACGAACCCTTCCAGATCGCCGCGCGCTTGCCACGCAGGTCTTGCAGGCTGTGGATCGAGGAATCCTTGCGCGCCAGGATGGCCACGCCTTCAAGGTTCTGCCGGCTGACTGCGATCACCTTGATGGGTGCGCCCAGGGCACCCAGAAACAGCGGCGGAGCATCGCCCAGCAGGCCGATGTCGAGGCTGCCGACGTTGAGCGCCTCGGCCACCGGCGAGCCGGCGGTGAACTGCTTCCATTCCAGGGTGTAGGGCAAGTCGTCGAGCACCCCGGCCGCTTCCATGACTGCGCGGGCGTTGAAGCTCTGATCACCGACCACCAGCGTCTGGGCTGCGGCGGCAAGGCTGAAGGTAGTGGCCAGCAGTGTGGCAGCCAAGTGTTTTATATAGCGCACGTTCGTCTCCAGATGCCCCTCCTGGGGCAGATGAGCCGATCCGCACGTGCGGTCTCGTCCAGGGTTTATCTATAGCCATAAGGCATTAATCGAATGGTTTTTATAATTTAAAGCGTATTCTGAGGCCTGTGAAATGCACATTAGGCATAACCTCATGCCTTTGATGAGGGCGATTTGAAAACAGAACAGCGAATCTGTAAATGCGTTTTTTGCATATTAGCTTATTATTATTTTGCATTTTGAGAATAGAAAGGGGATTTGCTAGGGTTAACCGGAACCCGAAAAACCGAGCCTGAACCATGACCCAGAACCTGCGCACGGAGCGCTTACGCCATTTCATCGACCGCCTCGCCCTGGTGCTCGACCAGCGGCCTGACGAAGCCGCCCTGCTCGATCGCGGCCAGCAACTGCTGGCCGAGCTGGTCGCCCATGACGACTGGTTACCGGACGATCTCGCCCAGCCCGACCCGCAGCGCTATCAGCAGTATTTGGTCCATTGCGACTCGCGCCAGCGCTTCTCGGTGGTGAGCTTCGTCTGGGGCCCAGGCCAGCAGACGCCGGTGCACGACCACCGGGTCTGGGGCCTGATCGGCATGCTGCGCGGCGCAGAAGTCGCCCAAGGCTTCGAGCGCGACGCCCAAGGCAAGCTGGTGCCTCTCGGCGCGGCAGTGCGTCTGGAGCCGGGCCAGGTCGAAGCGGTGTCGCCGCGCATTGGCGACATCCACCAGGTCAGCAATGCCTTCAACGACCAGGTGTCGATCAGTATCCACGTCTATGGCGGCAACATCGGCGCGGTCAAGCGCGCAGTCTATGCCGAGGACGGCAGCGAAAAACCGTTTATCTCCGGCTACTCCAATACCCGCCTGCCCAATATCTGGGACCTGTCCAAAGAGAACCTTGCCCCATGAGCTCCGTCACCACCCGCCGTTACCACGATATCCGCCGCGCCCTGCTGGCCCAGGAGGAACTGGCCTTGATCGACGTGCGCGAAGAAGACCCGTTCGCCCAGGCCCATCCCTTGTTCGCTGCCAACATCGCGCTCTCGAAGCTTGAGCTGGAGGTTTTTGCCCGCGTGCCACGGCGTGATACCGCCATTACCGTCTACGACGACGGCGAGGGTCTTGCCGCCGTGGCGGCACAGCGTCTGCTGGCGCTGGGCTACCGCGACGTGGCTGTGCTTGAAGGCGGCCTGGCTGGTTGGCGAGCCGCTGGGGGCGAAGTGTTCCGAGACGTCAACGTACCGAGCAAGGCCTTCGGCGAACTGGTGGAAAGCGTGCGCCACACGCCATCGCTTGCCGCTGAGCAGGTCCAGGCGCTGCTGGACGAAAAGGCCAATGTGGTCGTGCTCGATGCGCGCCGCTTCGACGAGTACCAGACCATGAGCATTCCTGGCGGTATCAGCGTGCCCGGTGCCGAGCTGGTGTTGCGCGTAGCCGAGTTGGCACCGGACCCGGACACTCAGGTAATCGTCAACTGCGCAGGGCGCACCCGCAGCATCATCGGCACTCAGTCATTGGTCAACGCGGGCATTCCCAACCCGGTCGCTGCCTTGCGCAATGGCACCATTGGTTGGACCCTGGCCGGACAACAGCTGGCCCATGGCCAGGACCGACGCTTTCCTGAGGTCAGCGCCGCTAATGGCGCCAACGCTGCGCGCCAGGCGCGTGCGGTTGCTGACCGCACCGGCGTGCTGCGCTTGGAGCGTGGGGGGCTGCTCGACTGGCAGGCCGACCCCACACGCACCACGTACCTGTTCGACGTGCGCACACCCGAGGAATACAACGCCGGCCACCTGCCTGGCAGCCGCTCAGTGCCGGGCGGTCAGCTGGTGCAGGAAACCGACCACGTGGCCAGCGTTCGCGGGGCGCGAATCGTGCTAGTGGATGACGACGGTGTACGGGCTAACATGAGCGCCTCCTGGTTGGCCCAGATGGGCTGGCAGGTCGCCGTGCTCGACGACTTGTCGGAGGCAGACTTCAACGCCATCGGCGAATGGCAGCCTCCCCTGCCCGAACTGCCCGCCGCCAACGACATCGGTGTCGAGCGACTGGCCAGTTGGCTGCAGGAAGACGGCACGGTGCTGCTGGACTTCACCACCAGCGCCAACTACGTCAAGCGCCATATTCCGGGTGCCCACTGGTCGATCCGGGCCCAGCTGGCCGAAACCCTGGAGCATTTGCCACCGGCCAGTCGCTATGTGCTGACTTGCGGCAGCAGCCTGCTGGCGCGCTTCGCCGCACACGACCTGCAGGCTCTCACCCGTACCCCCGTTTACGTGCTCGAAGGCGGCACCACCCGCTGGATCGCTGCCGGCCAACCGCTGGAAACCGGCGAAACGCAGCTTGCCGTACCCCGCAGCGATCGCTACCGGCGGCCTTACGAGGGTACGGACAACCCCCGCGAGGCGATGCAGGGGTATCTGGACTGGGAGTTTGGCCTGGTTGCGCAACTCGAGCGCGACGGCACCCATGGGTTCAAGGTGCTCTGAACCTGAGTGTTCGGCATTACATTTTTGGCGCTTGCCAGATCGAGCGCCGCCCGCGCGGCGCTCGATCTGACAAACGCTGGGAATATCGAGGCTGACACCTCTATGCCCAACGCTTACCGTCCGCCAGTGCTGATTACGGTCGCTCAAGAGATCGCCTGAGCCTGTTCTCGAGATATTTCATACAGACCCTAGAACTCAACCTTACCCCGCCCCGCCTTGACAGTGCTGCGCCTGGCTTTTCCTTCGAGGCGGCGGGTCTTCGAGCCGAGGGTCGGCTTTGTCGGGCGGCGTTTCTTCTCGGTCTTGCCGGCACTGGTGATCAACTCGGCAAGGCGCGCCAGAGCGTCAGCACGGTTCTGCTCCTGGGTGCGGTACTGCTGGCCCTTGATGATCAACACGCCGTCGCTGGTGATACGACTGTCACGCAGGGCCAACAGCCGCTCCTTGTAAAAGTCAGGCAGCGATGAGGCCGGGATATCGAAGCGCAGATGCACGGCGCTGGACACCTTGTTGACGTTCTGCCCACCCGAGCCTTGCGCGCGGATGTACGTCAGTTCGATTTCGGCATCCGGCAGATGCACGTTATTGGAGATGATCAGCATGACAGGGCCCTTTCAATTGCCACCATTATCACAGGCTCTGCCACTCGCCCCTAGAACAACATGCTCAGCGGCGCTGATCGACGACACGCACCGGCCTCGCCTGCCGCGCAGCCTGGGCTGCTTCGATCAACTGATAGTTGCGATTGCGCAACGCAAGGTTGCTACCCACCCGCAGGTTGGAGCGCGCCGCCAGCACTTCGGCCTGGTCATACTGGCCCTGCTCCAGGCGCAGGACGCCCAGGTAATGCAAGGTGGCCGGGTTGCCGGGCTGAATCTGCAACGCGCGTTCCAGGGTTGCGGCTGCCTGGTCCAGCTCGCCGTGCTCGTACTGCTGCGAAGCAGCCTCGATCAGTTGCGTGGTGGCCTTATTGCTGTGCGCCGGCGCCGAGCGTTGACCGGCAAGGGCACATTGGCCGGCGAAGGTGCTGAACAAAAGAAACAGTGCTGGCAGCAAGCGCTGGCTGGGCATGGAGGATGGCACTCGGGCAGTCGGGTAATTCCGGAGAGGAGCTATCGACTGGCTTCACTGGGCGAAGTTCCCGGGCTGCCTCGCGGCATGCTCAGCCATCAGGCATCGGCAACCTGCTGAAGCCCACCTCCAAGCGGCAGCTCATACGATTTTTTTACTGTCCGTACCACGAGCGTGGAGGAGTAAGTGCGAATCGGAATATCCCGGTAGGTGTCGAGAAACCGGTAGATATAGTCGGTGTATTCGGCAGCATCGCGAAATTTGGCAACCATCACGAAATCGAACTCGCCTGTCATCAAATAGCAGTCCTGTATCTCGGGGTGGCTGGCAAGGATGTGCTGCATTCTGCGGTCGATGTCGTTGCTGTCGCGGTCCAGCTTGACCAGAAAAAAGGCGGTTACCTGAATGCCCAGCTTGCGCTCGTCCAGTATCGCGACCTTGGCCTTGATGATACCGGCACTCTCAAGGCGCCTGATCCGCCGGTAACAACTGGTGGAAGACAGCCCGACGCTGTCGCTGAGCAGCTCCAGATTCTGGCTGCAATCCTTTTGCAGCTTGCCCAGAATTTTCAGATCCATGGCGTCTGTCATTTTCGCTGTGTCTTCCTTGAAAAACTGCAATGAATTCGCCGCAAGAGCGGGGCAATTTGCACGATTCCTGCGCGCCGGACCTCTACCATCAACTGAGCTTAGCAGCCCGGCCAAAGATGGCCTGCGGGGCGCATGAGAGGGACCTTATGATCGTTGCAAAACCTACATGGACTGCCGACATCCACGGCCTTTTCAGTGCCCCCTACTGGATTCCCGCCGAGCAGCGCGCGGCCGTGGCGGCCTCCTGGGCCGGGTGCATGAACGGCTACTTCGTCTTCCTGGACGACCCGGACTCGGTCAAGACCTGGTCAGAAACCATCTACCAGCACCTGGCCTCCCGCAACATGCCGCTGACCCTCGACCAGCAGCAGTTCTGGCCGATCGATGCACTGGAAACCTTCAGGCTGTGGGTCAACCAAGGCTGGCGTCTGGACGCCAGCTCGCCCTTCGACCTGGCCGAACGCATCCCACCACCAGACCTGCCGCAACCGGTCAAGCGCGTAAGGCAGGACATCCGCGCGCTGAGCGTCGAAGAACTGAACCTGTACCGCGCCCGCCTGGACGATGTCATGCAGGTGGGCAACCCCGACAGCAACGCGCCCTGGCAACGTTACGCCTACATCCACACCAACTGGTGCCTGCATTACCAGGAAGCGTTTGCCCTTTGGCACCGTGCGTACTTGTTGTACCTGGAGCAACTGATCGACTGCGCCATCCCCTACTGGGACTGGATGGCCGAAGACGCCAGCGTCGACGGTAGCCCACAAGCCGGCCTGCCGCAGGCTTTTCTCGACGAAACCTACGTGCACCCGCACAGCGGCGAGACCCGGCCCAACCCACTGCGTTACGCGGCCGCCAAGGATGGTTGTTCCAAGGTGTGCTCCCGGGCTGCGGTCAGCGGCGTGGACTGCCGCTATGTGCAACGCAACCCGTTGTTCTACACCCACGGTGACGACTCGCGCTTTGACCGCGCTCGGCTGTACGGCATGAGCCGGATCTTCCAGCAACAGGTGGTGGATGCCCTGAAGTTCACCTGTTTCAGCCAGCCACAGGGAGTACCCGGTTACCCTTGGGCAAACATTCCGGTGTTCGACCCGCCCCAGCAAGACAGCCTGTACCCCAATCGCACGCTCAACTTCGACGGCCTGTACGAGCAACCCCATGACAACTATCACGGTTGGATCGGCGGCGACATGGCCGATAACGCCTACACCGCCTTTGACCCGGTGTTCTGCTCTTACCACGCCAATATCGACCGCATGCTCGAAGTGTGGATCAGGGCCCACCCCGAAGCGCAGTACACCACCCAGTGCCTGCTGCAGCCGTTCGCCGGGCGCGACGCCACGCAACTCACCTTCACCAGCGCCGACGCCTGGCGCTACACCACCCTCGGCGACATGGCCCAGGACAGCCGGCACATCGGCTATGACTACGGTGTGCCGGTAGCCCCGCAGTTCGGCGCGTCCAAGGTGGCCGCCGGCACCTGCTGCGAGCACCGCGCAACAGCCGCCACTGCGGTGGAAAGCGCCGCAGGGCCAGGGCCGTGGGTGGTGTTCGATCATGTACGTTGCACCCATGACACCTACCTGATCGACGTCTTTCTCGACCAGCCGGACGCCGCCCCGCAACATGTGAACGCTGACAACCCTCATTACGTGGGGCGCTTCAGCCGCATCGGCATGGGGCTGGTGGACGACAAGGGCCGCTGCATCACCCATGGCGTTTCGCGCGCTCTGAATGCGGCCCGTAACGCCGCTGCGCTGGGCCTCGGCCCTCATGATGCGGTGCAGTTGTCGCTGCTGGTGACCCACCTCGACAGTGGCCGCGTGCTGCTGCCTGACGAATACAGGATCCTGCCCGGTTTCATCGCTCAACTGGTGTGGGACGACCCACGCCAAACCCTCGCCGGCCCGCCTGCGGTCGCCGGCTGCTGCGCTGCTGCCCCCTCACACACACCTGGAGAACCGACATGAGCACGCCCTTCAAGCAGTTCACCTCTCCCGCTGGCCAAGCCCCCAAGGACTACAACAAGCTAGGCCTGGAGGACCAGTTGCAGCAGTTTGAAACCGACTGGAACAACGACCTCACCGGCTGGACCGAGTCGTCGATCATCGGCAACCCTTGGTCGGGCCAGAACGACGCGCCTCGCTCTGGCTATTACAACCCGCTGGTGGAGGGTTTCGGTGAAGTGACCCCGCCCGCCATCACCTGGGCGCCCTTCCCCAACCGGCTGTGGACGTTCTTTTACAACAACGGTGCAGCGGTCGTTCCGCAACTTGGCAGAGCCATGACCCTGAACCAGGTGATGGAGCTGGCCGACCGCGGCCAGATCACCCTCGACAACACCCTCTACACGCTATACGACCCGGACAAACAGGGCACCCTGCTGCAACTACCGGCCAAGCGCTGCCCAAGTATCGACTGGAACGGCAGGTACACGGCGTTCTCACCTTCCGGCCCGCGGGGCTGGCTCGACGAGTATTGCGAGTGGTCGATCGTACGCGATGCCAACGGCAACATGCGCAAGATCACCTTCACCTGCGAAAACCCCGCATACTTCCTGGCCATGTGGCGCATCGACCCGCAGGCAGTATTGGGCCTGTACCGCGACTACATAGACCCCAGCGTGCAACTCGAGGACCTGTACCTGCGCTACACCGTCGACTGCCCGACCGGCAAAGCCGGCGATCCGGTCATCGACCCGACCACTGGCCAGCCAGCTTATGACACCGTCAACAAATGGAACGCCGGCACCGTCTGCGTTCCCGGGCAATACGGTGGTGCGATGCACCTGACCTCCGGCCCCAACACCCTCAGTGCCGAGGTGTACCTGGCCGCCGCCGCCACCATCCTGCGCCCGGTCAGCAGCAGCCAGAATGCCCAGTCGCTGATCTGCTGCGCGCAGTATGGGCAGAACTACCGCAACTCCGACCCGCACATCGGCTTCATGGCCAATTCGACGGCAGTGAAAAATCGCCTGTCGCTGACCAACCCGATTGGCCTCTACCTGCAGCAACCTACCGATTTCAGTGGCTGGAAAGGCCCGCAAGGCCAGGACGTAAGCCAGTACTGGCGCATCACCCGCGGCACCGCCAAGTCGGCCGCCAACGGTTCCGACCAAATCCTGCAGGCGGTGTTCGAAGTCCCCGAAAGCGCCGGTTTCTCGATCAACGACATCACCATCAACAACCAGCCGGTCAACTATGTGTGGGTGATCGCCCAGCAACTGCTGGTGGGCCTGAGCGTCACCGTCAAGCCGCTTGCTACCACACCGCCCTCCTTCCCGTGCGTGCAGGACCGGCAGACCGGCCGGCAACCCTGGCCGGTGCAGCTGCTGCCACTGGACTTGTTCTACGGGCAGTCCCCCACCGACCTGCCCGCCTGGCTTGCACCGGGTAGCAGCAACCCGTTCGTGCTTGTGGTGCAAGGCGCAGACGCAGACACCACGGCGCAGAACGCCAGGGTGCAATTCTCCAACCCTGGGGTGACGGCACAGGTCACCCAGTACCTGCCCGACGCGTCGGCCATTCCTGGCCAGACCAACTCTGGTGGCACTCAAGCCTACATTCTGACCATCACCGTCAGCCCCAACGCAGCACCCGGCCTGGTGACGGTGCGTGCACTGAACCCGGGCGAAGACGTGAACGTAAGCGCGGCAGACCACCCGTGGGAATCCGGCCTGGCGCTGGTGCCTGGCGCCTGACCCCTCCCGTACAGCCGCACCTTCGGGTGCGGCTTCACCGCCTTGCAAGGAGCGCAATGATGTCCAGCTTACGCCTGAGCCTTCTGTCGCTGCTAAGCGGCATCCTGCTTTGCCTGCAGACCCTGCAACCCGCTGCTGCGGCCCCGCTGTCGGACGCCGATGCCTGTGTGCAGCAACAGTTGGTGTTCAACCCTGCGAGCGGGGGGTTTCTGCCGGTCAATAACTTCAATGCCACCAGCCAGGCGTTCATGAACTGCTTCGGCTGGCAACTGTTCATTGCCTTGAACTGGCCAGTGAACCCCGGCTGGCCGGGCACCCCCAGCCTGGCGGGCGAACCCGACAGGCAAAGCACCCTGGCGCAGTTCGGTGTGCCCACCACGGCAGGTGAACCGATGAGCGTGGCCCCGGTGTGGGCCAGCTACAAGGACGCCAACGATATCTTTCTGCCAGGCGCGCCCGCGCCCACCGGTTGGGGCGTACAAACCCTGGTACCGAGCAGTTGCAACAGCCAGAGTAGCCTGAAGGCGCTCAAGGTGGGCGCTCGCAAATTCATGAACGCTACCTCAGAAGGCGCGATCAACGCCCTGCACGGTTTCCACCTGTCCACCGGGACACTGGCATCCATTCCCGACCCGGTCATGGAAGCGTCCGGCGGCTGGCTGACAGATCAGTCGGGCAACCTGGTATTTTTCGAACGCAAGGTAGGCAAGGCCGAATTCGACTACATCGTCGACCACGGGCTCTATGACGCGGCCAACCAGTTGAAGGTCGCCCAAACCGAGGGGCTGTCGCTACCCATCGGTGAAGCGATGCGCGAACTGCCGCCATCGCCCGTGCCGCAGGAGCAACTGGGCGCGATCGAGCTCAAGGCCGCCTGGCGGGTGCTGACTGGCAAACCCGAACTGTTCGGGCGCTACCTCACCACCGTGGCCTGGCTCAAGCGCCCCGACACCCTGGCATGCACCCAGGAAGTGGTGGGCCTGGTGGGCCTGCATATCATCAACAAAACCCAGGCTTCGCCCAACTTTATCTGGACCACGTTCGAGCAGGTGGACAACGTGCCCGAACCGGCCCAGGTGCCGCCGCAGCAAACCCCGCCGGGCGGTTTTGCGTTCAACAACCCCGAATGTGGCACTGGCCCCGAGTGTAAACCGAACGTGGCCCGTATCCAGTGCAAGCAACACCACCCCGACAGCGATTGTACGGACCTCTTTCCGCGCGACCAGCCGGTACAGACCACCCGTGAATACCCTGTGCCCAGTGCCCTGCAGGCCCTGAACAGCGCAGTGCAAGCCAACTTCGCGCAGCAAACCCAGGGCCAGTCGGTGTTCCAGTACTACAAGCTGATCAATGTGCTGTGGACCCTTGCCCCCAACCCACCCAGCCCGGAACCGGGTGCCAACGCACAGGTGCCGTTGTCCTACGGGCCGTTCATCAGCGAGGGCCCCGTGCCTGTGGCCAACACCACCATGGAAACCTACGTGCAGGGTGATGACTGCAACCAGTGCCATCAGTACGCGACGATTGCCGGCAGTCCCTCGCTGGCTTCGGACTTCTCGTTCCTGTTCAACACTGCCAGCTCGGCCAGCCAGAAAAGCCTGATCAAGCGCGTCAAAGCCTTCGAGACCCTCAAGGACCGGCCCTGAGCAGAAAAAGCGCATGGAGTACACCTGTACTCCATGCGCTTGGCAGGGATCGCCCGACGAGGCGAGGCGGCGTGGCGCACCGGGTGGCGCTGTGCATGCCCTGGACGCAAAAGACTCGCAGCCCCCTCCTCATCGTAACGGCCGAGCCCGCGAACACTGGCCCGGCAGCCCTAGTCAATCCTCGCGAATGTGCCGTTCCCTGCGCTCCTGGCGCTCCTTCGCCTCGATGCACAGCGTGGCTGTCGGCCGCAGCAGCAACCGCTTCAGGCCGATGGGTTCGCCCGTGTCCCTGCACCACCCGTACTCACCCCGGGCTATGCGTTCCAAGGCTTCGTCAATCTTGTCCAGCAGCTTTTTCTCCCGCTCCAGCAGGCGCAGCTGCCATTGCCGTTGCTCCTCCACAGTCCCCAGGTCCGAAGGGTCGCTGCTGGGTTCGAACGTGCGCATCAGTTCGAACTCGCTGGAAATCCGCGCTTGCAACTCGGTGCGCTGCGACAGCAGCAGGTCGCGGAAAAACGCCAGCTGGGAAGCATTCATATAGGCCGCTTCTGGCATGCAAAGCAGATCGTGTTCAGTCATTGCCGTCATTCTCGCGTCAGTAGGTCGAGGCTCAGCGCCGCTGTGCATGAAACCCCAGTGGCAAACCCTGGCAATGCGTGTGCAGCTCGTGCTCATGCCAGGCCAGCTGGCCGGAAACAATCGTCGTGGCTATGCGGTGACCCAGCCGGTGGTGCTGGAAGGGCGTCCACTGGCAATGGGCAAGTACCGGATCGAGGCTGACCGGCCGTGGCACTTCGAGGTGTTCGACCAGCGCAAGGTCTGCCCAGTAGCCTTCACGCAAGTAGCCGCGCTCCTGGATTGCGAACAGGTCGGCCACCGCATGGCTGGTTTTACGGACCAGCTGGGTCACCGGCAGCACGCCCTCCGCGACCAGGTCGAACAGCGCTGGCAGCGCATGCTGCACCAGCGGCAGGCCGGAAGGCGCGCTGGCGTAGGGCCGGTTTTTCTCTGCCAGGGTATGCGGGGCATGGTCGGTGCCGATCACATCAATGCGGTCTTCCCGCAGTGCCTGGCGTAATGCGTCGCGGTCGGCGCGGGTCTTTATCGCCGGGTTGCATTTGATGAGGTTGACCAGGCTTGCATAGTCGCGGTCGTCAAACAGCAGATGGTGCGCACACACCTCGGCCGTGATCAGCTTGCTGGCCAACGGGCCAGGCGCGAACAACGCCAGCTCCATGGCCGTGGTCAGGTGTAGCACATGCAAGCGGGTACCGAACCTGTTCGCCAGCTCGACGGCCAGGCTGGAGGAGCGCCAGCAGGCTTGCGCATCGCGTATGAGCGGGTGCATGGCCGCCGGAATGAAATCACCGAACTGCTCACGGCAACGTGCTTCGTTGGCAAGGATGGAGGGCGTGTGTTCGCAGTGCGCCAGCAGCACCGTCGGCACACAGGCAAAAAGGCGCTCAAGTACCCTGGGGTCGTCGACCAGCATGTCCCCGGTGGAGGCCCCCATGAATACCTTCACCCCAGCGATTTGCCGCGGGTCCAACCGGGCGACGGTCTCAAGGTTGTCCTTGCTCACGCCAAAGTGAAAGCCGTAATTGGCAACCGAGGACGCGGCCGCGCGGGCTTTCTTGTCATCCAGGGCTGCCAGGGTCAAGGTCGCCGGATGGGTATTGGGCATGTCCATGAAGCTGGTAATGCCTCCGGCTACAGCAGCCCGCGACTCGCTGGCCATGCTGCCCTTGTGCGTTGCACCGGGTTCGCGAAAGTGCACCTGGTCGTCGATCATCCCAGGCACAAGCCAGCGCCCTTGGGCATCGATTTCGATGTTGGCGCTCGCACCCTCGATGCTGCTGGCGATTTTCTCGATTCGCCCGTGGGCAACCAGGACATCGGCATCGAACACCTTGCCTTCGTTCACCAGCCGGGCATTCCTGACAAGGATATCGCTCATGAGCGAACCTCCCCAGAGCTACCGCCTGCCCATTGCCTGCGCTTGAAAATCATGATCCGGAACCTGTAGCGGAAATGTTATGTTATAACACATGACCGCACGCAGGCATCAACCTGCCACTTATCCGTTTCAACCTCAGGTAAGCCCCCATGAGCGCAACCGCCGCCTACCCCGTCAACGCTGAACCCTACGCCGACACCGAACTGGCCTGCCTGGCAGGTGCCAAGGCCGCGCTCTATCAATGGGCCGCAACGGTGGCCACGCGTGACGTAGACCAAGTGCTGGCCCTTTATGCGTCCGACGCCATCCTGGTACCCACCCTGTCCAACCAGGTACGGGACTGCGCCGACAGCCGCCGAAACTATTTTGACAATTTCCTGAGCAATGACGGCCTGGTGTGTGACATCAAGGTGTTCAAGAAACGAGTGAGCCGCAAGCTGGGTACCGTGGTCGTCGGCGGGCTCTACACGTTTGTTTACCGTGACAAAGGCCAGCAGCGCGTGGTGCCGGCGCGGTTTCTGTTCACCTTTGAAAGGATCGACGATCAATGGCTGATCACCGGGCATCATTCGTCGATGGAGGCATGAACCATTCGTTGTTGCAGACCCCATCAGCGCACGGTCTCAGGCTGACCAGGTTGCCTGCGGGTGGCGCCCCAGGGTGCGCCCGCCTTCAACGAACGGCGGCTGCCTGTATTTCGCCTGCCAGCTGCCGCGTTGCCTGGTCGATGGTGCCTTCGTTTCGGCACAGCAGCCAGCCATGCTCGACGACCGCCCGCTCGAACGCTTCGGTGCACGCAGCCTGTTCATCCAGATTGTGGATCACCGTACTGCCCAGCCCGCGGTTGCGCGCCGCGGCCCTTGCCCATGAAGTTTCAGGGGCGGTGACAACACCGATATGCAGATCCGGCACTTGCACGCCGCGCTCAAGGTTCAGCTGCAAGATCTGCGCAAACGGCACGGTACGGCGAAATGCGGCGTCAGAGGGATACCAGCGATCGATCAGGATGATGCTATCAAGGGGCTGTCTGGGCAGCACCGTGCGGGAAATCCAGGCCCGGCTTTCGGCAAAACGTTCGCAAACCTGGTATTCCAGATCCTGGCAGGGGCTTCTGGCGAGCCGGTTGACCAGCACCATGGTTTCGCTGCGGTAGGGGTCGTTGTTCTTCTCGCACAGGCGAACCACTTTGTGCCCGTGCAGCCTCAGGGCTTGGGTCACGGCCTCCAGCAGTGTGGTCTTGCCGGTGCCCTTGGGGCCATCGATGGAAACAAACAGTGGGCGGTTCATCGTTCAATACCAGTAGGCTCTGGCGCGCGATGAGACCATTGATTGCAGCTTGCCTACAAGCGCTTCCGGGCAGGAGCACAAATGTTCTCCATGGGCGAAAGGCGGCATGCGCCGCCTTCGTTGCCACCGCACTGCCGGTCAGATCTGCGCCTGACCACCATCGACGAACAGCTCGGCGCCGTTGACGAAGCTGGCGTCGTCACTGGCCAGGAACACCGCCGCATTGGCGATTTCCACCGGTTCCCCTACCCGGCCCAGCGGCACCTGCGCTGCCAGGTAGTCGAGCAGGCCCTGCTGTTGCTGCGCATCCGGGCCCGCGAGGTCGACCAGGCCAGGTGTACGGGTAGCACCGGGGCTAAGGGTGTTGACCCGTACGCCGCGGTCCTTGAGGTCCAGGATCCAGCTGCGGGCCAGGGCGCGCACGGCGGCCTTGGAAGCCGAGTACACACTGAACGCCGCAGTGCCGGAGCTGCCCGCCGTAGAGCCGGTCAGAATGATCGAGGCATTGCGCGCCAGCAGCGGCAGTGCCTTTTGTACGGTGAACAGCACACCCTTCACGTTGCGATCGAAGGTATCGTCATAGTGCGCCTCGGTGATGTCGCCCAAGGGCAGCATCGAGCCGCCGCCGGCGTTGGCGAACAGGACGTCAAGGCGGCCATGCTGCTGGCTGATACGGGTATACAGTTCATCGAGCTGGTCCAGGCGAGTGGAGTCCACCGCAACCCCGGTGGCGTTGCCAACCAGCGCCACCGCCTTGTCGAGCTCCGCCTGACGGCGGCCGGTGATGTAGACGTGCGCGCCTTCTTCGGCAAAGCGTTTGGCGGTGGCCAGCCCGATACCGGTAGTGCCGCCGGTAACCAGTGCGATCTTGCCTTCGAGTTTCTTGCTCATGGTGTTTCTCCCTTCAGGTTGGTGAGTTGCTGTGGGGAGAAGCGTATCGACTTACCACTGCTTTCAAAATAGAATCATTTGAAACCCATCATTGCAGAAATGAAATGGCAAGAATTCCGGATTTCGAAGGGTTGGCGATGTTTGCCAAGGTGGCTGAAGAAGGCTCCTACGCGGCAGCATCACGCGCCATGGGGGTGTCGGTCCCCACCGTTTCACGCGCTGTCACCCGGCTGGAGGAACGCCTGGGTGGGCGCTTGTTCAACCGCACCTCTCGCCAGCTGTCGCTGACCGAGTTCGGCCAGCGCATGGTCGAGCAAGCCAGCACGCTTTATCGCCAGGCAGAGGAAATCGAAAGCGAGGCGCTGGAGCTGTCGGTGCAGCCCCGTGGCCTGGTGCGGCTTGCAGTGCCGATGTCATTCGGGTTGCGCTGGGTCGCGCCGTTATTACCTGAGTTGCTGGCGCGTTACCCAGGGCTGGAACTCGACCTGCATTTGTCCGACTCGACAGTTGACCTTGTGGCAGATGGCTTCGATGCCGCACTGCGCATTGCCGCACTGCCCGACTCGTCACTGGTGGCGCGGCGTATCTGTTCGGTCACCCAGAACCTGGTGGCGTCACCTGGTTATCTTGCCGCGCATGGCCACCCCGCGCACCCGCGTGAACTGGCCGACCATGCCTGCATGAGTTACGCCTACCGCGCCCGCAGCCAACTGTGGCGTTTTACCCACCACGACGGCACGGAACAGGATGTGACCCCGCGTGGGCCGCTTCGGGTTACCAACTCCGATGCCCTGGTTGCCCCCTTGCTGGCAGGCTTGGCGATCGCCGAGCTGCCGGAGTTCATTAGCGCCGAATACCTGGCTGATGGCCGCCTGGCACGGGTTCTGCCCGAATGGAGCATGACCCAGGGCGGGCTGTATTTCGTCACCCCCTCGGCACGTAGTCGGCCGCGAAAAGTGCAGGCACTGGCGGAATTCTTCGTCGAACGCTTGGCCGAGCCCGCCTGGCGTTCAGGAGGCCAGTAACCGAGGCATTCTGATTCATGGACGGGGCCGCCAACCCATTCCCTGAGTGCCTGCAGCAAGCGTTCACCCTCAAGGTTTGGCACCTTTAGCTGGCCTTGCTTGTCCTAGCTCTGCCAAGGTTGCTGGACAGGCTATACCCACAATCATGATGCCTGCTAGGCTGACGAAGATTGCGCCTTTGCGCATACCTGGCAATCGCTCATTTATCCTCAGGCACCGGCCAAATGACCTCCGACACTCAAGTAAACCTGACCAACTGCGACCGCGAGCCGATCCAGATCCCTGGCAGCATCCAGCCTCACGGTTGCCTGCTGGCCTGCGATGCCACGGCGACGGTGGTCTTGCGCCATTCGGCCAACGTCCCGCAGATGCTTGGGATAACCGGGGACATCAACGGCCAGAAGCTGCAGGCGATGTTGGGTGATGAGATCGCCCATACCCTGCGCAACGCGCTGGCACGGACCCGGGAAGCCTCGCGGCCAGCCCTCAGTTTTGGTGTGCAGCTGGCCAACGGTCAGGCCTTCGATATCGCAGCCCATCTATTCAAAGGTTCGGCGATCCTCGAGTTCGAGCCCGCCGACGCCGGCATCGCGGAGCCCGTGGAGCTGGCGCGCACCCTGATCGCCCAGCTGCGTGAAATCGACCAGACCGGCAAGCTGTTTCGCGATGCCGCACGGTTCATCCGCGCCGTGCTCGGTTATGACCGGGTGATGATCTACCAGCTGGGCGCGGACGGTGCCGGCAAGGTGGTCGCAGAAGCCAAGCGCAGTGACCTGGAAAGTTTCATGGGCCAGTACTTTCCGGCTTCCGATATCCCCCAGCAGGCTCGCGCGCTCTACCTGCGCAACCGGATCCGGGTGATTTCCGATGCCCAGTTCAAGACGGTGCCCATCGAACCGGTACTCGACCCTTCGGGCGAGCCGCTCGACCTCTCCTACGCCCACCTGCGCAGCGTCTCGCCCATCCACTGCGAGTACCTGAGCAACATGGGCGTGGGCGCGTCCATGTCGATTTCGGTGATTGTCGACGGCGAGCTGTGGGGCATGATCGCCTGCCACCACTATGCACCGCGCACCCTGTCCATGGGGCAACGGGTAGCAGCGGAAATGTTCGGCGAGTTCTTCTCGCTGCACATCGAGACGCTGCGCAGCCGGCAAAAGCTTGAAGCCGCCGTGCACGTGCACAAAGCGCTGGACAGCTTGATGCGGCAGGCCAACCAGGCCGCTGACATCGACGGGTTCTTCCACGCACGCCTGCCGCGGCTGATGTCGCTGATTCCCTGTGACGGCATCGGGATGTCGCTGCAGGGCCGCTGGGCGTCCGTCGGGTTGGCCCCACCGAAGTCGGCCGTCCCCGATCTACTGGGCTTGGCCAGCATGGTCAGCGAGGGCCGCACCTGGGCGTCCAACCGCCTGTCGATGGTGCTGCCTGCCGCGCAGGCGTACTTCACCGACGTGTCAGGCGTACTGATCATTCCGATGTCGCAGCACCCCAGGGATTACCTGATCTTCTTCCGTAAGGAAGTGATCGAGACGCTCGACTGGGCCGGAGACCCGAAAAAGACCTACCACAGCGGCGCGCTGGGCGACCGCCTCACGCCACGCAAGAGTTTCGCCATCTGGAAAGAAACCGTTCACCAGCAGTCGCTACCGTGGACCGAGCAGGACCGTCAGTTTGGTGATGCCATCCGTACTGCCATCGTCGAGGTGGTGCTGTACAACAGCGAGTTGCTGGCCAGCGAGCGCTCCAAGGCCGAGGTGCGCCAGCGCATCCTCAATGAAGAGCTCAACCATCGGGTCAAGAACATCCTTTCGCTGATCGGCGCCCTGGTTGCCCACCCAACGACGGAAAGCCAGACGCTGCAGGATTATGTGGCGACGCTGAAGGGGCGCATCCAGGCATTGTCCCTCGCGCATGACCAGGTGGTGCGAGGCGACGGCGGCGGGCGTCTGGCCAAACTGCTGGAGGCCGAGCTATCGCCCTACCGCACTGCGGCAGGCGTGATCGAATTGCAGGGTCCGAACGTGATCCTCGATGCCCGCGCCTATTCGGTCATGGCCTTGGTGCTGCATGAGCTGGCAACCAATGCTGCAAAATACGGCGCGCTCTCGCGGGGCGGTGGCACGCTTTCCGTGGGCTGGAGCATCGATCCAGCTGGCGCATGCGCCATTGCCTGGCGTGAAAGCGGCGGGCCGATGGTGCGGCCGCCGAGTCGCAGCGGCTTTGGCTCGGTGCTGATCGATCGCAGCATCCCGTTCGACCTTGGCGGCACCAGCGCAGTGGAGTACCACCCCGAAGGCCTGCAGGGGTTGTTCAGGATACCGGCCAAACACCTTACCGTGGCCGAAGCAGCCGAGCCCGCCAGCGACGTCGCCCCCATCGCACGTGCAGCAGATGCCTTTGCCGCCCGTAACGGTTTGTGTGTATTGATACTGGAAGACCAACTGGTAATTGCCGTTGGCCTGGAGCAAATTCTGAATGATGCGCAGATCAAGGACGTGATCACCGCCGGCTCCGAGAACGAAGCCATTCGGCTGCTTGCCGACCGGACGCCGGATGCCGCGATTCTGGATGTCAACCTGGGTACCGGTACCTCCATGTCAGTGGCGGATGAACTGCTCCGACGGCAGGTTCCGTTCCTGTTCGCTACCGGTTATGGCGACGGCATCAGCATTCCCGAGCATCTGCAGCATGTCCCGGTAACGCGCAAGCCCTATGATTCCAACGCCATCCTGGCCAGCCTGCAGGGGCTGTTGCGCACGGGTTCATGAGCTTGTTCAGAATCCAGGCTTTGGGCAATCCTGTGGGAGCGGCTTTTGCCGCGAACACCGGATGAGCCGGTGCCATGCACCGTGTTGGATTCTTCGCGGGACAAGCCCGCTCCCACAGGTACCCCGCAGGCTTGAGGCTGATGCAGTACCTGGGGAAACAACTGGCTTGCTCAATTTCTAGAATCTAGCGCAATNNNNCTGTGGGAGCGGGCTTGTCCCGCGAACACGGGCGAAGCCCGTGCCATGCACTGTGTTGGATTCTTCGCGGGGCAAGCCCGCTCCCACAG